>JAWOBP010000147.1:0-11877 GCA_046484285.1 Polyangia bacterium
GCGATCTCCGACGAAGCCGAAGACTCCGCCGACCTGGTGGACATGCTCGCAGACCTGGGAGCCGGCCAGGATACGCTCGAAAGCCTGCGCCAGCGCATGAATACGATGCAGCGAGAGGAGCCCGCAGGAGATGATGAGGAGGAGCGAGAGCCCGTGGAACCGGTCTCGATCGTGTTTTTCGGGGGCGACGAGAGACAGGCCGCCTACGAGCAGCGGCTCCTCGAGGAGTTTTCTCGGTCCCACCCCGGCTGTAGCTTGGGATTCGAGTTCAACTGCTGGTCGAGCAACTGGGCGAGGCGCATGGACCGGTTCGAGAACGAAATCGAGCAATCCAACGCCATCATCGTCATGCGGTTCATGCGCACCGAGCTGGGTCGCAAGCTGCGCAAGGCCGCGAACGAGTCGGGCAAACGGTGGATTCCCTGCACCGGGAAGGGGCTGGATTCGATGCGCCGTTCGGTCGAACGCGCCATCGCCGTCGCGCGCCAGCAGCGACAAGCCCGCCGACGGCGAAGCTGAGGATCGCGTCTTCGCGACTCAGGCCTGGGCGAAGGCCCCGTAGCCTCGCAGCATCTCGTCCAGGTAGCCTTGAGCTCCCTCCACGGTTCCGGCGTAGTGCCGAGCCAGTGCCTCGTCGAAGGGGCCGGAGACCGCTGCCTCGATTTCCGGGTTCCGGTAGGTGCGCAGCGTCACGGTCTTCATAGCGCCCCCGACCGGGAGCTCGCCGTCGTGGAAGCGGGCGACGATCCACTCGTCGAGCAGCCCCCTGCCCAGAACGGCGATGAAGATCTCGAACCCTTCCGCTCGTCGTGCGAGCAGGCCTTTGGCGTCCTTCTTGCCCAGCGTGATCGAGTCCCCCTCGGTGGTCTTGACCTCGATCGCCAGACGTCGTCCATCCAGCGTGACCTCGAGGTCGATTCCCTGCACGCCGCGCTCCACCACCCGCTCCGCGCCGGCCTCGAGGAAGGCGACCGCCAGGAGCTTCTGCACGATCTTGCCGTACTCCTTGCCGCACCGCTCGGCGAGCGAGCGCAGCCTGTCACGCGTTTCCACCTTCATCGCGTCTCGACCTCCTTCACGGCGACCTCCTGGCCCTCGCGTCTTTCGAGATGGACGAAGGCCCAGGGCACCGGCACGTAGTCGCGCAGGCGCTGAACTATGGGCGACGGCGTCGCGCCGCACAGGACGCCGCAGCTCTTTCCGATCTCGCCTATCGCGTCGGCGATCCCGTGCTCGTGAAGATCGTCCATGCTCTGGCACGGATCATCCAAAACGACCAACCCGAAGCCTCCGCTGGCTGCCGCAGCCTCGGCCTGGGCGAACAGAAGAGCGATCGACAGGGCGTTGAGCTCGCCCTGGTTGAGCACGGCGAGCAGATTCTCGCCCGTCCCATCCGTGATGGAGAGCCGGATACTCTTGGCGGTGCGCTTGACCGCGACCAGCACGCCGCCGAGAAAGCGTCCTCCGGTGATCGTGTCCGCGTAGCGTTCGAGGTAGGAGTTGACCTCGTCTTTCCTCTCCTCGATGCGCCGACCGTGCGCATCACGTGCCGCGGCGGCGAGGGCGTCCAGGTCGGCCGCGAGGCCTGCGGCCGCGTCGAGCGCCCGCTGGAGCACGTGCCACTCCTCGGTCTTTGTGAGGTCGATGCGCTCCTCGGCGCGGCGTCGGGCCTCGGCCCAGGATTTGAGGTCGCGAAGCAGATCGAGATCATCTCCGTGTGATGCCAGCGCCTTTTCTCGTTCGTCGAGTACGGCTTCGGTCTCCTTCTTCCGGTGGTCCAGGGACACGATTCTTCGTCGGGCCGCGGCCAGCAGGTCGATGTCACCGTGCGCTTCATCGCCGAGGAGCGCCTCGAGTCGTTGGCGCGTCTCGTTCAACCTGGCGCCCGCGTCGGCGAGGTCCGCCTCCATCCGAATTAGGTCATTCACAGCTCGCTTGGCTGCCTCGACCTCCCGCCGGGCGCGGTCCCTCTCGGCGATCAGCTTCTTCTGGACCACGCCGGCTTGCCCCTCGAGCCGTTCGGTGATCTTTGTCGCGAGCCCCGACTCCTGGCTTCCGCAAACCGGACAGACGTCGGGGTCGGCCGCGGATCCGAGGACCGCCGCCGCTTGTTCGAGAAGGCTCCCCAGCTCGTTTGCGTCGCGCAGAGCCTCCGTAGCCGCTTCGGCGTTCGCCTCGGCGCGCGCCAGTCGGTCCTTGCGAGCCGCCGCGTCTCCACCCGCTTGCGCCGCCTCGTGAAGCGCCTTTTTTCTATCGCGAACGCGCTTTTCACGCGGTTCGGCGGTGGCAACCTCCCCCATGAGGGCTTCCAGTTGCTTCCTCAGCTCCCGGATCTCTCGATCCGGTGCCGCATCCTTCCGCGCCACGGAAGGCCAGTCCACGGCCCACGCTAGAACGGCCTCCAGCTCTCTTGGATCGGGCACCCCCGAATCGACGCCGAGAGAGTCGGCGAGCCGCGCCGCGCGCTCGACCATTTTGTCGGTTACCTCGTCGATCAGCGCAGAGCCGACGCGCTCTTTGGGAACGCCGCGTCGCACCGCGCGATCTTCGGCCTCGCGCACTTCTCGTAGCGGTCTTTCCAGCTCGTTCTCGAGATCGGCCTCGATCTCGGCGATAGCCTGCCCCAGATCGCCGGCGAGCTTCGTACCTTTCAGCGACTCGACAATCTTCGAGTCGTCCTCCATGCCGAGCAGACTGGCCAAAGCGGCGTTCCTGTCTCCCTTTTCGAGGAGACGTCGTCGCGCCGTCTCCTGGTGCTGGCAGTGTGCGCGGCGGTAGGTCTCCCAGTCGGGCAGGCCCAGCTCGCGGCCTCGCGCCTCGGCCTCGGCTCCTCCTAGCGAACCGCCGTCCGGCAGTCCGAGTATCAGCTCGTCTTCCTTGGCGCCCTCTTCGCGAACCCGCTCGAGCCGGTACGCCCCGCCTCCGATATCGAACGCGAGCGCAACGCGCACCGGGCCTTCTCCCGCTTCGCGGTTACGAACCGCCCAGCTCTCGCGCTCTTCGATGCCGCTGCTCTTCTTCTCGACAACGCTGCCGAACAGGCACCACTCGACGGCGTTGAGCACCGAGCTCTTGCCCGCCCCGTTCGGCCCCACGACTACGGTCACCGGCTTGCGAAGATCCACGGTTTCTCGGCCCCTGAAGCCTCGGAAACGCTCGATCTCGATGCTCGTTACGCGTATCATCGCCGCGCCCTCCGCCCGAGGGCTGTCGCGGCCGATCGGACGTCTTCGAGCGCCGCTTCGCAGCGACTCTTGACGATATCCGCTGGTTCGTCTCCCTCTTCGAGCCCTTCCCCAACGGCGTGCAGCAAAGAGAGCCGTTCCTCGACTCGCACGCCGCGCTCGCGAACCATGCGTTCCAGCTCATCGAACAATGTCATCTTTGAACCTCCACGGCCGTTGAGGGCAACCGCCTGTTCGGTGCCTTGCTCGCCACGATAACGCGAGCATGAGACAGTTCTTGTCTCCAGGTGTCGGCGCGCGCTATCGAACGAAGAGCTTCATTCCCGCCTCTTGCTCGAACGCTCTCGCGATCAGTTCGGCTCTCTTCGCGACGAATCGCTTGAAGCCTCGCTTGAGATCCGGCTCCCACATCCCGCTGTTCTCTCCGAACGGGATGAGATGACTCCTCAGCGCCTTGTTGAGCGTCCGTTTCGAGGACATCAGGTCTTTCAGGTAGAAGCGCGGTTGCTTCGCCCCGATGGCCTGGTTCTCCCGCGCGACGATCATGCAGATGTTGGGGAGGCTGTTGTAGTCCCGGGCGGTGATCCCCTTGTTCGCCAGCGCCTGTTTGGGGAAGATGTGGTGCTTCTCCTTTCGGTTGGCTCGCGCGGAGACGAGGTCGAGCGGTACCGGTTCCCCGTCCTCGAGATAGCGCGGCCCGATCCGGCGCAACAAGCAGAAGTACCCGTCGGTCAGCATGCCGCGCCTCGAGTAGTCGGCGTGCTTGAGAACGTGCAGGGGTTGGAGCGCCACCCCCTTGAAGCGACCCTGGCCCGTCTCGGCCAGCTTGCGCATGAAGCGGGCGTCCGCGGGGATGTTCGCGCGCCAGCCGCGACCCGCGTAGCGCGAGCCGACCGCGGTGGCCCAGAACCAGCGCCCGATCTCTTCCTTCTGCTTGCGGTTGGGCCGCCTGTTGCCCTTGGCGAGAAAGAACTGGGCCAGCACGGCCACCATGTTGTCGGAAGGGAGACAGCCGTAGTTCGCGACGCCGAAGCTCTCGACGAGGTAGTCCACGGTGTACGCGATGGAGTTGCTGACCTTGCGCCACCGCCGTCGGAATTCCTTGGCTTCTCGTGTGTCGTTCTCGATGCGATCGACCATCGCTTCGACGGCCCTGGCGCCGATGTCCGGCTGCTGCATGGCCAGCCCGCAGGTCAGCAGCACGGCCTCCTCCGAGAGGCTGTCAAAACCGTGCGACAGCCGGGCCTGTAGACCGCGTACCAGATGCCGGAGGTTGAGCTGCGTCGCGCGCGCGAATGCGCGGTCCGCCGACCGGATCTCCATGCCCAGCGAGTTGATGCGGATGAACGTCTCGCGCACCGCAGCGAGATCGCCACCATCCATGACGGTCAAACGCAACTTGTATGCCATCAATCTCTCCCGGCACCGTTCGACACGGGACAGCGTGCTGCGATGGAGCCCCCTTAGACGCGTCCGCCAGTTCCGTGCCAGGATGTCGACGACAGCGACGTGATGCTCAGAAGGCGCTCGCTTGGTGTGTCTGAACAGTTGCCCCGCCGGCGACCTGCTCGCGTCGAAACGGATCCAGCCGAAGTCGATCTTCTTGCCGCTTTCGTTTGTCACCTGGTTTCCCGAACCGCGCAGGATCTGCCACAACACGGACAACCGTTGCTGTCCATCGATCAGGAACCAGATGTCGGAGTTCGCCGAGTTGAACGGCGGCAGGATGTGCAGCCGCGATCGCAAAAGGTGCTCGTTGTTCCTGATCGTGCGCCAGACGAGGACGTTACCGATGGGGTAGCCGTGGTAAATGCTATCGAGGAGCTTGCACGCCTTCTTCTGATCCCAGACGAACTCGCGCTGGATCTCGGGGACGGCGAAAATACCCCGCTCGAAGTGCGTTCGCAGGCCAGAAAGCCCTAAGGACTTGGACGATATCTTGATTTTGTTACTCACCGTCTTGGCTGTACTCCTCTCAGCGCTTTCCGCCGCGCGGACAGCTCAGTACCGATACCCATCCGCGATTCGCCGTCCGCGCTCGGCTGGCGGGAGCGCCGTATCGTCGAGCAAGCGGAACTCGTGGGATTCATTTTCGTCGGCGAGGAGCGCCGAGATCGCCGGGATGGGATCCTCTTCGCGCTCGATCGCCCGGTCGAGGGTGACGAGATTGGCGTAGACGCGGTAGTCGCCGCCGTCGCGCCGGGCGGCGCGTTCCTCTACGGCCGTCCTGGCCGCCTCGACCTCCTCGTTGCCGAGCTCCGCCGCGAAGCGTGCCCGCGCCAGCCAGCGCAGCCGGGTCGCCTGGAGATGCGCGGGGGCGGCCTCCCATTCTAGGGAGGCGTCACCCAACAGCTCGAGCGCGCGCTCGACGTCGCCGCACAGCAGCCGGGCCCGGCCCAGCCCGAATGTCACGAAGCCGAGTGAAACGAGGTCGCCCGACACCTCTTCGGTGAGTCTCGCGACCCAACGCTTCTCGATCTCGGCGAGCTTTGCCGCCCAGTGCAGGAGTCCGGAGACGCGCAGCATCTCGGACAGGGAGTGCGAGGCTTCGCATCCCCGGAAGCTGTCGAACCAACCCGCGACGGCTCGCTCCAGATCGCGCAAGGCCCCCTCGAGATCCCCATAGGCCGCGCGGCAGCGCGCGACCGCGCCCAGCAGCTTCAGCCCGCTGTCGTCCTCCTCGCCTCTCTCGGGAATGAGGGCGGACGCGCGCGCCACGTAGTCCCTCGCCGCCTCGCGTTCGCCGGCGTCGGCCGCCGACTGCACGACGTGGGCGAGCACGAGCCCTCGCACACGCCGGTGCATGCCACCGAGCCACGCCTCGTCCGGCCAGTCGATGAGGGCCTTCACACCACCGTGCCGCGCGGCAATCGCCGCGGCGAAGCGCAGTCGGCGACGCGCCTCGTCGTGCCCCTCCGGCAGGCGCGCCAAAAGCAGCTCGGCGAACGCCCGCGCCCCATTCCAGCCCAGGACGTGGGTCGGGCTGTCGAGGGCGATCTCGAAGCTCCGCCTCGCCACGTCGTCGAGGTCGTCGACCGAGCACAGGTCGGCCATTCGCTCATGGAGATCGGGAAAAACCACGTCGAACACGTCCGCCGTCGTCTTGGCGGGCAAAATCTTTCCGTCCCACTTCAGGCCGGCTACGATCGCCTCGGCCTCGTCCCGCTGGCCCGCGGCGACGAAAACGCGTCTCACGCCGAGCGCCGATCGGCACACGATGACGAGCTTCCTCTCGAGTTCGCCGACGCGGGAGACCGAGTCACCGTCGCCGAGCCCCGCGAGCGCGCACACGTCGCCGGGCACCGGGACGCCGACCAGGTGCGACGCCTCGGCGAGCAGCATGGCGAGGCCAAAGGACGGGCCGTCGTGAAGCGGCCGCTTGGATCCTTCCACGTAGAGCCGAATGGGAACGCACTCTCGGGGTCGACCCAGGGACGCCACGGGCGGGAGCAGCGGCAGGCCGCGCAGCACCGTCCGGCGCGCGCGCGTGCAGGCGGCCTTGGCCTCGTCGCCGAGACCTAGCGGGCGTGATTCGCGCACGAGACCCGGGTAGTCGCCTTCGCCGTAGGCGAGCAGCGATGCCGAGTCGCTTCTCTTGGGCTCCACCGAGACAATCAACACCCATCCGACGGGCGGATCCGGGCTCGCATGGGCGAGCTCGTCGCGTAGCTCGGCGGGAATCCGGCATGTAGCAGGCCGGCACCATGGGGTCGCCAGCGCCCGTTCGACCCTGGATCGGTTTTTGGAATTCAGATCGCCCCAAAGGTCCAGGAGCTCCGACAGACTGTCGCCGGCAAAACCGCAGCGGCGCGTCATTCCTGCCCCCACCAGCATTTCGGATCGCACCGCGAGACCGCCAGCAGTCTCTCGTGGAACGGCGGCTCCGCGAGGTCGACGTCCGCTGCCGAAGCGACGGCCTCGCGGTCGAATGCCTCGAGCGCCGCGACGGCGTTCTCGCCTCCGCCGGCCGCGCGCAGCACGTAGACCGCCGATTCGATCTCGTCCCGGGAGAGGAGCAGTCCGAGCGCGGCGTCGTCCGCGTCCTCAGAGCCCTCGACGACGAGCTCGCGCAGCTCGTCGAGGCGGTCGAAGAGACCGTCGGCGAGCGCCGACGCGAGGAGATCGAGCTCCTCGACGGCGGCCGCGTCCAGGTTGCGCGCATACTCTCGCACGGCCTCGACCACGGGGTGCTTGCCCGACTTGATCAATTCGGAGAGCATGCGTTGTCTTTGGCTCGGATCGCGCGGAGAGAAGAGGCGCGCCACCATGCCGGCGGCGGCGAGACGCAGGAGGGGCTCGTCGGTCGCGGCCATCTCCTTGGCTTCCGCTACCAGCCAGGGTTCCGTCGAGGGCTCTCCGAGGAGCGCCTCCACGTCGGGCGCGGACACACCGGGCACCGCACGCGGCTCGTGGGCGGTCAGGGCGCGAAGCTCTTTTGAAGCATGGCGCTTGAGATGGACGGTGGTTACCAAATCGGCGCGCACCTCGAGGCCCTTGAAGCCGTCCGGCTCGGAGACGAGCGCGCGCGCCGCCGTCTTTCTCGTGTCGCAAAAGGCCATACCCTTGCGAGTCCACCACTTGCCGTCGACCGAAGTGACGACGTCGGCCGGCGCGACGGCAAGCAGCCCGGCGTAGGGAGAAGTGTAGATGCAAGCGTTCTGGAAGGGTTTGTCGACCTGCACGAGCTCGTCGAGCTCGTCGGTTTCCACCAGGACGCTCGAAAGCTGTTCGTAGGAATCGACCCCGGACGCGTCCAGGGCGAGCGCGGCCTCTCCGCGGCCCACGTCGCCTTCGGGCACCGGGATCTCGGCCGCGATCTCGACAGAGGCCTCCTCGGCGAGGCCAAAGGCCGTTCGCAGCTCTTCGAGACGGATGTCGCTCATCGTGCTCCTCCCTCGGTCCCAGGAACGTCTGCGGACGGTCGTTTCTGACAGGCACGGCGCCTGAGAAGGTGCGAGCATGCCAAGCGCACTAGCGCGGCCTTCTCCCGCTCGCCGTCCTCCGCCATCTCGTCGGCGACCGAGAGCACGGCTTCGCGCAAGCGTTCTTGGGCCTTGTGTGCTCTATCGCGGGCACGGACGCGTTTTCGTCGAGGCGCATCCGGCGCGAGAGTTCCGAGGTGAACGAGCGTCTCCTCCATTGTCAATCCCATGCCGTAGAGCGCTTTCGCCTGCTCCATCGTCTGTTTCAGCGGCTCGCGCCAGCGGGGCGGGCGTTTCTCGGCGGCGCGTTGCACCGCTTCTTCGAGAGCGTCCATCGCGAGCGCGAAATCACTCGCGCCGCCCGCCGGGCGCTGCTGGAGATCCGGCTGCGCGCCGTCGTTCACGAGGTCGCTGGGCACCTCCCGACCCGTCCGTCGCAGGGTGTCGACGAGCTCGGAGCGCACCATTTTGCGCAGGTAGCAGCGCGCCTGGCCCTCGCCCTGCATTTCGAAACGGCCGTCGAGCACGCGCGTGAGAACGTTCAGGACCACACCCTGCACGACGTCCTCGCGGGTCGCCTCGTCGACGGAGTGCGGCGCCATCGTCTCGACGAGCGCCGTGAGCTCGGTGGCTGCCTGCTGCGCCCGGGCGCCGGGCACGGCGAGTCCTTTCAGCATCTCGAGCAGGGTCATGCGGCACCTCCCTCTCCGCTCGAGCGCAGGGCGCGGGCCGCCAGGATCCAGCGCTCCGCCTGCTCGCGCGCCCACGGCGGCGCGATCGCGGAGACCTCGGCGTGCAGGCCGCGCTCGTAAGCCGACAGCACCGCCGCGCGCGCCGGCCCGTCGGCCGCGGCGGCCGGCATGGGGCCCATTTCCGGAAGCGATCGCATTGCGGTCGTAAGTGGCAGCGCGGCGACGCGACGTGTCGCCCGCTCGAGGCCGGAGAGCGGCGGCAGTGCTTTGAAGGCGAGACCGAGCCGGTTCGCCAGCCAGTCGGCGATCACGACTCCGGGGTGCGTGCTCGGGTCGCTGTTGGCGTCCCAGACGTTGCCGATCACGAACCGGAACGGCGCGTCCAGGGCGGGAGGAACGTACGCGCCCACGCTCCTTTTGTGGCTAGCGGATGCGATGCGGGCGAGCGACGGGATCGAGAGCTGGTGGAACTTCGCCAGGTCGATGTCCTTGTGCCAGCGCCGGGCGACGTGCAGCCGCACTAGGCGCTTCGGGCCTTCGCGGCAGGCAAGCAGAGACGCCGTCCTTTCCAGCACGGCTTCTAGCAGGGTAGCGTAACGATCCTCTTCGTCGGCCTCATCGTCCGTCTTCAGGCTCGGCGCGGCCGTGACCACGAAGCAGCCGTCGGGTTCCTTGAACTCGGCGAGCGCTCTGCACAGCCCGCGGTAGGCGACCTGGGCCTCGGCGCCGCACAGTGCGAGGCCGTCGCACACACGCCGGTCGCGTCCGCGAAGCCAGTAGCCAACTCGCCGCAACAGGTCGTATTCCGGAAACGTACCCTCGGAGAGAGAGGCCCGGTACGCGGCGACGTCCGCGCTCGAATCGTCTGCGTCGATGATCGCGAGCGCGCGGTCGCAGCGTTTGGCCCACAGCACCCCGCGGCCCCGCGGGTGGGATCCACAGCGCCGCCAGGCCGGCCAGGACGCCGGCTGGTGCAGCAGCGTCGCGTGGGGAGGGTACGGCACCATGGGCAACATTTTCCGCACGTAGTCGTGCAGGATGCGCCGGCCCTCGCGGGTATCATCCTCCCGCCAGGCGAGCCCGATCACCACGCTTCGTCGATCGGTCGAAGTCATATCGCCCGATTCGTCCACGAAGAGCTGCCACTCCTCGGTTGTGTTCTTCATGCCCCACCTCTCGTCCAGGGAGGCGTCCAGCATACCAGTTCTACGGCATGCCAGACAACGCGGTCGAGGCAGATCACTCCGCGCTGTGGGGAAAGCATTTCGGGCCGGGGGTCCGGTGAACGGCGCTCGATCGCGATACCCCGGTTTCAAGGGGGTGAGCCGGCCTTTGCTGAAAAAAACGGGGGAATTGGCGGGCTTCTTAACCCCTGCGCGACGAGGAGAAGCGCGCCGAAAAGGACGGACGCCGCGACCTAGACGCCGACTGGGGGACCAAGACCTACAAGGGTACGCGCAAGGACGGCCCGAGCTGCGAGCACGGCAACAAGCCGGTGATCGACAAGCGCGAGCTTTGAAAGAATTCGCGCCAACCAGGCAGACAAGATGAGGTCGCTGACCGCGCCGGCTGCAAGAGCCGCCTGAACGGCGGCACTCTCCGAAAACCAGCTCGAGACGACCACCGGCGCACCGCTGCGCCTGTTTGCCTGCATTTGGAAACGCCGCGCGCCGCGCGACCCATCGAAAGCGCTGATCCGACCCCGCCACTGCCTCCAAGCCGACCGGTGTCGTCCATCGATGAGACCCAGGCCCCCTCAGAAAACCTCACAGTGCGGATGGCTCTCTCCCCCCGAGCGGCCCTCTCGTCGCAAGCAGCGTCGTGCGGTGCCTCCTCCAACTCGCGTCGACGGCCGGGAGAGGCAGGATTCCGACTCACGCAGAGGAGCCCTTGTCGTCGTTATCGGCGCTCTCGTCGTCGCCGTCGACATTCCGTCGCGCCCGTTTGAAGAACCCGAAGCCCAAGATCTTCGAAAGCACTTCGAGCAGCATCTTGATCACCTCAAGCACGTCTTCGTCCCCCGGCCAGTTGCGCCTGACCACGTCCTCGCTCACGCTGTTGATGATGTCGTCCAGGACAAAAGCGGCGACGAAGATGTCGTCTATGTATCCGACAGGGCCGACGATCGCCTCGGGGACGATGTCGATCGGCGAGACGAAGTAGGTTATCGCACCGGCGACCTTGGCCTTCTTGCCCGGCGGCACTTCCGAATCGGCCATCAGCTTGATCAGGGTGTAGAACAGGTCGGGCGCGAACACGAGGTACTCGGCCCACTTGTGGCGACCGCCTTTTCTCTCGCGCCACCTGGTGATCCGCCTGCGCAGCTTGCGGTAGAAATCCTCGTGCTTCTTCGCGTCGAAATCGTCGTAATTGTCTTTTGACATGTGAAACCTCCCGTACATGCTCCAAGCAGCCCGGCTCTCACTTGATCATACGCACGCCTTTCGAAGCGATACCGGCGCCCACCTTGGCCAGCTCTCCTCCGGAAGCCCCCCGCAAGGCAAACCCGAGGCAAACACCCAGCCCGACGACCACCCCCCCAGCCAGCACGTAGGCCACGCCGGGCGGGACTTTTCTGGCCCGCGCTCTCTTCTTCTTACCCTCGTACTCGAAATCCATCTTGCACTTCCTTTCTATAGAAGCCTCCATCTTTTTCAACCACGACGCGTCCGGCGCTACCCCTCCTCCTCGTCCGGGTCCGAGAGCAGCACTCGCAGCAGAACGTAGGCGAAAAACGGCCAGAACAGGAAACAGCACGAGCATCTCGCTCACCTCCTGTTGCCGGGCGGGGAATTCGAGCGCCGCTGTTGGTTGGACGCACGCGGCGGGGCTCTTCTGACAGGCGGCTGCGCGGTGCGACTCACGACAGGGCGTGGAACACGTAGCACACCCCTGCGATCGCGCCCAGAATCGCCAGCAGCGAAAGCAGCACCCAGGGCCAGGGCGTGGCACTCTGCTCGCGGCGTGGCTCGCTCTCCCCGGCCTCGTCGAGCAGGCTGGAAGCCAGGGCCTTGAGCAGCTTGTACCCGGCGAGTATCAGGATAAAGGCGGGGATCGAGACTCCCAGGATCACAACCG
>JAWOBP010000050.1:0-14759 GCA_046484285.1 Polyangia bacterium
CGTGATAGCCGACCTTCTCGGGCTTCATCTCCACGCCCTGCTGGTCGTAGCGCCGCGTCCCGGTCAGCACGAACTGGGCCACCAGCATCTCGCCGCTTCCGATCACGCGCCGCACGCCGATCTTCGAGTGCGGCAGGATGCCCTTGAAGCCCGTGATCTGGCGCACCACGGCGCGGCGTCCGACCGCCGGCGGAGCGCCCGAGGCCGGCAGCTGCAGGGCCGCGTCCTCGGTGTAGGAGGCGACCAGCTGCTCCAGGTCGTTCTCGTTGAACGCCTCGATTCCGTCGAAAAATACCTCGACCGCGTCCCTGTCCGACTTGCTCGGCGAGGGCGAAGCCTCGCGGGGCGAGGGCTTCTTCTCCTTGGCCTCTTCGTCGGACGATCCGCAACCGATCGCCAGCAGGGCCGCGATCGCCGCGAGGCCGGTCATCACTCTCGAAATTCGGGTCATCTGAACCTCCCTGGGTCCGGCTCGAACCATCATTGATAACATCAGGCGAGCAAGCGATCCATCAGCGAGCGAATCTGGCCGGGAGTCACCGCGTCCGGAACCCAGTGCAGCGAGGGATGAATCCTGCTGAGATGCTCCAGCCGGCGCCTTTGCCGCGAGAAGTCGTAGGCCAGGATCACCGGCACGTCGCCGTGCCCGGCGCGCCGCATCGCGTCGAGGATGTAGAGGCCCTGGTTGAGCTGCAGGTAGCGCCAGGCCCGGACCGGATCGCCGTTGTGCTCGCGGGTGGCGGCCACGTGGTCGCCCAGCAGCTCGGAGTTGGGAATCCGGTCGAAGCGCATGTCGAGGTAGACCAGGTCGACCTCCTCGTCGCCCAGCATCCGCAGCGCCTCGGCGCCGGTGTGCGCCTGCATGTAGCGCGGCCCGGGCACGAAGCGCGAGAGGTTCTCCAGGTACTCGTCCCCGTCCTCCACGATCAGCACTCGCGGCTCGCTCATCCGCCCTCCTCCTCTCCGGTCGCAATCTCGGCCAGCGGCAGCTTGACCAGCACCGCCTTGGACCAGCCCTGCCCGCCCGGCACCACGTCCAGGGTGCCGTCGTAGCGCGAGACCAGGTCGGCGGTCAGCCCCAGCCCCTCCTCGATGTAGCGCCCGCGCAGCATCTCCGCCGTTACCTGCTCCCGCGCCCGGTCCCGCACCGCGAACACGACCCGCTCCAGCCCGGTGACCGCGTCCACCTCGCGCTCGGCGTCGAGCCCGATCCGCGCCTCCCGATCGTCCTCCAGCGAGGACTGCAAGGCGTTGCGCACCAGGTTGGAGAGGATGTCCTCCAGCGCGGAGCGCGGCACGCTCACACCGCAGGGGCCCTCGCCGCGAATCGATATCTCGGGCGGGGCCACCCGCGCAGCGGCGAAGGCCGGCTCGCGGCGGCAGCGCTCGAAGATCCCGCGCAGCAGCTCCTCGTCGACCTCCACCGCGCGCAGCCTGTCGAGCAGGCCCAGCACGGCCTGGTAGGCCTCGGTGTTCAGCAAGTGGGAGGCGCTCTTCAGCGAGCGCAGCAGCGCCGCGCGGGCCGCCGGGCTCAGCTCGTCCAGCCTTTCCAGGCCTGGCGCGATGCGGTGCAGCTGGCGAAACCCGCCCAGCAGGGGCGCCACGATCGGATCGCGGCGCCGCAGATTGAGGCGCACGCGGTTGGCCCGCCCGATGCGGCGCAGCTGGTCGAGGTAGTCGTCCAGCCGCTCGGCGACCCCGCGCTCGCCGCCGTCGCCCAGCAGGCTGCGGCGGAAGTGGTCGGCCTTGTCCGCCGCGTCCGGGCTATCATCCCGGATCGCCTCGACCAGCCCGCTGAGCATCATCGTGTTGTGCTTGAGCACCTCGTGACGCACGGCGGAGAGCACTCGCTGTACGTCCGGTCCGGCCTCGGGATGCCGCCGGATCAGGGCGCGCAGATCGGCGCCGCCCCAGATCTTGATCGCGATCACCGCGATCGAGACCAGCAGCAGAGCCAGCAGACCGGCCGCGGCGACCGCCACGGCGAGCAGCCGCTGCTCGACCCGCCGCAAGAGCTCCTCGGCGTCCTTGCGGTATACCGAGCCGGGGCCCCGCGCCAGGAAGCTCTCCAACCTGCCGCGGGCCGCCAGCAACTCGCCCAGTTGTCGCGCGTCGGCCAGCCAGGAGAGCGGGCCGGCCTCGCGATCGCCTGCCGCCAGCGCCGCGAGGTGATACTCGGCGTCCGCGCTGCCCAGCTCTGCTGCGCGGGCGAGGTGGATTCGCGCGCGGTCCGACTCTCCCATCCGGCGCAGAGCCACTCCGAGCTGCTCGTGGACCACGGCCTGCTCCTCGTCGGCTCGCAGCGACTCGCGCCACGTCTCGACCGCCTCCTCCAGGCGCCCTGCGCCGAACAGGATGCGCCCCTCGAGGTTGAGCACCTCCCTGCCGCGCTCCTCCTCGCCCAGGCGGCGCAGCTCGGCCATCGCCGCGTCGGTCTCGCCGCGGGCCAGGTGGGCCCGGGCGCGACCCAGCGCCTCGGCCAGCTCCTCGCTCACGTCGCCCGAACGGAAGAGATCCTCGGCCGGGGAGGGCCCGCTCCGCTCGGGCGGCACCAGCTCCTCCAGCGTACGCTTCAAGGCCAGCGCGTCGGCGCGATCCCGATCGCGGGGCATCCCGGCCAGGTAACGCTCCACGTGGCGCAGCGCTCCGGGGAAGTCGCCGGCGGCGCGCAGGGCGCGGGCCAGGTCAAGGTGCAGCTCGACCCAGTCGGGGCGCAGGTCGAGCGCGCGTGTCAGGAACAGGGCGGCCTCGGCGGCGCGGCCCTCCACGGCCGGCCGCTCCAGGTACAGCTCTCCGAGCCGGGCGTGAATCTCCGCGTCGGCGTGCTCGACCGCCAGCGCCCGCAGGTACTCCAGCTCCGCCTCGGCCGGACGCTCGGTCTCCCGCAGCAGGTCGCCGAGGTGAGCCCGCGCCTCGGCGAACCCCGGCGCCAGCGAGATCGCCTCTCGCAGCAGGCGCTCCGCCTCCTCGTGGTCGCCCCTGCCCAGCAGCGCCCTTCCCCGGGCGGCCAGGTTGCGCGCCTTGGATGAGATCACGTCGGCGCGCCGCGTCCAGCCGAAGCGCCGCGTCTGGCGCTCCACCTCGATCTCCCAGATGCGGCCCGCCGCCCGGCGACCCAGCTCCTCGTCGTCGATCTGGCGATACCAGTCGAGCGCCTCCTCGCTGCGCCCCAGGTCGCGGTAGAAGTCGCCGATCTCGAGGCGCAGCTCGTCGGTGGGACGCCGCCGGGAGAGGTACTCGCGGTAAAAGCGCTCGGCCTCCTCGAAGGCACCGCGCCGAACCGCTACGCGCGCCTGGCGCAGGATCAGCGACGGCTTGTTGCCGCGCAGCTCGCGGGCGCGCACCAGCAGCCGCGCGGCCTCCTCGTGGTTTTCGCGACCCGAGCCCCTGGAGACCAGCAGATCGGCCAGGTTGATGTAGGCCACGGCGCGCTCGGGGTCGATCTGGATCGCGCGGCGGTAGAGCCGCTCGGCCTCCTCGTAGTTACCCAGCAGGTAGTAGATGTAGCCCAGGTTGTTGGTTATCTCCGCGTTTTCGGGATCGAGATCGTGGGCCTCGCGAAAACGGGTCAGCGCCAGCGGGTAGCTCTTGTTGCGCAAGAGACGCTTGGCCTCGGCGTTTCGCTCCTGTGCGATCTTGCGCATCGCCTCGGCGAGCACCTCGTCCATCTGCTCGTCGATCTCGACGCCGGCGTCCGCCTCTTCGCGCTGCTCGGCGCCGATTCCGGCGTCCGGTCCGCCGTCCCCGCCCCCGGCTCCAGCGTCGGCCGCCGCCGCGGATGCTGGCCCGATCGCGAGCGCTCCGATCGCCACGAGGACCGCCGGCAGAGCCGCCGCCGGCCGCCTGGAAATCGCGGCTCCGCTCATCTCCGCGCGATCTCCCGCACGCGCAACCCGAGCTGGTTGAAGCGCAGCCGCACCGCGCGGGCCTTGCCCGGTTCGGAAAGCAGCATCTCCGCCATCTTCTCGAAATCGCCGTCGGTGCGCTTGAACAGCTCGAGCAGGCACTGCCGCTCCAGCGAGTTGGCCACCTGGTTGAGCGAGGATCCCGGCTCGATCCGCACAGCGATCCCGCCCGGAGGCGAATCGCCCGCCTGCTCTCCGCCGGACTCGAGTGCCGCCGAGCCGGAGAGCAGTTCACCGACCAGGCCGGGATCCACCTGCAGACGCCGACTTTCGAGGCGCAGACCGGAGCGGATCGCATCGACCGCCGCGACCAGGGTGAAGGTCACGGCGTTGTGCATCACCATCTCCAGCTCGCGCACGTTGCCCGGCCAGCGATGTGCCTCCAGCATCTTCCAGGCCGGACCCGGCAGCGCCAGCTCCAGCGCGCCGGGCTCCCGCTGCGCGCGGCGCCTTCCGATCGTCAGCCGCACCGGCGCCTTGCTCTCCATGCCGAGCGCCTGGGCCACCTCGTCCCTCAGCTCCGAGATGTCCGCATTGTCCGCCGCCTGCTCCGCGAAGCGACGCGCCAGGAAACGCAGATCGCCGGGCCGCTCGCGCAGCGGCGGAATCCGCACGCGGGTGGCCGGAGAGAGCCGCATGTACAGATCCGGCCTGAAACGACCGGCCGAGACCGCCTCGTCCAGCGGGCGGTTGCTCGCCGCGATCACCTTGACGTCGACCGTGACCTCCCGCGTCGAGCCCAGCGGCCGCACCCGTCCGTCCTGCAGCACCAACAGGAGCTGCTTTTGCACCTCGAGCGGAACGTTCTGCACCTCGTCGAGCAGGACCGTGCCCCTGTGGGCCAGCTCGAAGACGCCCTTTCGATCGGCGACCGCGCCGGTGTACGCGCCGCGCACCGCGCCGAACATGTGGGCCGGGATCAGGTCGCGCGGCAGCGCCGAGAGGTCGACGACCACGAACGGGCCGGACCTGCCGCTGTTGGCGTGCACGAACTGCTCGGCGAGAAACGACTTGCCGGTTCCGGTCTCGCCCTCCAGGATGACCGGCATCCCGCCGCGAGCCAGCACGGTCAGCCGGCGGCGCACGTCGCGCATCGAGGAGTCCGCGCCCCACAGCACGCGCGACTCCTCCAGCTCGAGGGAAGCCTCTTCCAGCGCCGCGTTGACCCGCACGCGCAGCGCGTCGATGTCGTCTCCGTCCAGCAGGTAGGTCATCGACTGCGAGGCGAGCTCGCCGGTGTGATCGACCAGCGAGAGATCCTCGATTTCGGTCAGCAGCACGACCGGCACGTCGGGATGGCGGCGCCGGATCTCGCGCAGGATCGCCACGCCCTGGAAGCGCCTGGTGCGCCGCCGGCTGGCGTCCTCGGCCAGCGGCAGGAGCCGATCGTCGGGCACGTCGAAGTGCATGTCGAGCAGGATCGCGTCGACGATCTTTACCCCGCGCTCGAGAAACTCCAGCGCCTCGGGACCGTCCCGCAGGCAGGGAGAACCTTCCTCTCCTTGGGGGCGCACCAGCTCGAACTCCGGCATCTGGGCGTCGATCACTCCCGCGTACGTATCGCCGTCGTCGATCAGTAAAAGGCGGGGCCTAGTCACCGCTTACCTCCTCGATCAGATCCCTGATTTTCTCGCGGACCTCGGTCAGATCCCGTTCCAGCGCGTCGCGGTCGATCCGCGCGCCGCCTTCCAGCACATCCTCCCAGGACAGCGCGGCCGCGAGCGCCGCTGTCAGGTTCTCGGCGCCTCGCAGCCCGGCCAGCGCGCCGCCCGCCTCGCGCTCGAACTCCCGCCAGATCTCGCGCGCCCCGCTGGTCCCGCGCGGACCGCGCCGCGTGCGCAGCAAGGCGGTGGCCAGCGCCTCGCGCAGCTCGACCGGCGAGGCGCTTGCGGGCAACATCGAGACCGGCAAGCGGATGTGCTTGCCCAGGTCGTGGTCCAGGTCCAGCAGGGCGTCGAGCAGATCCTCGCGCCCGATCTCGTCGGTTCCGTTTTCGACCATCCAGCTCATCCTACCCGAAAACGCACACGGCCCCACGCGGATTCCACAGCCGCCGATCCCGCGCGGTATGATGGTTTGAAATTCTCGTCCAGTCGGCTATCAGTCTTCGACGACACGAGACGAAGCGGAGTGTGTTCCCGATGCGCGACGAGTACGAAGCGATTGCCCGGCAGTGGAAGGGACGCGGCGACATGCTACGCATCGCGGCCGACCTGGAGCGCCGCGGGCGGGATCTGTCGCGCGCCCTGCCGGCGGACTTGCAGCTGCACGATCAGCTCCACGCCGGCCTGCTGGAGGCGACCGAGCTGTGGGCCGATTGGATCGGGAACCTGCGCGACAGGACCGTGCTCGACGCCGGCGCCGGCCTGGGGGGAACCGCGCGTCACCTGGCGGCCGAGCGAGGGGCCAGGGTCGACGCGCTGGAGCTGCTGCCCGAGCTGAGCCGGGCCGGCGAGGAGCTGACCCGGCGCGCCGGCCTCTCCAATCGCGTCCGCCATCTGCCGGGCGCGATCGAGGAGCTCGAGTCCAAGCGGCGCTACGACGTGATCTGCATTCAGCATGTCGACATCCAACTGGCCGACAAGCCCCTGCTCTACCGGCGCTGCTGCGAGCTGCTCGGCGACGGGGGGCGCGTCGTCTGGCACGACTGGCTGGCCGGCGGCGCCGGCCCTCCTCGCTACCCGCTCTTCTGGAGCTCGGACGGCGCCGCCTCCCACCTGGTGGAAAAGCCGCGCTTCGAGCAGCTCCTCTCCGGAGCCGGGCTGCGCCTCGGCCGCTTCGAGGAGATGAGCGAGCGGACCGTCGCCTGGTTCTCCGGTTCGCAAAGCGTGCTGCGCAAGGTGATCGGCAGGCTGGAGGAATCCGGAGACGACGGGCGCCTGGAACGCCTGCGCGGTCTGCTCGCAGAAGTGGAGAACGCGCTGTGGGGGATGGCCGAGGGACGCCTCTTGCCGTTCTTCGGGGAAGCTGTCGCGGCGCCGCGCGATCTCTGTTAGAGTTCTACCGACTCGTTGGAATTCGCGGGAGGTGGTCGAGTGGCCGATAAACACATCGAACGGCTGGGAGACCTGCTGCTGGACGCCAATCTGATCGACGAGATCCAGCTGCGCGTGGCCCTCCAGGAGCAAACCGATACGGGCGAGCGCCTGGGCAGCGCCCTGGTCCATTTGGGCTTCATCGACGAGGCTGTGCTGGCCGCCTTCCTCTCGCGTCAGGCCGACCTGCCCTGCGTCAACATCCACGGCCTGCACATCCCCGACGAGATCCTGGCGCTGATACCCCGCGAGATGGCGGTCGAGAGATCGATCATTCCGATTCGCCGCTCCGGCGAGGTGCTCTACCTGGCGATGGCCGATCCCTTCGACGAGAAGAGCCTCTCGCTGGCAGCCGAGGCCTCGGGGCTCAACATCGTGCCGATGATCGCCCCGGAGTTCCGGCTCAAGCGCTCGATCGAGCGCTTCTACGCCAACGCCCCCGAAGACCCGGTGGAGCGGCCGAGCGTGGAGCTGGGCAACCTGGTCGAGGAGATGGAGGAGGAGAACGTCGAGGCACTGGCCGGTCAGGTCAGCGAGCTCAACGACAAGATCGACCGCCTGACCGAAATGGTGGAGGGCCTGCGCGAAGCGCTGGATGAGAAGCTCTGACGCACCGGCGGGCGTCGCCGGCCGCGGCGAACGCGCCCGGAGCGGAGGATCCACGAATGGACTGGAGCGCGTTTCTCGAAGAGCTGAGGCGAGGTCTGGACCTCGAGCTCTTCACCGCCGGAGACGAGAAGATCACGGTCGGCAGCGTGCTGCTTTTGCTGATCGTGATCTCGGTCACGCTGCTGCTCTCCCGGCTGGCCAAGCGGCGGCTGGGCAGGCTGCTCGATCGCAGTGGCCTCGAGGGCCAGACATCCACCAGCGTGATCCCGCGGCTGGCCCACTACGCGATCCTGATCGGCGGCATGGTCGCCGCGCTCCAGGTGATCGGCATCGATCTTTCCACCCTGTTCGCCGCGGGCGCGGTCTTCGCGGTCGGCCTAGGCTTTGCCATGCAGAACATCGTGCAGAACTTCGTCTCGGGCGTGATCCTGCTGGTGGAGCGCACGATCAAGCCCGGCGACGTGCTCGAGGTGGAAGGCGACATCGTCCGCGTCGTCAAGATGAGGATCCGCGCCACCGTGGTGCGCACGCGCAACGAGGAGGAGCTGATCATACCCAACTCCACGCTGGTCCAAAGCGCGGTCAAGAACTTCACACTGACCGACTCCCGCTTCCTGCTGGGAACAGTGGTCGGCGTGGTCTACGGCTCCGACATGCGCCTCGTTCGCGAGGTGCTGGAACGAACCGCCCGGGAGGTTCCGTTTCGCGAGGCCGGCAGCGAGCCGCGCGTCCTTTTGCACGAGTTCGGCGACTCCTCCGTCGACTGGCGAGTGCTCGTCTGGGTCGACGATCCCTGGGGCTCGCGGCGCCTCAGGTCGGAGCTCAACGAGCTAATCTGGTGGGCGCTGGCCGAGGCCGGGATCACGATCGCGTTCCCCCAGCTGGACGTTCACTTCGATTCGCCGATCGAGAGCTCCCTGGAGAAGATATCCGGGGGGTGATCTCGAGATCGTCTTTGCAGATCTCGCGCAGCAAAGAGGTGGCGTAGCAGCCGGGATCGAGAGCGAAGCGCAGCTCGATGTACTCCCCGCGCTCGTCGGATCCGGCCTCGACCGCCACCTCGCGCGGCCGCATCCGCAGCGGGCGCCTCGCACCGGAGCAACGCAGCGGCCCGGAGGACGGAAAGAACTCCGCCTCGATCCCCTCTTGGGCGAGTACCTCTCTTTCGATTTCGGCGGGTCGTCCGCGAGCCCGCTTCATCTTGCGGCCGAACAGCGGTCCGGCGGCCGATATCTCGAAACGATCGGCTCGCGGCTGCTCCTCGCGCGGGTCCTCGACCACGAACTGCGCCCCGCTGTCGTGCTTCCAGGCGACGTCGCCCTCCTCGACCCGGTCCAGCTCGGCGATCCGCGCGGCCAGCACGCGATCGAACAGCCGCGACTGGTAGGCCGAGGCGTACAGCCCCAGAGCGCGGCGGTCGAGCGAGAGCACCGCCCGCCGCGGATCCCGCGCAGGGCGGGCCAGCTCCCGCGCCACCCGCGCGTTGTCCTGGAAGCCCCGCGGCCAGGCGCGGGCCGCATCCTCGAGTCGCCCCGCGGCGAACAGCTCCCGCGCCCGCAGCGCTCCCGGAGCGTCGCCGGGACGCGGATCGCCGGCGATCAGCTCCGCGGCCAGCCGGTAGTCGCCGCGCAGCGCCGCGCGCCCGATCTCCCAGGTGTCGCCCCTGATTCCGTAGCGCTGATATCCGAAGTAGTTGGGCGCTCCGCGGCAGCCCATTTCCGCCAGCGCGGCGCGCACCTCCCCGGCTCGGCTCGGATCGGTCTCGCGCAGCCGCAGCGCGAATCGGTTGCCGCGCAGGTGACCGAGGCGCAACTTGTTACCGTGCCGCTCGGCCTCGATCACGCGCACCCGAGGAAGATCGATCGCGGCGGCGCGCGAGGGATCGAGATGCTCGACGCTGATCAGCTGGCGGGTCACGCCGCGGGCGTCCTTGCGCCCGGCGAACCCGACGTTGCGCGGCCTGACTCCCAGCTCCCGGGCCACGGCCCGCACCGCCGCGGTCGTCGAGATTCCGCGCTTCTCGATCAGGAGGTAGGTGTGGTCGCCCTTTCCGCCGGGCAGGTAGGCCGGGATCTCCTCGACCCGGAAGTCCTCCTCGAAGGTCTTGATCGCGCCGGGAACCGCCGGCGTCTCCGCCGCCAGGTAGGGAAGTCTGGTCTCGGGCTCGTCCATCGCGATGCCGGCGATGATACACGTCATCTTTTTTTTGGCGAACAAGCTGGCTTCTCGCGGTTCGGCCGAATACTATTCGGGTGCTGAAAGCGAGGTGAAACGCGGTGGGTTTCAGAGACGAAGAGCTGTTGATCTTCGATGGATCGTGCGGAGTGACCCTCCAGCAGATGGATATCCCCGCCGAAGCGTGGGGCGGACGCGACGTGAGCTGCACCGAGCGGCTCAACCTGACCGCCCCCGACGCCGTGGTGCGCCTGCACCGCGGCTTTCTCGAAGCGGGCGCCACCGTGATCGAGACCAACACCTTCGGCGCCAGCCGGATCGTACTCGCCGAGCACGGGCTCGCCGGCGAGACCACAAGGATCAACCGCGAGGCGGTGCGGCTCGCGCGCGAGGCGATCGGCCACGGGACCGGCAGGTACGTCGCCGGCTCGATCGGACCGACCAGCAAGCTGCCCTCGCTGGGGCAGATATCGGTCGAGGATCTGCACGCAGCCTACCTCGAGCAGATCGAAGCGCTGGCAGAGGCCGGCGCGGACGCGCTGATCATCGAGACCTGCCAGGACCTGCTGCAAGCGCGCACCGCGGTCGTCGCAGCCTTCGACGTGCTCGAACGGCGCTCGGCGGACCTGCCGGTGCTGCTCTCGCTGACCTTCGAGACCAGCGGCACGATGCTGGTCGGCAGCGACATCGAGGCGGCGGCCGCCGCCTTCGAGCCGTTCGGGCTGTTCTCCCTGGGCCTCAACTGCGCGACCGGCCCCGACCGCATGATTCCGCAGCTGGAATGGCTGTCGCGCCACTGGCCCGGCCGCGTCTCGGCGATTCCCAACGCCGGTCTGCCCGAGGTGCGCGACGGCCGCCCGTTCTACCCCCTGACTCCGCAGAGCTTCGCCGACCAGATGCGCGACTTCGCGTTCGAGCTGGGCATCTCGGTGCTGGGCGGCTGCTGCGGCACGGTTCCCGAGCACATCCGCCGGCTGGTCGACGAGCTGGACGGGCGCAGCCCGAGCCCCCGCGATCCGAGCTGGCGCCCGGCGCTGAGCAGCCGCTACCGGGCGGTCGAGATCGAGCAGAGCCCGCGGCCGCTGATCATCGGCGAACGGATGAACTCCAACGGCTCGCGCCGCTTCCGCAAGCGGCTGCTGGCCGACGACTTCGAGGGCTGCGCGCGGATCGGCATCGGCCAGCAACAGCGCGGCGCCCACCTGCTCGATGTCTGCACCGCCTACGCCGGCCGCGACGAGCGGCGCGACCTGCTGCGCCTCGGCGAGCTGCTGGCGGACCGGGCCCGCGCGCCGCTGGCGATCGACAGCACCGACCCGGACGCGATCGCCGCGGTGCTCTCGCGACAGCCCGGCCGCTGCCTGATCAACTCGATCAACCTTGAGGACGGCGGCCCCACCGCCGAACGCGTGCTGCGCATCGCCCGCCGCCACGGCGCTGCGCTGATCGCGCTGACGATCGGGCCCGAGGGGATGGCGATCACGGCCGAGGAGAAGCTGGCCGTGGCAAGGGAAATCAGCGAGCTGGCGATCGAGCGCCACGACCTGCGCCCGCAGGATCTGCTCTTCGACCCGCTGACCTTCACGCTGGGCTCCGGAGACCCCGGCTTGAGACGCTCGGCGCTCGAGACGCTGAAGGCGATCGCGCTGATCAAGAAGAGGCTTGGGGGATCGTTCACCAGCCTGGGAGTCAGCAACGTCTCCTACGGGCTGCCCAGGCTCGCACGCAGGCACCTCAACTCGGTCTTCCTCGCCGAGGCGATCCGCGCCGGGCTGGACGTGGCGATCGTGGACGCCGGACGGGTCCTGCCGCTGGCCGAGATCTCGGAGCGAGACAGGGAGGTCTGCCTCGACCTGATCCGCGATCGCCGGCGGTCGGACGACCTCTCTCCGCTGGAGGCGCTGCTGGAGCATTACTCCGGGCGGGAGAGCGAGCGGGACAGCGAAAGCGAGCAGGAAAGTGACGCCCCAGCCGAGCAGCTTCTGGAGCACAAGCTGCTGGCGGGCGAGCGCGACGGGCTCGACGATCTTCTGGCGATCCTGCTGGAGCGCTATGCGCCTTTCGAGATCGTAAGCCGCATCCTGGTCCCGGCGATGCGGCGCGTGGGCGAGCTGTTCGGACGCGGCGAGATGCTGCTGCCTTTCGTGCTGCAGTCCGCCGAGGTGATGAAGGCCGCGGTCTCGGTGCTAGAGCCGCTGATGGAACGCCGCCAGGGCGATAACGCGACTCGGATCCTGCTGGCCACCGTGGCCGGCGACGTGCACGACATCGGCAAGAACCTGGTCGAGATCGTGCTCGGCAACAACGGCTACCGGATCCTGAACCTGGGCACCAATATCCCATTCGAGCAGATCGCCTCGGCGGCTCGCGAGCAGCGCGCGGACCTGATCGGGCTCTCGGGGCTTTTGGTCAAGTCCGCGGTCGCCATGCAGCGCGGCCTGCCCCGCCTGCGCGACGCGGGCCTGAGCGTGCCGGTGCTGCTCGGCGGCGCGGCGCTGACCGAGAGCTTCGTCGCCGAGTCGTGCGCTGTGGGCTACGACGGCCCGGTGGTCTACTGCGCCGACGCCTTTGCCGGTCTCGAGGCCGTGCAGCGCCACGAGGCCGGAACGCTGGAGTCCACGACCGCCCCGTCGAAACCGGGTCGCGCCCGGCGCCCGGAACGCTCCGATCAGCCGCCCGTGCGCCGCGACGTCTCCGTGCCCTCCCCTCCCTTTTTCGGAGCGCGCTGGGAGCGGGAGATTCCGATCGACGATCTTTTCGAGCGGATCAACCGCTCCTCGCTGTTCCGCGCTCGCTGGGGCTACAGCCGCGGCTCGTCGTCCGCCGAGGAGCACGCCGCCCTGCTCGAGCGAGAAGCAGAGCCGTTGCTGGCCGAGCTGGGAAGCCGCGTGCGAAAGCGACGCCTGGCCGAGCCCCGGGTGGCCTGGGGATGGTTCCGCTGCCGCGCCGAGGACGAGACCCTGCACGTCGAACGCGACGGAGAGGAGATATCCTTCAGCTTCCCCAGACAATCATTTCCTCCGCGGCTCTGCATCGCGGATTACTTCAAGAATGACTCGGAAGGTCCCGACCTGGTTGGGTTTTTCGTCGCTACTATCGGCGCGGGAATCAGCGCGGAGGCCCGACGGCTGTTCGAGGACGACTCCTACAGGGACCACCTGCTGCTGCACGGGCTGGGCGTGGAGCTGACCGAGGCGCTGGCCGATCTTTGGCACGATCGGATGCGGGCCGAGATCGGAATCGACGAAGGATCCCGTCGTTCGCGGGCCCGGGGGCGCTGGGGCTTCGGCTACCCCGCCTGCCCGGATCTGGAAGCGCAGCGCTCGGTCTTCGAGCTGCTGCGCCCCGACCAGATCTGCGTCTCGCTCACCAAGTCGCTGGAGATGGTGCCCGAGCTGTCCACCTCCGCGATCGTCTCCCACCACCCGCAGGCCAGGTACTTCTCCGTTTGATTCCCGTCGTTTCTCTTTCGACCGCGAAATCTTTTTTTTCAGCATTGCAAAAAGACGGCACGATCGGGGCAACGATGAGCCGGGCTCACCTATTCTGTCCAGAGACGACGACCTGTCGAAGGCGTTGAAATAGCTGGCTATTCTCAACAACAGCGGTCCGCCTACCGGCTGGAACGAGTAATGGCACGCGGATTGCGTAGGATATTGAGCGTCATATGGCGAGCCGGTCCTAGGATTCCCCCCGTCCGAAGGCTGGCTCGCCATTTTTTTTCATGCGTCGTTTTTCCTGCGCTGGCGGCGGCGCGGCCAAAAAGCGATCGCCTCTACGAAGCCCATTCCCACGTAGACGAGCAGCAGACAGATCAGAATGTACGCCGGCGAGTACCAGAGCCAGAGAACGGCGCTGCTGGCGGCCACCAGGACCAGCAGCACGATCGAGGTGGCGCCGAGCTCGAGGTCCTTGAACGAGCGGAATCGAATCGAGCTGACCATCAACAGGGCCAACAGCACGAGCACCACGGCCATCATCGGGTAGCCGATTCCCTTGATCGTCAAGCCGTGCTGCGTCATCCACGGCCAGCCGCCCATCGCGCGCGTCGCCACCACCAGCGCCACGACGAAGGCCGCGGCCATCGGGATCGGCAGCCCCAGCATGTACTTGCCCGGCGCCTGGGAATCCTCGCGCGGAAAATGGGACAGCACGTTGAACCTGGCCAGCCGGATCGCGCCGGCCAGCACGTACAAAAAACAGACGAAGATGCCGGCCAGCCCGGAATCGGTCAGGGCGAAGCGGTAGGCGATCAGGGCCGGAGCCACCCCGAACGAGATCAGGTCGGCCAGCGAGTCGAACTCGACTCCGAACTTGGACTGGGTGCGGGTCATGCGCGCCACGCGGCCGTCGAAAAGGTCGAAGAGAAACGCGTAGAGAAGCAGGATCGACGACTCGTAGACCGTGTCGTCGGTCACGTCCGGCGAGGCGCAGCGCAAGATGGCGTAGACCCCGCAAAAGAGGCTCGCGGTGGTCAGCAGGTTGGGGAGAATGAACAGGCTCTTTTTGAGATCCATGCTCCCTCCGCTTTCCCGGCGCCTCGCGGGCCGCGTCTACGACTCGAGCTTGCGCAACGAAAGATCGTTTGTACTAGATTTTGGGCGGCGCGAGAAGTGCCGCGTCGTGAGAGAGCACTCCGCGCTGTGGGGAAAATGTTTCGGGCCGGGGGCCTGGAGCTGCGTCAGGCCCGGGTGTCAGACACCAAGAACAAACCGCGGCGGCATTCGCCGGCCGAAGCATATCCGGCCGGGCTGCTGCCTGACATCTCGGCTGTTCCCGCCCCGAATCGGTCGCCGGCGGCCGGTTCTCGCCTCGGCTCGCCCCTCGAGCTCGTCCGTTTTCGCCTGGAAATCGTGTCCTGGACGCACCCCGGCGCCCGGCGCCGTCTTGCGCGGCGTGAACAACCTGTCGGATCTTGATGACGCGCCCACCGCTTTGCAGAACCTTGGTTTGACGGCCACGGCTGCCGAACTGAACACCTTGGACGGAATCACAGCGTCCACTGCTGAGATCAACAAGTTGGACGGCCTGACGG
>JAWOBP010000062.1:0-17396 GCA_046484285.1 Polyangia bacterium
CGTGATAGCCGACCTTCTCGGGCTTCATCTCCACGCCCTGCTGGTCGTAGCGCCGCGTCCCGGTCAGCACGAACTGGGCCACCAGCATCTCGCCGCTTCCGATCACGCGCCGCACGCCGATCTTCGAGTGCGGCAGGATGCCCTTGAAGCCCGTGATCTGGCGCACCACGGCGCGGCGTCCGACCGCCGGCAGAGCGCCCGAGGCGGGCAGCTGCAGGGCCGCGTCCTCGGTGTAGGAGGCGACCAGCTGCTCCAGGTCGTTCTCGTTGAACGCCTCGATTCCGTCGAGAAATATCTCTACAACCGATCGCCAGCAGGGCCGCGATCGCCGCGACGACGCTCATCACCTTGAAAATCGGGTCGTGTCCGGAGTCGCCCGGGAGGACGAATCTCGCCTTGTGATGGGCGAGCTGGGCTGATTCATGCCCTGTCTTCGGCTCTGACCCGCAGATCGGGATCTCGCGAGGCGACGACCCTCCGGTTGTGCGATTGTCTATCGATGCTATGAACTTCGAAGATGACCGAGCAAGGCGCGAGCCGGAAGAAGATTCTGACCCGTTTTCTGGACGCGGTGGAGAGGCTGGGCAACGCCTTGCCGCATCCCGCCACGCTGTTCGGGCTGCTGGCTGTGCTCGTGCTGGTCGCCTCGGCCGTCTTCTCGGCGCTGGGCACCTCGGCGCAGCACCCCGCCACCGGCGAGATCTACGAGGCGGTCAACCTCCTGTCCAGAGACGGCCTGCACCGCATCCTGCTGGAGATGGTCGACAACTTCACGGGGTTCGCGCCGCTGGGCATCGTCGTCGTGGCCATGCTGGGGATCGGCCTGGCCGAGCACTCGGGCCTGATCGGTGTGCTGATCCGGCTGCTGGTGCTCTCGTCGCACCCCAGGATGCTCACCCTCATCATCGTCTTTGCCGGCGTGATGTCCAATTTGGCGTCGAGCGTCGGTTACGTGCTGCTGGTGCCCCTGGCCGCCACGGTGTTTTTGGCGATCGGTCGGCATCCGATCGCGGGAATGGCCGCCGGCTTCGCCGGGGTGTCCGGAGGCTACTCGGCGAACCTGGTGCTCGGCACGATCGACCCGCTGCTGGCCGGGCTCTCCGAAGAGGCGTCGCACATCGTGGATCCCAGCTACACGGTGAATCCCACGGGCAACTACTACTTCATGGTGGCCTCGACGTTCCTGGTGACCGGGCTGGGCACCTGGATCACGGAGAAGATCGTCGTCCCGAGGCTGGGAGAATACCGGGACACCGAAGGGGAGCGCGAGCCCATCGAGCGCCTCGACGCTGCGGAGAAGCGCGGTCTCCTCTGGACGGGAGCTACCCTGCTGGTCTTGCTCGGCCTGCTCGCCGCCGGCCTCGTTCCCCGCCACGGCGTGCTGCGGGGCGCGGGAGGCGCGCTGCTCGAATCGCCCGTGCTCGAGGGGGTGGTCGCGATTCTCCTGCTGCTGGCGGGCTCGACCGGGCTGGTCTACGGAATCGCGACCGGCAGGTACCGGAGCGACTCCGACGTGATGAAGGGCATGTCCGAGTCGATGAAGTCATTGGCCGGATACCTGGTGCTGGTCTTCTTCGCGGCCCAGTTCGTGGCGTATTTCAACTGGAGCAACCTCGGAATCGTCCTGGCGATCGAGGGTGCCGACTTCATCGACGGCCTGGGGCTCGGCCTGATCCCGCTGGTGATCATGTTCGTGCTGTTCTCGGCCCTGATCAACCTGCTGATGGGCAGCGCGTCGGCCAAGTGGGCGCTGCTCGCGCCCATCTTCGTTCCGCTCTTCATGTTCCTCGGCTACTCCCCGGAGCTGACCCAGGTGGTGTATCGTATCGGCGATAGCGTGACCAACATCATCTCTCCGATGATGAGCTTCTTCGCGCTGATCATCGTCTACTTCCAGAAGTACCAGAAGGACGCCGGGATCGGCACGCTGGTGGCGACGATGCTCCCCTACTCGGTGGCGCTGCTGATCGGATGGGTGATCATGCTGGTCGCCTGGATTCTGCTGGACCTGCCGCTGGGGCCGGGCGCCGGAATCATGCTCTCGGCACGATAGCCGGTCGAGATCAGAACGACCGGGTTTGGGCGGCCAGCTTCACCTCCTCGATCAGGAGGTAGCGCGTCATGCAGATCGCTCAGTACTCCAGCTTCAACCCCAGGCCGGGCAGGATCGGGAGCCCGCGCAGGTAGACCCGCCTGGAGTAGTCGTAGCTGTACCTGTAGGCCTCCACGTTGCGGTGGTTGTAGACGTTCTGCACGTCGACGTAGGCCGAGACGTCGATCGTGTCGGCGACGCGGAAGTGCTTGTCGACCCTCACGTCGAGCTGGTGGAAGAGCGGCAGGCGGTCCGAGTTGGTCTCTCCGTGGATCGGCCAGTAGATGTCGGAATCGGCGTCGTAGACCGAGCCGATCACGAAAGTGGCCGGGTTGCCCGAGGCCAGCCTGAAGCGCAGGCCCGCCTCCCAGCCGCGACCCAGCACCAGCGAGGCGACCGCGGTCAGGATGTGGGTCTGGTCGAAGTCGAAAGGCCGCGGATCTTCGCCCGGCCCGTCGATCCGCTCCGAGCGCATCAGCGTGTAGGAGAGCCAGCCGAAGAAGCGATCGGTCGGCCGGTGCTTGACCAGCAGCTCCAGCCCGTAGATCCGCCCCACCCCCTCGCTGCGGTAGCGCTCCGGAACCGTCTCGCCGCCACGCGTCACCTCCGCGTCGGACGGCACCGGCAGGTTGCTTACATCCTTATAGAAGCCCTCCAGCCCGGCCTCGACGTCGTCGACGATCCGCTGCTCGACTCCCAGCCCGTAGTGGATCGCCGTGATCGACTCCAGCTCCGGGTTGCCGTACTCCTCGTCGACCATCGCTCCCGAGGGCGACTGGTGGAAGAGCCCGATCCCGCCCTTGAGCACGGTACCCTCCAGCAACCGGAAACGCGCCGCGAAGCGCGGGTCCAGCTCGACCCGCCGCAAGCGGTGGATGTAGTCGGCGCGCAGCCCGTAGATCAGCCGCGTGCGCGGAACGGCGGTCAGCTCCAGCTCGGCGTAGAGGCTGGGCCGGAAGTACCACAGCGCGGCCTCCTCCTCGACATAGGTTGTGTTGGCCGCCAGCGGATCCCACTGCTCGCCCTCCTGGGGAAAGTCTCCCGGCGCGCGGAAGCGGTAACCGGTCCAGCCCACCTCGCCGTCCAGCCCCAAGCGCGCGACCAGGATCTCGCCCGGATCGATCTCCAGCTCGTCGCGCAGGTAGATCGGCGCCCGCCGCTGCCCAAACGAGATCTGCTCGCCCAGGTTGCCCTCGTTCGAGACATAGCCGCAGGCCAGCGCGAGCCGGTTGGTCACCCCGTCCGAGAAGCGGTGCCGCCAGCGCGACTGGATCATGTGGAACATCAGCGCCACGTCCACCCCGCCCCCGATGTTGGGATTGCCGGACAGCTCGTCGCCGAAGACGAGCACCATCCTGTCGTCCGAGCCGTAGACGATCGTCCGCAGCTCGTCGTCCGGCCCGGGGTGGTAGTCGGCGATCAGCTGGTAGTCCCAGTAGCGCGGAGCCGTGGTCAGCTCGAACCCCCCGTCCTCGGGCAGCACCGCGTTCAGCACGCCGTCGATGTAGCTGCGGCGCGCGGCGGCCGCGACCGACCAGTCCTCTCCCAGCGGGGTCTCGACGAGCGCGCCCACGTCCCAGATGTCGGCGTCGACGTAGGCGTGCAACCGATCGCTTCGGGGCGCACGGGGATAGACGTCGACGATCCCGCCGGTCGCGCGCCCGTAGCGCACCGAGTAGTTGCCCGGGTAGAAGTCGATGCTCTCCAGCAGATCCGAGTTGACCACCGAGGTCAACCCGCCGAAGTGGTAGAGCAGCGGCATCGGAATCGAGTCGAAATAGACGTTGGTGTCCTGCGGAGAGCTGCCGCGTACGATCAACGCCCCCGAGGTGGCCGGAGCGCGCGCCATGCCCGGCAGGTTCTGGATCGAGCGCAGCGCGTCTCCGCCGGTGCCCGGTATGCGCGTGATCTCGCGCCGGGTCACCTCGCGCCGGGTCACCTCGCGCGGCGGGCGGCGGCCGCGAACCACCGTCTCGTAGAACGCCGCCTCGGCCTCCAGCCGGTAGACAACCTCGACCCGCTCTCCCTCGCCGAGCGACTCGCTCGTGGCCAGCGGCTCGTAGCCGGCGGCCACCACGTCCACCTGGTAATCTCCGGCCGGCAGCCCGGTCAGCGCGAAGGCGCCCTGCTCGTCGCTGACCGCGAGCGGCTCGCCGCCCTCGTCACCGGCCAGCGGCACCAGCGCGACCGTGGCTCCGGGCACGGCACGGCCGTCCATGTCGGTCACCTCTCCGCTCAGCTCGGACGCCCGCTGCGCGGCTTCGGTTCCCGCCTCCTCGATCGCGGTGGCCTCCTCCTCCTCGATGAAAAAGGCGTAGCGGTAGACGACCCGGGAGGGAATCGGCTCCCCGTCGCGGGTGGCGGGCGCGAAGACGAAGCGCCGCATCGCCTCGGCCGCGGCTTCGTCGAAACCGTGTCCGGCGGGCTCGGTTATCTCCACCGACGTGACCAGGCCGCCCGCGTCGATATCGAGCTCGGCGACCACCACGGCTTCCAGCCCCCGCTCGAAGGCCTCGGGCGGGTAGCCGGCCCGCACGTACTCCAACAGCTCGGGCGGCTCCAGCTCCGCTTCGCGGGCGGCCGCCTCCTCCTTCGAAGCTTGTTGCGCCCGCGCGGATACCCCGCCGGACGCCAGCGCCACGATCACTGCGATTCCCAAAACGCGACTCAACGAAGCGAGATCTACCACGCCGGGCCCAAACACAAAAATCCAACGAAGCCGGAAACCCAGCCGTGGCCCCGCCGAGAGAAACCGGTGCGGCGCAAACCCGCACTGCGACTGACTGAAAAAGATTTGCACACCCCAAAATAGAAACATATAATTCGGCCTCGTTTTTGGGGAGGGGCCTACAAGCGAGGTGGCACAATGAAGAGACTGGACGAAACACTGGACATTCGCGAGATCGCCCTCCATCGCCGGGACGACTGCAAGCACTACGAGCGATGCCTCAACGAGGCCTCGACAAAGAGATGGCGTTCGTTCTCCTGCCTGGACTGCAACAAATTCGAGCCCACCGTGCAGGCTGTCCCGCGCCTGCGCAAGGCCAGCAACCTCGTCTGGTAGAAACTCCGCCGAGCCTCATATGAGTGGCGCACCAATCATTTTCGTCGGATTCGAGTTGACCGAGCGGCTCGAAAAGCAGCTCGGCGAATGTCGCGAGCGCGACCGCGCCTTCGTCGAGGATCCGGCCTACATCGAAAAGGTGGTCTACGAAGGGCGGCGGTTCATCGGGAAGAGGATCGACAGCGGCGCGGCGCACGACCGGATCGAGGACACCGCGCGCAGCGTGGTCAGCCTGCTCGAACGGGCCAACCCCGAGATCGGGCTTTCGATTTCCCAGGCGCACCTGCTCGGCGCCGAGATTCCGCCCGATCCGGCCTCTCTCGACTCAGTCGATCTGTGACCCGGGCCGGGCGTTCCCGTCGCGGGGAGGGGCGCGTCCCGACCACAGCGCCGCGATCAGCCACACGACGAACGTGACCGCGAGGGCGGCCAGCTCCCCCGCGTCGCCGGCCCGCACCACTCCCAGCGCGGCTCCCGAGCCGGCAGCCAGCCAGCCGAGCGCGGCCGAGCGCCACGGGAGAACGGAAGGTCGCCGGCCGGTGAGGGGCCGCGCCGCCGCCAGCGAGCTCGCCCGCCACAGCGTGGCCTGGACTGCCAGCAGCGCCGCAGCTCCGAGGTGAGCGTTCCACGTCGTCGCCGTCGCCGATACGATTCCGGATCCGAAACCGGCCAGCAAGGACAGCGCAGCGAGGAGCGCCGGGCCCAGACCCAGACCGAGGGCTCGCAGCGCCAGCCCGACGGCCGCCCGGTCCGCGACCCGTCGCAGCGGGCCTCGCTTGCGTCCCGCCGCACTCGCCAGCAGCAGGCGGCCGGCGATCTCGGCGCCGCGCCGATCGAACGCTCTGACGGCGAAGCGACCGTCCTCCAGGATTCGTCCCGGACCGAGCAGATCGAGAAAACCGACGGGATCGGCGAGCACCGCCCTCCACGCCGAGGAGGGAAGCCTCGTGATCGGGAGCCCCGCGGGCAGATCGCCGGCGGCGTCGAGCACGCCGGCGTCGAAGACCAGGTCGGCGGAAAGCAGCAAGAAGCCTTGCTCTGGCGGCGGAGGGGAAGCGCCGTCGGGCCGGAAGACCTCGGGCAGATCCCCACTTCGACGCGGGCGCTCTCCCCCTCCGACGAAACCGATCGACTCCACGCCGGCCGCCGCCAGACAGTCGAGCAGCATCTCGCCGGCCGGACGACCGGCCACGCGCCGCCCCACCGTCTGCTCGTGGAGACCTTCCGGACAGATTACGAGAGCGCGCGGTCCCATCTGCAGTGCCTCGCTTCCGGCTCGAGTCGGTTTCCCGCCGTCTCGCGGGCTGCTAACATTGTTTTGTGCGACTCTATTCGATTTACATTCATCTGCCTTTTTGTCGAGGGCGCTGTCCATACTGCGACTTCGTCTCGCACGACGTGCGGCGCATCCCTTTCGACGAGTACGCCGCCGCGGTCTCGAAAGAGCTCGAGCTGAGGGCCTCGGCTCTCGAAGACTCGACGCTGAGCACGATCTACCTGGGCGGCGGCACGCCGTCGCTGTGGCCCGCCGCGCGCCTCGCCTCTCTTTTGCCGCGGACCGAAGCGCTCGACGGCGTCGAGGTCAGCGTCGAGGTCAACCCTGGCGACAACGATCCCACCTGGTACGAAGCGCTGGTCGACCGGGGCGTGAGCCGCTTTTCGATCGGCGTGCAGGCGCTCGACGGCGATCGGCTGGTCGAGCTCGGCCGTCGCCACGACGCGCGGCAGGCCCGCGATGCCCTGCGAGCCGCGCGCCTGAGCGGCGCGGAATCGGTCTCGGCCGACATCATCTACGGAACTCCGGGGCAGACTCCCGGGCGGCTGGTCGCCGAGCTGGAGGCTCTCTGCGAGCAGGAGGTGGATCACGTCTCCGCCTACGAGCTGACGCTGTCGCCGGGCTCGGCGATGCGCCGCGCGCTGGAAGAGGCAGGCCGAGAGTTGCCCGGTGAAGGGACGATGCTGGAGCTCTGGCAGGCCGCGGGCGAAACGTTGGCGAAACGCGGGATGGAACGCTACGAGGTCTCCAACCACGCTCGTCCCGGTCACCGCTGCGAGCACAACCTCCACGTCTGGCGCGGCGGGGAATACCTGGGGCTCGGCGCCGGAGCGCACGGATGCGTCGCCGAGGGCGGACGCCATCGGCGCTGGGCCAACGACGGCGATCTCGCCGGCTACCTGGAGGGCGCGGCAGAAGTCGGCGCGGGCGACCCCTGGCGCGGAATCGGCAGCCGCGTTCTCGAGGAGACGCTGGGCGAGGTGGAGCGGGCACGCGAGCGCGTGATGCTCGGCCTGCGCACGGCGGAAGGAGTCGACCTGGCAGAGCTGTACCGCATGCTTCCCGGCGAGCTGGCGAACCGCTGGCGCGCGATTGTGGAGACGCTGGTCGGGATGAACCTGCTGCGGCTGGAGTCCGACGTCGCGATCCCGACCGAGGCCGGTATGCTGCAAGCCGACGGGCTGGCGGAGCGCTTCTTCTGAAAACGACGCCTCGCCCCGTTGAAAAATACCCTGGCGAACATCTATAATACTTTTTTCGCCGGTATCGACCGAAGATGAAAGAGGGTTGCGGCATGCTAGAAAAGATCTTCTCCTCGACCGCTGCGCTGGGTGTAGTCGACGCGATCGGAAGAGCCGCGGACTGGAGATTGCCCCAGCCGGTTCTGCGCCCCGTGATCCACGCCTACGGCGCAATGGTCGGAGTGGACATGGACGCCGCCCGGAAGCCGCCGGGAGGTTTCTCCACCTTCGGAGACTTCTTCGCTCGCCGCCTTCGTTCCGATCTTCGTCCGATCTGTAAAGATCCCGACGCGATGGTCTCCCCCTGCGACGGCGAGGTTACCGGGACCGGCAGGCTGGACGAATCCGGCGAGACTAATCTCGCGGTCAAGGGACGGACCTGGTCGGCGGGCGACGTCGTCGGCAGACCGCAGTCCGCCGCCCAGTTCGCGGGCGGCGGCTTTGCCGTGATCTACCTCCACCCGCGCGACTACCACCGCGTACACATTCCGTTCGATGGCCGGGTGCGACGGGTCAGGCACGTGCCCGGCTCTCGTTTTCCCGTGGCCCCCTGGGCCGAAGCGCAGGTCGGCGAGACGGTGGATCGCAACGAGCGCGTCGCTTTCGAGCTGGATCTGAAAGGCGGCGGGCGCGCGGCCGTGACGCTGGTCGCCGCCTTCGGCGTGGGCAACATCGACACCAAGCTCGGTCCTTCTCGCGCGAGGATGCGCAAGGACGAGATCACCGAGATCGATTTCGACCCGGGATTCGATCTGGAACGCGGCGAGGAGATCGGGGCCTTTCGCCTCGGCTCCACCGTGGTCGTGCTGTGGAGCCGAGGCTCGGCATCGATGGACGAGAGTTGGACGGGACGCCGCGTCGAAATCGGCGCTCGTATCGGCGGCGTCGCGGTTGGCTCCGTCGAAAACGATGAGATTGCGAAGCAGAGATGAGCGACGACGAAATTCTCGAGCTCACCGAGGATATGGCGTCCGAAGAGGACGGCGAGAGCTCGGACGAGGCACGGGAGGGCAAGACCTCCGCCGCCGAAACCGCCGACGGGGAACCGGGCGGAAAAGCCCCGAAAGAGAAGGAATCCGAGGAGGAGCCGGAACAGGAGCCCGACTCGGAGAACGGCGAGGAGGAACAGGAGCCGGAGCAGGACGAGCCCGACAAGGCGGCGACCGTCAAGGTCGCGCCCGCCCCCGGCGGGCCGCCCCGGCCGATGAGCCCCTTCACTCTGCTCACCCAGCCGGCGGGCTCCGCCGAGCCGAGCGAGCCGGCCACGCCCGCGGAACCGTCCCCGCAGCCGGAGGAAGAGGACGAGCCCGAGCCCGAGCCCGAGCCCGAGCCCGAGCCGGAAGAGTCCGGACCGGAGGCCGAGGACGGACCGGAGGCCGAGGACGGACCGGAGGAGGCCGGGGACGCTCGGGAGTCCGAGGAGGATGACGACGAGATTCTCGATCTGGGCCAGGAGTACGTGGTCGGCGGAGCGATGAGTGAAAAGGACGTGGGCGGAGAGCCCGTTCCGCTGGTCTCGGAGAGCAGCGAAACCGTGGAGGCCGCCGAAGACGAACAGGAACCAGCCGCCGAGCGCACCGACGGCGAGACCCCCCATCCTTTCGATTTCGGAACTCCCGAGATGGTCTTCGACCGGGTCGAAGAGGAACGGGAAGAAGAAGAGAAAGAACTCGAGCCGCTGGAGGAAGCGGACCTGGAAACCGCGCAGGCCGAGCAGGAGGGCATGGAGATAGATCTCGCCGAGGCCGAAGAGGTCGGCCCCGCGTCTATTCCGGTCCCGCCTTCGGTCTCGCTCGGTCCGGGCACGGGACGCCGCAGGCCGCGCAAGCGCCGCCGCCGTCAGCGCAAGCGCGAGTGGTGGGCAACGGTCTTCGACGACGACTACCTGGCGGTGGTCCCCGAGCCGAGCAAACGCGAGCTGCGAAGGGATCTGGACATGATCTCGGACAGCCTCGGTCTCTCCGAAGGCGCGCTGGTGCTCGATCTTGCCTGCGGAGACGGCCGGCACGCGATCGGCATGGCGCGGCGCAACTTCCGCGTGGTCGGTGTCGATCTGTCGCTGTCGATGCTGGCCCGCGCCGGAGAAAAAGCCCAGGAGGCGGAACAGAAGATCAACTTCATCCACGGCGACATGCGGGACCTGGGGTTCGAAAAGACGTTCGACGGCGTCTACTGCCTGGGAACCAGCTTCGGCTACTTCGACGACACCCAGAACGTGCGCGTGATCGAGGGCGTGCACCGCGCGTTGAAACCGGGCGCTCATTTGCTGATCGAGGTCGCCAACCGCGATCACGTGATCACCAGGCAACCGACTCTCAAGTGGTTCGAGAGCAACGACGTGGTGGTCATGGAGGAGTCGGATTTCAACTTCATCAACAGCCGCCTCTACGTCAGCCGCCAGCTGATCCTGAACGGCGGCAAACGCCAGGCGAAGCACCAGTACTCGATCAGGCTCTACTCGCTGCACGAGATCGGGCAGCTCCTGCACAACGCCGGCTTCGCCGTCTCCAAGGTCTCCGGCCATCCGGCGACTCCGGGCTCCTTCTTCGGCGTCGTCTCGGAGCGGCTGATCATCGTGGCCGAGCGCCGCCGCTGACCCGAATTTGCGCCTCACCGTTTACCTGGCCGCCGCGGTCTCGAGACACACGCTCGTAGCGCTGGCGATTCTCGGCGCGGTCTACGTGGCCGTCGACATGGTGGAGGCGGCCGCCATGGCTCGAGCGGGCACGGCCGGAGCGCTGCGCCTCTACCCGCTGCGGCTGCCCTCGGTCGCGGCGCACGTGCTGCCGCTGGCTCTGCTGCTCGGCTCCCTCTCCGCTGTGGGATCGCTGCGGCGCAAGGGCGAGTGGACCGCGCTGCGCGCGGCCGGTCTCGCTACTCCGAAGCTGCTGGTTCCGCTGCTGCTGGTTCCCGCGCTGGGCGCGATTCTCTCCGCGCCGCTGGTGCTGGAGCTGGCGCCCCGCTGCCAGGCCGAGCTGAAAGGTCGCTCCTCGGGCGAGAATCGATCGAGTCCGAGCGGCCGCGAGCCCTTCTGGATCGCGACCGAGCAGCGCCTCGTGCGGCTGGATCCCGAACGGCCCGAGCCGAGCGCGGAGATCTCGATCGAGCTCGATTCGAAAGGCCTGCCGACCTCCTGGTCGGCGGCGGGGCGCGACGGCGATTTCGGCCCTCGGCGCTGGGAACGAGACGCGGGATGGCTGCGGGACGGCGGTTTTGCCGAGTCGATTTTGGCAAAGGACGGCGAGCCGGTCTCCAAGGCCGTCCGGCTCGCCTTGCTGCCTGGCGGCGGCCGCGGCCTGGCGGGTGAAACGCTGGACAGGGCCCGGTTGGCCGCCGGCATCCGGGCGGCGAAGGAGGCCGGGCACGGCGCCGAGCCGCTCGAGGCGCAGCGCGCCCTGCGTCGCGCTCTGATCGCCTCCTGTCTGCTGGCTCCGGCGCTGGGGCTGTTGATCGCCGTCAACACCTCCGAGTCACGGGCGACTCGCCTGATTCTGCTGGGACTGGCGGTCGCCGCCTCCCAGTGGGCGGCGATCGCCGCCGGATGGAACGGAGCCGTGCTGGGCGTCTGGTCCTCGCTCTGGCTGTGGCCCGGTGTAGCGGTGCTGATCGCCCTGGCGTGCGCGGTGGCGGGGCTGCTCTCCTGGAAAAGAGCTACTCCTCGACGGTGAAGTCCATCTCGGACTCACCTCCGCCTTCGTCCTCCTCGATGGTGAAATCCATCGTCTCCTTTTCCTCGTCGGCCGCCGTGAAGTCCATTTCGGTACCCTCGGCGCTCTCCCCCTCGCCCTCGGGAGTGATCACGGTCTTCTCCGGCCGAATCAGGACGAACTCCACGCGGCGGTTCGTGGCGCGCCCGCGGCGGGTCTTGTTGCTCGCGATCGGCTGGTCCGGTCCCCAGCCGACCGTCTCGAGGCGATCCTCGTCGATGCCCTTGTCGACCAGGTACTTCTTGACCGCCTCGGCGCGCCGCTTGGACAGGTCGCGGTTGTAGTCGGCCTTGCCCCGGCTGTCGGTGTGGCCCTCGATCGAGACCCGCAGCGCGACGTTGCCCTCCAGGATCTTGGCCACGATGTCGAGCACCTCGAACGACTTGTCGCCCTTGATCTTGTCCGAATCGGTCTCGAACTGGATCTTCTGCTTGATCTCGATCTTCTCCTCGGTCACCACCACCAGCGCCCTGCCGCGGTCCGGGCAACCGTCGTCGTCCTTGTAGTTGTTGAGCGTCTCGGGCCGATTGGGACACTTGTCGTGCTCGTCCGGCACCCCGTCGTTGTCGTTGTCGAGGTCGGGGCAGCCGTCCTCGTCTTCGAAACCGTCGAAGTCCTCGGCGAGATCCGGGCACATGTCTTCGGCGTCCGGGATGCCGTCCCCGTCGTTGTCGAGGTCGGGGCAGCCGTCCTCGTCTTCGAAGCCGTCGAAATCCTCCGGTTCGTCCGGGCACTCGTCCACCGGCTCCTTGATCCCATCCTCGTCGTGGTCGAGATCGGGGCAGCCGTCGTCGTCGCGGAAACCGTCGAAATCCTCGGGCTCGTTGGGGCAGGAGTCGTACCCGTCCGGAATGCCGTCTCCGTCGTTGTCGTCGTCCGGGCAGCCGTCATCGTCCTGGAAGCCGTCGAGATCCTCCGGTTCGTCCGGACACTCGTCGGCTTCGTTGTCGATACCGTCTCCGTCACGGTCCCACTCGTTGATCTCGAAGCCCTCCTCGCCCTCCTCGGGCTGCGGCGCCCAGGTCATCCCGCCCACTACCTGGAACTGCGGCACGCCGACACCGCTGAGGATTCCCCCTCCTCCGGCCAGGTTGAAGATGAAATCGCCGGCCGTGAACCGCCCGCCGCCCAGGAACAGGAGCGGCGAGCCCTCCAGGTCGGTGAAATTCTGCGTGACCAGGCTCTTGGTCCCGTAGACCTCGGCCATCAGCTCCACCTCCGGAATCACGGCGTAGCCGATGCCCGCGGCATAGGTGAGCTGGTGGCCGATCTCGGCCGAGAACAGCTCGGACTTCTCGCGCCACTTGACGCCCAGGTTGGCGGCGACACGCAGCGAGGCGAACCGATAGCCGAACAGGACCTTGGGCGCGGTCACGGAGAGAAAACCGTCGCCGGCGTAGCCCTCGCCGTAGCCGATCCAGTGGGACATCGGCAGCGCGGGAATCACGGCGGCGGAGAGCACGGGGCCGTCCTGGCGCTCCGTGCCGATGATTCGAACCTTGAGGTGAATGCGCAGGTCTCCCAGCACACCGTATGTATCGTAGGCATCCTCCGGCACCAGCCATTCGCTGACGTTCTCGCCCGTGCCCTCCTGGACCAGCTCGTAGTCCCGGCCGTGCTGCCAGATGGTCAGCGGGATCGCCAACCCGGCCTGGAACCTGTCGAGGAAGTTGAAGCTGGCCAGCACGTCGGCGGCCATCACGTTCTCGACCAGATCGATCGGCTCCAGGTTGCGGCCGCCGGCGTCTTCGCCGCAGTTGTCCCCCTCGTCGCAGTTGAGCAGCACGAAGGGGCGGTGCTGGTAGTAGAAGAGGATCCCCACCGAGGGCTTCATGTCCTCGCCGATCTCCGGGCCCTCCAGGTGAAAGAAGTTGAGCGGACCGGGGGCGGGCTCGAAGAGATTGACCCCAAAAGAGCTGTCCTGCTTGTGCGAGCTCGACTGCGCGTACGCGCCGACCGGCAACGCCGCCGCCAGCGCCACGATAGCTGCGGCCAAGATCACAGGAGAGCGCTCTGATATTCCAAAAATGATATGCGGCATCGAAATCTTCCGTTCGACTCTAGAGATTGAAGCAGTATGACACGAACAGAAATACGGTTCAATATGTTACCCGTCCAAAACGAACCGATAACGGTAGGGAATGACCGTGTCGACCGGCTGCCCCTTCTTGTTCAAGGCCGGTTTCCAGCGCTCCCTAAGCATCGCGCGGCGCGCGACGTCACCGAGACCGCCGCCGGGGTCTTTCAGTACACGAACTTTTTTGACATCGCCTTTGCGGTCGATGAAAACCTGGAGCAGCACCGCACCCTCCACCCCCTCTCGCCTGGCCTCCGCCGGGTAGGGTGGAATGCGTATCTGTCCGCTGCGCGGCTGTGGCGGTCTGGACAGATCCTTCTTTGGGACCGGCGCGAAACCGGTTCCGCCCGGCTTGCCGTCGGGATCCGATTCGGCCCGCGTCCCTCGGGCCGACTTCTGGCCGGGGCGCGCCACAGCAGCGAACTTGGTGTTCCCCTCAGAGCGGTTCAGCCTCCAGCCGGCGCCCTTGCCCTCGGCGAACGTGTTGTCACCGAGATCGAACACCGGTGGGGCCTCCTCGGCGTCCGGTGGCGACTCCTCGGCGTCCGGAGGTGGCGCGGGCGGCGGCTCGGGCGGCTCGGGCTCCGGCTCGGGCTCCTGGCTCGGACGCGGCTTGGGTTTGGGTTTTGGTTTGGGTTTGGGCTCGTCGGGCTCGGGCTCCGGCTCGGGCTCGGGCTCCGGCTCGGGCTCGGGCTCCGGCTCCGGCTCCGGCTTACGCTCGCGCACCTCGAGGTCGACTACCTCGTACTTGTCCTGCACCCTCTCCGGCAGCAGCGCCAGCGCCACTCCGAACGCGGCGTGGACCGCCGCGGAGATCAGCCACGAGGCGGACAGGGAAACCACCTCGAAACGACGACCTCGGCGTCTGGGGGTGCGTCCGGTCATGGTCGACGATCACTCTCCCTCCTCGGCATCGATGTTGATCGCGAACTTGGCGACCCCGAGCTTGCGCACCATGTCGATCACGTGCACGACCTCGCCGTGCGCTATGCGGCGATCAGCGGCGATGATCACGCGCAGATTCGGATCGGTCTTCTTCGCCCGCGAGATCTGAGTGCGGACCTTGCTCTCGTCCATCTTCTCGCCGTCCAGGTAGAGCTGTCCCTCCTCGGTGATCGTGATCGCCAGCGTGGTGACCACGTCCTCGCCCGTGCCCGCCTCCGGCAAATCCACCGGGATGGACTGGGCGACTATGTACGTCGCGGTCACCATGAAAATGACGAGCAGAACCATCATCACGTCCACCAGCGGGGTGACGTTGATGTCGGTGATTATCTCGTCGTCTTCGAATTTTGCTCCACCCGCCATGGCTCAACCTTCCTTCGAGGCGGAGCCCGGGTTCTCCATGCCGGAGAGCAGCGCGTGCACCAGGGCATCCGCGTCGCCGAGCAGAGCCTTGATCCGACGCTGGAAGATGTTGAACGCAGCGACGGCCGGAATCGCCACCAGCAGGCCGATGGCCGTCGCCACCAGCGCCTCGGAGATGCCGGCCATCACCGCGGCGGCTCCGCCCTGCGTGTTGAACGAGAGCTGGTTGAACGCCTGGATGATTCCGATCACCGTGCCGAACAGACCGATGAACGGAGCGTTGTTGCCGACAGTGCCGAGAAACGCGAGATTCTTCTCCAGCTTGAGCTTCTCGCGAATCATCGCGCTGGCGGCCGCCTCGTCCACGGCGGAGAAACCCCGCTCGGCCTCCTTCATCGCGATTCGCCCCACCGAGGGCGCCACGCCCCGAACGCTTTCGATCCTCCGGCGCGCTGCCTCGAAGTCTCCCGAGGAGAGAGCCTTTCCCATGTCCTCTATGATCGCCGAAATGCTCGGTCTCTGCCCCCAAAAATAGATCACGCGTTCGATCATGATGGCTATCGAGAACAGCGAGAGCGCGATCAGCACCCACATTACCCACTCGGCGCCCAGCAAGGCGAACCCGAGAAAGCGTTCAGTGATACTCATGCCTCGTCCTTTCGTGTCATGGTCGTTCCGCCCGCTCTACTTACTCCGCGTCCGCCCGTGCGTGCAAGGTGTTACTTCTACTTGCTCCCGCTGTCCGCTCCCCTCGCCAGTAGGACACCTGGAGAGCGAGAACGTAACACTCCGTCCTCCTTTTTTGGACAAAACCACCTGTCGGGGCAATGCTTGGCTCGTGAGAAAAAGGCTCACCACTCTGCTCGAAGGCGCCTTGCGAGACGGTGTGGCCGACCGGGTCTTTCCCGGAGCCCAGGCGGCGGTCTGGGCCAGAGGCGGCCTACTGGCCGGAGCAACGGCCGGAGTCACCCGCCCGGACGCGGGAGAGCCCGTGGAGACGGACACGCGCTTCGACCTGGCGTCACTGACCAAGCCGTTCGTGGCATCGGCGGTGTTGAGGATGGTGGATCGCTGTCTTGTCGACCTCGAGCTGCGGGTCTGCGAAGCGCTGAGGGAATTCGGCTGCCGCTCGACCGGACGGGCCACGCTCGCCGAGCTGTTGGCTCACGAGTCCGGGCTGCCCGCCTGGAAGCCTTTGTACCAGCGGATCGACCCCGATCTCCGCGGCACGGAAGAAGGTCGTCGCGTCTCGCTCGAGATGATTGCAAAGATAGAAACGGATCGGGCGCCGGGCTCGTCCCTCGAGTACTCCGATCTGGGATACGTGCTTCTAGGCGAGATCGCGGCTCGCCTTGCCGGATGCGAACTGCCCGAACTGCTGAAACGAGAGGTGCTCGAGCCTCTGGATCTGACCACGATCGGCTTTCGGCCGGCGCGCCCGACCAAACGGGGAGAAGTGATCCTCGCCGCGACCGAGGACTGCCCGTGGCGCGGAAGGCTGCTGGAAGGAGAGGTCCACGACGACAACGCGTGGGCGATGAACGGTGCGGCGGGTCACGCCGGTCTGTTCGGGACCGCCGAAGACGTCGCCCGCTTCGGAGGCGCGTGGCTGTCGGCGCTCGCGGACGGAGCCTGGCTGTCACGGGATCTCAGTCGCAACGCGGTAAAACGCCGTCCGCTGGGCAGGGCGCTTTGGGGGGATCTCGTTTCTCCGAAGGGATCGATGGCCGGCTCCGAGGCCGGACCGCGCACCTTCGGACATCTGGGCTTCACCGGGTGCTCTTTGTGGGTCGACCCCGATCGCGAAGCCGCGATCGCGCTGGCGACCAATCGAGTCTGCCCCTCGCGCGACAACACGTTGATTCGAGGCTTTCGCCCCGAATTCCAAGATGAGATCTGGAAAGCTCTGGATTAGCCCTTACGGGAACCCGCGCCGGGCGGCTGTGGAAGAACCTCGTCTGAACCATCCTCTACATGAATTGGAAAACGGGGCGTCGAACCCTTCTTGACCGCGCGCTTGCGAGGCTTGCCCTGCGAAGAACGCTTGTTTTTGCGTATTCTCTTGGTCTTCTGAGTCAACGAACTCATCGCATCCTCCTGGCTGATCCTGGCAGCCGCGCCACAGAGACGGCGGGAGACTGTATGCCCCCGCCCCGCCCTCGTCAAGCAATCGCACCGTCAAGCAATCACACCGCGTCGATTCTCTGATTTTCTCTCTCGTTTTTGTCGATTTTCTGGGACTAAACGGATCGACTCGAAATAATTGAAGAATCCAAATGCCTACAAGCTGCTGAAGGGCACCCAGGTCGCAAGCCCGTGCTTTTTTTGCCTCTCGACACCGAGCACAGGTGCACCTTGGCACCTGCGAAGCTCAAATCTCTTGCGCTGGGCATCTGCCCGCGAGGTTGCACCGCTTTTTTGCGGCATTTCATGAAAGAGTAGACGCAGCGGTGCGACGGGCGCTCGCTTTTCGGCTCGCCCGCGCCCCTTGTCTTGGCCCTGGTCTCGATTCGGTCCGCCCTCAGCAGGGCGCCGCCGGGGCGCCCACCGGCCACAGCGAGGACGGCGGGTACGTACCCGGCGGCCAGTCTGCAGGCGTGCGCCTGCCCATCAGCGCCGCTTTGAGAAACG
>JAWOBP010000093.1:0-23163 GCA_046484285.1 Polyangia bacterium
CAGTCGCCGTTCATGCGCCCGCGCAATCCGTCTCGCAGCCCGCGGGTCAAGGTGTTCTGCCGCGACCGGGAGCTGGAGGCGGAGCATCTCGAAATGGAGAAGCTGGCGGCGGGTCTCTACCGCGAGACGTTCGGGGCGTTTCGCCGGGCGGCGCTGATGGGCAGGCGCACCTCGATGGACTGGCCGCCGGGGACCTACCCGCCGTCCTCGCTGTGGCCGGTGGGCGCCCCGGCCGCGCCCTGCTGAGGCGAGCCGGGCTTCGGGGCGAGATCGAAAGAGGACCTGTCGCAGCAGGGCGCCGGCAAGCCGAGTCGCGCGCCCGGCGCACGCACCGCTGCGTCTTTGGGAGCGATTATTGGCGAGAAAGGCCGCCGGCGGGTCGGCGCGGCGCGTGAATCTCGAGCTTTCCCAGGATGAAGAGGTCAAACGCAGCCGACTCTTCCATATCTGGAGTCAAGCGCCCGCGAGACAAACAGTAGACCGATTGTAGAGATCGAGACCAACGCCGAAATCAACAATGATTTCATTTTGATCCGTTTAGTCCCAACTCAGCTTTTTTCAACTCAACTTTTCATCAACCGCGTCGAGAGGATCGCCCGATTCATCCGGCGCGGCGCCCGGCTTTTTTGCGCGCGCCCCCTTCGCACCGACCGGGAAATGGGCTATCGATCACTTCTCGAAGCTGCAAGGAGCCCCCACACGGAGAAGAAAATGACTCACGACGCGATCGCCGTGATCGACTTCGGCGGACAGTACGCCCACCTGATCGCCACCAAGATCAGGCGCCTGAACGTGCTGGCCGAGATTCGCCAGCCCGACGACCCGATCGAGGTGCTGAGCCGCTACGCGGGAATCATCGTCTCGGGCAGCCCCAGCCTCTCCTCGCACGGAGAGGGATCGACCTACACTCGCGAAATCTACGATCTCGGCATTCCAATCCTGGGCCTCTGCTTCGGCCACCAGGAGATCGCCAAGCACTACGGCGGCGAGGTGATCCACGGCGGGCGCCAGTGGGGTCGGGCCAGCCTGCACATCGTGCGCGACCACCCGCTGTTCGCCGGGCTGGACGAGACGGAGCAGGTCTGGATGAGCCACTTCGACTCGGTGGCCGCGCTGGGCCCCGGCTTCGAGGAGCTGGGCTACACCGAGCCCGCCGACGGCGGCGAGCCGCACCGTTACTCGGCGATCGGCTCCGACGAGCTGCGGCGTTACGGCTTTCAGTTTCACGCCGAGGTGGACGACACGATCAACGGCGAGAAGATGCTGGCCAACTTCGCTATTGGCATCTGCGGCTGCAGCCCCTCCTGGACGATGGAGCGCTACCTGGCCGATCAGATCGAAGGCATCCGCGAGCGGGTCGGCGACGGCTCGGTCTTCCTGCTGGCCTCGGGCGGCGTCGACTCGACGGTCGCGGCCCGGCTGTTCGGTCTGGCGCTGGGAGCCGATCGCCTCCACCTGCTCCACGTAGACAACGGCCTGATGCGCAAGGACGAGAGCGAGCGCGTGCTGGAGCGTTTCCGCGAGCTGGGGCAGGACCGCAACCTGCACTTCGTCGACGCCTCGCGCGACTTCTTGGAGGCGCTGGCCGGCGTGGTCGACCCCGAGCAGAAGCGACGCATCATCGGCGAGGTGTTCGTCGAGATCTTCGAGCGCGAGGCGCGGCGGCTCGGGATCGAGGATCACCTGCTGGGCCAGGGCACGATCTACCCCGATACGATCGAGACCGGCGGCACCGAGCGGGCCGACACGATCAAGACCCACCACAACCGGGTGCCGGTCATCGAGCGGATGCTCGAGCAGGGCCGCGTGATCGAGCCGCTGGCCGACCTGTACAAGGTGGAGGTAAGAGAGCTGGGAGAGAAGCTCGAGATCCCCGAAGAGGCGGTCTGGAGACACCCGTTCCCCGGGCCGGGGCTGGGAGTGCGCGCCCTTTGCGACGACGGTCGGAGCGACGATGAGGAGCTGGGGCGGCTGCGCGACGAGGTGGCCCCCCTGGCCGAGCGGCTGGGCGTCTCGGCGCTGGTGCTTCCGATCCGCTCGGTGGGCGTCAAGGCCGACCTGCGCTCCTACCAGCACCCGCTCCTGCTCGGCGGGGAGCCGAGCTGGGACGAGATGATCGAGGCGGCCGGCACGATCCTGGAGCGCGTCGACGGTCTCAACCGCTGCGTGTGGAGCCTGACCCCCGAGTTTCCGCGCGAGGCGGGCCCGCGGGCCGCGACCATCTCGCGCGAGCGACTCGACCTGCTGCGCGAGGCCGACCACCTCGCGATGCAGGGTCTGCGCCGCCACGGAGTCTACGACGAGATCTGGCAGTGCCCGACCGTGATCGCCCCGCTGGAGCTGGACGGCCGCGCCGGCGAGCTGGTGATCGTGCGGCCGATCCACTCCGAACGCGCGATGACCGCCACCGCGGCCGAGCTGCCCGCCGCTCTGCGAGACGAACTGCGCGAGCGGATCCTGGCCCTGCCCGGAGTCTGCGGGCTGGGCATAGACCTGACCTCCAAGCCGCCCGGCACCATCGAGTGGGAGTGACCCGCCTCGGCCGGCTCAGGGAAAGCGCCCCTGCAGGCCGACTCCGCCGGTGATGTCCAGCTTGAACTGCGTGATGAACGAGATGTTGGGCGCCGCCTGGATGTACGCCCCCAGCCAGGGGATGAAGTCGAAGTGCGCCGCGATCGGCACCGTGATCACGAAGTCATAGGCGTCCTCGACCCTGCGCTCGGAAAAATCGAACAGCGCGGCCGCGCCGAACGATATCTTGAACAGCCCGTCGGACGGCGAGTAGACCTTGATCCCCGGACCGATCAGCCGCGTCATGGACAACCCGCGCTCGGGCTGCTCCACACCGAGGCGAAACATCGCGATCACCTCGAGGCCGTCCAGCACGCCGAACCCGCCGGTCAGCTCCAGGTGCATCCCGGAGCGCCCCGAGCAAACCGGCTCGCCCTCCCTGCCGTCGACCGCGTCCGGCGAGTCGCTGGGCTTCAGCTCGCAGGCCTTGTCCGGGTCGTCCTTGTCGTAGGGCGCGACCAGGTACCAGCCGGTGCCGAACAGCACGTTGACGCTGCCCTGCATGTGGTGGTCGCGCTTGCGACCGCCCCACTTCTCTCCCGCTTCCTGCTGCGCGGCGTCCTCCTCCGCCTGCGCCGGCCCCGCCGCGATCCACAGCGCCAGCGCAAACGCCGCGGCGGCGATTCTACTCAGAGAAGATTGCATCTCTCGCGACTCCCCGTCTTGTGTTGTACATTCGCCTTCGACGAGCGAGCAATTATAGGTGGATGAATCGATGCAAGCAATCCGGTCCGATCGGCGAGAGTTCCTGGTCTCGGGCGGGGCGTTTCTCGCCCTGCTGCTGAGCCCGTGGGACGCCGCGGCGGTCGGCTCCTCCTCGCGCGTGGAGCTGGTCCAGATCTCGTACGCGGGGGGCAACTGGAGACCGCGGCCGACCGCGCTGCGGCGCCTGGCCTGGGAGATTCACAAGCGCACCGCGGTGCGCTCCTCGCTCGAGCCCGGCGTGGTCAAGCCGACTGTCGCCGAGCTGTCCGCCAGCCCCCTGGCCTACCTCGGCGGCGACCGCCCCTTTCCGCGCTGGAGCGAAAGCCAGATCGACGCGCTGTCCCGCTTCCTCAGGCTGGGCGGAACCCTGATCGTCGATCCGGCGCAGACTCCCGACGGAGACGCCGCCGGGCTCTCCGAATCCTTCGACGAGCTGATCGAAGCGGCTCTGCCGGGTGCGAGCGCAAAGGAGCTGCAGCCCGGACATCTGGTTTTCCGCACCTTCTACGACGTTCCGCGCGCGCTGGGTCGCGTCGAGGGGAGCCCGGGGCTGATCGGCTACGCCCGCGGCGATCGCCTGGCCGTGATCCGCACGCGACACGACCTGGGCGGAGCCTGGGCGCGTGACAACCTGGGCAACTGGATGCACGAGGTGGTTCCGGGCGGGGAGCGCCAGCGGGAGAGCGCCTTCAGGCTGGGGATCAACCTGGTCATGTACGCGCTGTGCCAGGACTACAAAGACGAGGAGCCGCACCGACGCTTCGGCCGGTTCGACGAGGGTGGCGACTGAATGGGCGGGATCGCCAGCAGCGGCTCGGCGATGGACGAGTGGCGGATCAGCGCGCTCGGCGGTCTCGATCCGCTGCTCGTGGCGTTGCTGGTGGCGGGTTCGATCGCCGCGCTGGTCTGGACCTGGCGATCGCTCGACCCCCGGCTCGGCGCGCCGCGCCGCGTCGCGATCGTCGCCCTGCGCGCGGCGGTGCTGGCGCTGGCGCTGGGGCTGGTGCTCCAGCCGACGCTGCGCTCGCGCAAGCTCGAGCCGCGCAGCGCCCGCGTCGCGTTGCTGGTGGACGTCTCCGGCTCGATGGCCCACGGCGAGGATGCCTCGCGACTGTCCGAAGTTCGCGAGCTGCTGGAGCGGGCCGGAGAAGAGCTCGTTCTTCTGGAGAAGAGCTACCGGCTGGACTGGTACGCCGTCGCCGACGAGCTGGTGCGGACGAGAGGTCGCAAGAAGGCCCTGGTGGCCGCCGGCGAGGCGCGGGGCACGAGGCTGCTCCACGCGCTCCGGGAGCTGCTCGACGAGCGCGGCGACGACGCTCCGCTGTCCGGAGCGGTGCTGATCAGCGACGGCGCCGACACCGAGGTCGACTCACCTCCGGACAGGTCGCTGGATTTGGAGTCGCTGGCCGCCGCCGGCGTCCCGATCAACACCGTGGCGGTCACCGCGAGTGGGCGCCGCACCGACCTGGCGATCGCCTCGGCCCGCGTCGCACCGTTCGCCTTCTCGCGCAGTGAGACCCCGATCGAGGTTTCGCTGCGCGCGGTGGGGATCGACCGTCCCGAGGTCGAGGTCGCGCTGTGGCGGGAGGGCGCGCTGCTAGGGCGCCACCAGGTCCAGCTGGTTGGCGAGACGGGGCGCACCGAGTTCACCGTCAGCCCCTCGCGGCTGGGGCGCCACGTGTTGACGGTCACCACCGCTGCTCCTCCCGACGACGAGGTGCCGGAGAACGACTCCGCGCACGTCGTCTTCGACGTGGTGCGCGACAAGTACCGCATCCTGCACCTGGCCGGTCGCCCTTCGTGGGATCAGCGCTTCGTGCGTGAAGCTCTCGAGTCCAAGCCGCAGATCGACCTGGTGTCGTTCTACGTGCTGCGCACGCCCTACCAGTCGACCAGCCTGGGCAAGGCCGGTCTGGCGCTGATCCCCTTCCCCACCGAGACGCTGTTCGAGGAGCATCTCGACGAGTTCGACATCCTCGTCTTCCAGGACTTCGATCCGGCCCAGGTCGGAGTCGATCGCTATCTGGAAAAGATCGATGCGTTCGTTCGCGAAGGAGGCGCGCTGGCGGTCGTCGGCGGCGAGACGACCTTCGGCTCCGTCTGCCTGTCGCACGGCGAGATCGCCGAGACGCTGCCCGTCCGTACGCTCGCCCGCCGCGCGAGCGGAGGACGAGCGGTCGACGAGACTCCGTTTCGAGCGCGGCTGACCGAGGCGGGCGCGCGCCACCCGTTGACCCGGCTGGTGGCCGATCCCGGACAGAACGAGAAGCTGTGGCGCTCACTCTCACGCCTGGAGGGCATCGCGAAGGTGGCGGGGCTGGCCGCAGGCGCGGTCACCCTCGTCGAGCATCCCTCCTTGCGCTGCGACGACGGGCCGACGCCGCTGATCGCAGTGCGCGAGATCGATCGCGGTCGCACCGCGGCGCTGATGACCGACTCGTTGTGGCGCTGGCGCTTCACCGCTCCGATGCGCGGGGAATCGGCCGAGATGTTTCCCGACCTGTGGAACCGGATCGTCTCCTGGCTGGGACGCGACCCGAACCTGGACCGCCTGCGGCTGAACGTCAGCCCGCAGAAGGCGACGCCCGGCGAGCAGGTCACGGTGGAGATCGAGCTGGTCGACGAGGCCTACCGGCCGGTGCCCGGAGCCGAGCTGGATTGCGCGATCTCCTGGCTGGACGACGACGGAATCGCCCGCGGAGAGGAGACCCGAATCAGGCTGGACGCAGACGGACGCTACCGCTGGGAGTGGTTGCCCAGCGGCTCCGGACCTCACCGCGTGACCGCGGCCGCACCGGGCGAGTTGACCGCCACCGCCAGGTTTTTGGTCGCCGGAGCTCGACCGGAGCTGAGCAGGTTGGATCCGGACGAGCAGCTGCTGCGAGCGATCGCGGAGGCGACCGGCGGCGAGCACCTCGCCGGAGAGCTGGAGGCCGGCGCGCTCGAGCTGGGGGCCGCGCCCGGACGCGAGGTGCTGGCGCGCCACGACGTTCCACTGTGGAGCCACCCGCTCACTCTCGTCGCGTTGCTGGCGCTGCTGTTCGGCGACTGGATGCTGCGCCGGCGCTCCGGTCTCGGTTGAGGCGCTCCTCTTCGGCGGTCGTGCAGCGCAGACCGCCGCGATCCATCTCTGCGATGCAGCGGTTGCAGTGATCGCAGTCCGAGGTCGCGATCTCTCCGGCGCTCAACCTGCGAACGAAAAGGGAATCGCGCACCAGCGCCCGCCCGACGGCGAACGCCTCGAAGCCGGCGCCCAGCGCGTTTTCCATCCCGGCCAACGAACAGACGCCGCCGGCCAGGACCAGGGGCAGTGAGACGGCCTGCCTGATCGGCCGCGCCGGCTCCATGAAGAACAGCTCCTCGAACTCGTGCCGTGGAACGAACAGCCGGCCGAACAGCCGCAGCCCGACCCTTCTCGGCACAGAGGGCTGCACCGCCGCCATCTCTCGCGTCGGCACGTTTCCGCGCAGCATGTAGAGCGGCTCGCGGCTGACGAACCCGCCGCTGATCACCAGCGCGTCGGCGCCCGCCTCTTCGAATGCACGCGCGGCCAAAGCCGCTCCATCCGGCTCCAAGCCGCCGGGAAAACCGTCTTCTGCGTTGATCTTGACCAGCAGCGCGACCCGCGCCGGCAACGCGTCGCGCACGCGCCGCACGACCTCGGCGGGGAAGCGAACCCGACCTTCCGGATTGTCGCCCAGCTCGTCTCCGCGGCGATTGATCCGCGGGCAGAGGAACTGGCTGAGCAGGTAGCCGTGACCGGCGTGGATCTCGACCGCGTCGAATCCGCTCTCTGCGGCCAGGCGCGCCGCGGACACGAAATCGCCGGTGATACGCTCTACGTCGTCGCTCGTCATCGCGCGCGAGACGGTCAGGCCGTAGAGCACCACGCGCCGCGACGGTCCCGGCGGACGTCCCCCGATCACGCGCGGGCTGGAGAAGTCGCCGCAGTGACCCAGCTGAATCGAAGCCGCTGCACCCTCCGAGTGGACGGAGTCGGTGAGACGTCTCAGCCCCGCGGCGATCGCGGGGCTCGCCAACAACTGGTGCTCGTAGGTGCGGCCGTCTGGCGAAACCGCGCAGTAGGCCACGGTCGTCAGCGCCACGCCGCCGGCGGCCATCTCGCGGTGGTGCCCGACCAGCTCTCGCGAAGGCAAGCCACCCGGGCACATGCCCTCGAACGCAGCGGTGCGCAGCACGCGATTGGAAAGGGTCAGCGGCCCGATTCGCAACGGAGTGAAGACCGGGCTTTCGATCGGGCCGCTCACCGCTCGCCCTCCAGCCAGATCGGCGACGACCAGGCCACCTGATCATCGCTCTGCACGACGCGCAGGTACCAGTAGCTCCAACCAGGATCGGCAGGCGGCGGCGGCAGCGATCCGGCGGCTCGCAGCTCGCGGCCGGAGATCTCCAGGACCAGCTCTCGACCGCCGCCGGTCACCAGCGCCGCGCTGCTCAGCGGAGCCGTGCCCTCGGCCAACGCGCGAAACCGAGCGCCGGCGGGCGCCCGGATTTCCGAGCCCATCGGCGCACCGGCGGCCTCGAGCCACAGCAGGATCTTGGCGCCGGAGGTGGCGTAGCAGCGGCGAGCGCGCAGAGCGTCCAGCACCGCCTCGCGCGTGGCCCGCTCGCAGAGCACGGCTGTCAGACCGGTGCGGTGCGAGTCGCGCACGCGGCAGATCCCGTGCTGCCAGTCCAGGCCGTGGCCGTCCGAGCCGCCCACCAGACCGAAGCGCAGCCCGGCGTCGAGCATCTCGGCGACGAACTGGCCCGGCTTGTCGTCGCCGCGCGTCGCGATCGGCCCGACTCCGGGTCGCTCGTAGGCGCCGTGGCAGGAGACGATTTCCCAGCAGCTCTGCACCTGGGGATCGTGGTTGGCGGCGTCGGCGCCGGTCCAACCCACGTGGTGGGGGAAGACCAGCGCTCCGCTCTCGCGCGCCCGGCGCAATAACGCTGACGACTCTGCGCTGGCCTCGTCGTCGCGGGACAGCACCGGACCGCCCTGCGCCGGCGGATAGACCACCTTGTGCCCGGGGCCGGGGTGCATCCTGCCGGTCCACTCGTAGGCGTGCAGGGCGACGAAGGCCCCGGAGACGGTGCGCTCGTCCGCGGCGCGACAGGTTTCGATCCACTCCCCTGGCGGCGTGCGCTTGCCCAGGAAGCTCTCGTGATCCGAAACCGCGGCGATGTCGTCATCGTAGCGATAGCGCGCCCGGTGGTAGGTCTCGGCGTGCGTGCCGGTCCCGTCCGAGGCGGCCGTGTGCTGGTGAATGTCTCCGAACAGGATCCGCCGGCCGTCGATCTCTCTGCGCGGCGGGCTCGACGACCGCCGGCCCTCGCCGGAGGCTAGCAGCGGCTCCCGCTCGAGAAGCAGCGGTCGGTCCTCGCCGGCCCCGGTCGGTGACAGATCAAGCTGCCGCACGACGATGCCGGCCCGCTCGCGGGCCGCCACCAGCAGGTCTTCGCCCGCGCCACAGACCGACGGACGCCGTCCGCGACAGGCCCAGCCCTCTTCGTCCAGGCGCCGGCGCTCGCTCCATCCGGCCGCTCCCAGGTCCTGGCGCCACAAGCCCTGCGAGCTGCGCCCCACCAGCACCAGGCGCCCCGAGGGGGCCAGCGCCAGGGCGGGCGACTCGAACCCTTGGTCGACGCCCTCGCCCCGCCTCGCCACGCCGGGCATCTCGCGGGTGGGCAGCGCCGCCCTTCCCTTCGGATCGACGTGAGCCAGCTCGATCCAGCGCACCAGCACCGGACCTTCGTCGGGATCCACGTCCGACTGCCACGCGATCCACGCACCTCCCTCGCCGTCGGAGCACAGCGCGGGAAGCGCGACCGTGCCGCCGCTGGCGACTGCGACCGGCTCCAGCTCCTCCGCCGCCGAATCGTCGATCCTGCGGCAGCGCACGGCAAGAAGAGGGCCGCGCTCGACCTGCCAGGCGATCCAGGCACTGCCCTCGCCGACCGCCGCGGCCGGCGATCCGTGGATTTCTCCTTGCCCGGAAGCGGTCCAGGGCTCGCCGCTCGGCGCGCCGCGGTCGAGAGTCAGCGCCCTGGCGCGGCGCGACCCGCTCACGATCTCCGTCCAGGCCAGCAGCGCGCCGCTCTCGCCGGCCGCGAGACAGGCCTCACGGGGCGCGCCGGCGGCCTCTACCAGCCGACGGGCTCTCGGCCCTCCGCCGTCCGCGTCGAGCTGGCGCAGCCACAGACCGCCGCCGTCCGTCCAGGCGACGAGCAACCCTTCGCGACCAGCGGCGATCGACATCGAGGTGACCGCCGGGCTCAAAGAGACCGCTTCGAAACCGCCGGTCCAATCGCGCCCGGGATCCCGCCGGCAGACCCTGACCCGCTCCCCGTTCTCGTCCCAGCCGATCCAGGCCGCCCACCAACGCCCCGCGCGATCCGAGCAGATCCGCGGCCCGCGCCCGTACCCCGGCTCGTCAATCAACCAGCTTTCGCCCGTGTTCTCTCGCTCGGTCATGAGACGTGAATATCACATCCCGGACCGGCGGACACGACGCTGCGAGCGAGCAGAACGGATTTTAATGAAAATGGATATTTGCAATCGAATGTTTATTCAAATGCTATTCTATTCATGCTCTCTGACACCGGATCAATTCGGTGTGCTTATCGTTCAAGGCTCCGTGATTCCGCCGTTTTTTGTCACGTCGAAATCAAAACCTATTGGCCCCGATGACACCGTAACGCGAATCGTATCGTCGTCCATACGCTCGAAAGTCAGCTCCACGGTCTTGCCGTCGAACGGCGTCTTCGCAACCCTGACCTGGCATTCTCCTCTTTTTTGCTTACCGGAAGGTTCGATCCCTGATGAACACCTGGCAGCGATCCATCGAGCTGAACGAGACCTCGCTCTCGAGCCCCAGCCCGGCCTCCGCGCAGATCTCCGGATAGCGACCCCGCCAGTTGTCGCCGTCGCGCTCGCCGAGCACGAACGGCAGCCACAGCGCGGCCTTGAAGCCCAGCCTCGGCCGCCACTCCACCAGCGCGAAGCGCCCCCGCGGCCTCAGCACCCGCGCCACCTCGGCGACCGCGGCCGGACGGCGATCCCTTTCCAGCGCGTGCAACGACATGCTGGCCACCACCCCGTCGAACGTCTCGTCGGCGAACGGCAGCTCGACCATCGATCCGCGCAGGAGCTCGACTCGCGCCGGAGACCTCTCCAACTTCTGCGCGGCGCGCGCGAGCTGGCGTCGCGAGATGTCCAATCCGGTCACGCGAACACCGCCCCGGCGCCGCGCCAGCGCCGCGGACAACCCGCCGGTCCCGCATCCCAGATCGAGCACCCGCGAATCGGAGCGCAGTGGAATCGCCAGCGCCGCCCGGCGCTCAAAACCCGGACCGTAGCCGGTCAGCCGGGCCGCGGCGTCGTAGATCGCACCGCCCAGGGCGCCCTCGAAAGGGTTGTCGAAATCCTTCACGCTCTTCCTCCCCGGCGAGACAAAAGTCAGTCTAATGCCTCGCCAATCGCGCGTCTACGTGTGAAAGCGAGCAATCGTCGGTCCGTAGGCCCAATTGCCCGAGTCGGCGACCACAGCGACCGAGGTCTGGCTGATGATTCGTCGTCTTTGTCTTTCGTTCGAAGAACCCGAATGCGACGCGGCCGATATCGATTCGCGATTATGCAAAAGAGTCGATCCGGGTCGACGGGATGCTACAGCTCGAGCGCCTTCCTGATCTGGTCGGCATCGGCGGACTTGTGAAGCACGGCGTCCACGCCTTCCGGGGGAGGAGACGCGGACAAGTCGGTCGTGGCAAATATGACCGCCCTGCGAATCGAGGGCCTGTCCCGGCGCCAGCCCGCGACCAGGTCGCAGCCCCGCGGCAGGCCCGGCCCCAGGTAACAGTCGCAGATCAGGTGCGTCACGCAGGCTTCCTCCAGGCTGGCCGACGCTCCCTCGGGGTCGGTGGCCGTCAGGATCCAATCGAAATCGGACGCCAGCACGCGCCGTATCATTCGACCCACGAGCGGCTCGTCGTCCACCACGAGCAAGACCCGCTTTTCTGCCTTTCGACTGTCTTCCATACCCCGCTACCTCCCATTGCAATGTATCAATTTTTTGAATTTATTCAAAGGCATTGAAAATCTGGTCGCCGGGAGCGGCCGGTGGTACCTTTGAACTACATGAGCCAAGTTCATCTACTCGAATCGCGACACCTGGACGACGAACGAGCGATCCCGGCCCTGTGGAGCCGCAGCGGACTCGGATCGATCTTCGGCGCCAACGACCTCACGGCGATCAAGCTGCACGTCGGCGAGCCGGGACGCGACACCCACCAGCGTCCCTTCGTCGCCGCGGCGCTGGTCGACTGCGTGGCTTCGAGCGGCGCGCGCCCTTTTCTCACCGATTCGGCGGTGCTGTACCGCAGCCCGCGCGACACCGGTCCGGGACATGCGCGCGTCGCACACGACCACGGCTTCGGCCTGGAGAGGGTCGGCGCTCCGTTCGTGCCGGCCGACGGGCTGCTCGGTCTCGACGAGGTCGAAATTCCTCTCGACGGCCGCCACTACGGCTCGATTCCCGTGGCCGCTGCGATCGCGCAGTGCAACAGCGCCCTGCTCCTGTCGCACGTGACCGGCCATCTCGCCACCGGCCTGGGCGCGGCGCTGAAGAACCTGGGGATGGGCTGCACCTCGCGCAAGGGCAAGCTGAGCCAGCACCACGGCCAGCAGCCGGGAATCGACGCCGAGCGCTGCACCGCCTGCGGCACCTGCGCCGATTGGTGTCCGGCCGGAGCCATCTCGATCGATAGAATCGCGAGCATCGACGCGGACAGCTGCATCGGCTGCGGTGAGTGCATCGCCGTCTGCCGCGAGGGCGCCGTGGTCTTCGACTGGCGCAGGCGCGGCCGCGAGCTGCAAGAACGGATGGTGGAGCACGCGGCGGGCGTGGTGCGCGCCATGGCGGGCAGAATCGCCTACGTCTCCGACGCCACGCTCGTGACTGCCGACTGCGACTGCATGGCTTTTTCCCAGGATCCGATCGTGGACGACATCGGTCTGCTGGCCTCGCGCGACCCGGTGGCGATCGACGCCGCTGCTCTCGATCTGATCGAGCAAAGCGCCGGCAAGAGCCTCGAGAATCTCAGCTACCCCGAGCGGGACGCGGCTGTCCAGCTCCGCTACGCCGAGCGGCTCGGCCTCGGCAGCACCGACTACGATCTGATCCGCGTCGAAGTCTGAGCCCCGCGCTCTGTCGTTACCGCTTCGCTGTGCTATGATGGCTCCGCACTGGGAGGAACGATGTCTGCGACATTCGAGCGGGAGCTCGAGCTGCACATCTCGGCGGGGTACCCGCTGGTGTTCGTCACCACGCTCGACGAGCGGCGCGCGCTGGCGGCGATCCGGGCCGCGGCCGAAGCGGCCGACCGCGAGGTGATCGCGCCGCGCGACCCGGGGCGCTCGAGCAGCCTCGACGTTCAGCTTTCGGCGCCGGGACCGGGCAACGCCGTGGTCGTGATCGACGACGTGCACCGCCGCATGGAGGACCCGGAGGTGCTGCGCCTGCTGGCCGACGTGGCGGGACGCGGATCGATCACTCCCCGCACCGCCGTGGTGCTGGCCCCCTGGATCGAGCTGCCGCCCGAGCTGGAACGCTCGGCCGCGGTGCTGGATCTGCCGCTGCCCTCTCCCGGCGAGCTGCGAGCCGCCCTCGATCGGATCTGCGGCGAGGTCGGCGTGCTGCTCACCGACGATGACGCCGCGCACCTCGTGCGGGTCGCCCAGGGCCTGACGCTGGTAGAGGCGGAGCGTGCCCTGCGCAGGGCGCTGATCGGCTGGCCAGAGGACGCCGAGGGCGCGCGCCGCTCGGTGGAGAGCGACAAGCGCAGGGCCCTGAGACGCAGCCGGGTGCTCGAGCACGTCGACACGCCGGCCGACCTTGACGACGTGGGCGGGCTCGACCGGCTCAAGGAGTGGCTGCTCTCGCGGCGCGACGCCTTCTCGGACCGCGCTCGCGAATACGGTCTTCCGGCGCCGCGCGGCCTGCTGCTGATGGGCGTCCAGGGTTGCGGAAAGTCGCTGACCGCCAAGGCCGTCGCCGGCTTCTGGCGGCTGCCGCTGGTGCGGCTCGATCTGTCCGCGGTCTTCGGCCAGCCGCGACCCGAGGAGGCGCTGCGCGGCGCGCTGCGCGTTGCCGAGGCGATGTCTCCGGTCGTGCTCTGGATCGACGAGATCGAAAAGGGATTCGACCGCGGCGGCGAGGGACCCGCGGCGCGCCTGCTGGGCGGAATGGTCACCTGGCTGCAGGAGAAGCGGGACGAGGTGTTCGTGGTCGCCACGGCGAACCGGGTCGAGGACCTGCCGCCCGAGCTGCCGCGCAAGGGACGCTTCGACGAGATCTTTTTCGTCGATCTGCCCGACACGCACGAGCGGCGGGAGATCCTGGAGCTGCACCTCTCGAGGCGGGGTTTGAAGGCCGACGAGTTCGACCTCGACAAGCTGGTGAACGCCACCGAGCGCATGACCGGCAGCGAGATCGAGCAGGCCGTGATCGCGGCCATGTACGCAGCCTTCGCCCGCGGTGATTCCCCGCGAACGCGCGACGTCGAGCGAGCCGGACGAGAGTCGGTCTCGCTGTACGAGACCTTCGAAAAGGAGATCAAGAAACTGCGCGAGTGGGCGCGCCGCCGCGCCAGACCGGCCTCCACCGATCGCCGCAAGATCGATCTTTTCTCGGACGGGGGCAGTCAGGAGAAGACGCGATGAAAGTCAGCTTCACCCACGAAATCGAGGCGCCGATCGAGAAGGTCAACGAGGCCTACCGGTCCGCGGACTTCTACCGCGCCAAGCAGAAGAACTCGGGAGCAACCGAGGTCGTTGTCCTGGAGCACGAGCAGGTCGACGAGGCGCGGACAAGGTTGAAAGCCGAGGTTACCGAGCCCTCGCGCGTGCCGCGCTTCTTGCGCAAGTCCGAAGTCGACACCTACGTCGACGAGAGCCTGCTCGACACCGAGACCGGGACGCTGAGCTGGAAGGTGACGCCGGACAAGATGGCGGACGTCTTCTTCCTGTCGGGAAAGATCGAGTTCACGGCCGCGGGGGACAGAACGCGGGTCACCTACCACACCGAGCTCGAGGTCAAGATCCCGCTGGTGGGCAAGAAGGCCGAAAAGATCGGCCTGGAGAAGACCGAGGAAGAAACAGAGCGCCAGGCGCGTTTCCTGCAAAGCTGGCTGGACGGCCGGGCGAGTTGAACGAATCAATCACAGAAACACACATCCAACCACCCGAACCGCGCATTCGTGATCCACGTGATCCACGTGGGGACTGAACGGATCAAGCCGGCAGCAGGTTGCCGAAGAACCCGGACACTCTGTCCGATTCGCAGATCTCTTCACCGAGCGGCAGGCTGAGCGAAATGGGAAAGGCCTCTTTGCTCGAGAGCCACTTTTCGCTGTAGCGAAAAGCCATCCTCCCATTGGCGCGGCGGACCAGCTTTCCGACAATCCGATCAGAGAAAAAGACGTTCAGCTCATCGGTCATCATCTTCTCCGAAAGGCGTCCGGCCTCGCGGCAGAATCCAGACCTCCAACCCCAGCCTGCTCAGCACGCCGAAAACCTTGCCCAGCTCGAGCGTCGGCTTGCCTCGCTCCAGCTCGGAGAAAAACCGAACGCCCACCTTGCTCATTCCAGCCGCGTCGACCTGCAGAAAACCGGCCGCCTTCCTGGTCAGGCGGACCAGGCTCCCCAGCTCCCCAGGTGAAATCACCTTCCCGTACGGTATTTTTCTTTCTTTTTTTATTCCCATTTCGCAGCCTATCCCGTTCGGTAAAAAATATCATGTTGCCAGGAAAAATACCATCAAACTTACCGTACGGGAATTCAGCGTGCAAAGAAAACAGGACGACTCGGCTCTCAATCCCCGGAGGAGTAGAGGTGCAGCTTCAGCTCGGCGGCCTTGATCCTGGCCGCGCGGAAGTACTGGCTGTCGGGGAACTGGCGCATCAGCGCCCGCAGCACGGAGCGGGCCTCGTCGCGCTGGTGGGCCTCCTGGTGGCTGAGCGCCAGGTACCAGTAGGCGTCGTCGGACAGGTCGCGGTCGAGGTGCTGCTCGATCAGGCGCTGCAGCATCGCGATCGCCTCGCGCGGCTTGCCCTGCAGGCGCAACGCGTTGGCCAGCTGGATCTTGGCGGCCTTGATGTGACCCGCGTCGCCCTTGTACCTCAGCGCGGTGCGGAACTCCTCGACCGCCTCGGCGTGCTTCTCCTCGTCCATCAGGTCGAGCCCGCGGGCATAGTGCTGCATCGACAGATCGGAACGGAACTCTTCGATCTCGTCGTCCAGCAGCTTCTTCTCCACGGGTGTCAGGCTCTCGGGGTCTATCTTCTCGTAGGCGTCGATCGCGGCCTGTCGATCGGCGTCGTCGATCAGCTCGTACAGCTCGAGCAGCTTCTCGTCTCCGACCTCGCCCTCCTCGCCCCGCTCCTTCTGCAGGCGCTCCAGCTCGGCCTCGGCCTCCGCGGCCCTCTCGCGCTCGCTGGCCAGCGACGACTCGAGCGAGGCCTGGCGCTGGTTGTAGGCGAGCTGGACCCCCAGCCAGATCAGCACCGTGAAGATCACGTAGGCGGCGACCGAGGTCAGCGACAGGTGCCTCTCGTACGAGGCCTGCCGCTTGGCTATGCTCCGCACCTCCGCGCTGAGGCTGTTGGCCAGGTTGTTCGACTTGATGATCAGAGCGCGAGCCTCGATGATCTCCTTCTTGATCTCGCGCAGATCGTTGCGTCCCTCCATGGAGCGGAGCAATATCAGAACTTCATCGTGCCGTCCATCGAGCACACCGCGCTGTGAGGAAATCGTTTCGGTCCGGGGGCCCGCGAGGCTCGATCATTCTCCTGGCGAATGCGGTCGATCGCCTGTCTCGCGGATCTTTCGAAGCAGGGACTCGAGAGGGAAACACGCTTCGCCCGGAGTCCCGCCGACAGCTCCGTCGGTCGCGATCGCGGGACTGCGAGCTCGCGCGTGGCGCAGCGCTCGTCTGTCGCGGCTACGGTCTCGATCGAAAAGCGTCCCTGCGCCATCGCTGCTGCGCGAGGCCTACGGCGCCTGGGAGGCGCCGGCTTGCAGCTACTTCGGATTCGTCGAGACAGAGCGGGCGGCGGTGGACGAGCAGGCGTTCCACCCCGACAAGGGCAACGTCAACCTGCTGGTCTTCCGCGACGAGCCGGGCTCCTGGCCTCACAGCCACTCCGTCGAGGCGCTTTGCACCAATCCGCGGTTTTCCGGGTCTCCGGCCCGGATCGCCGGGTGGATCGGATCGGTTCCCCGGCTCGAAGCGGCGGCTTCCCTGGTCGCGAACCCGATCACCCCTGGTCCCGAACCCCCTCACCCCGGGTCCCGAACCCCTTCACCCCGGGTCCCGAACCCGATCACCCCGGGTCCCGAACCCCCTCACCCCGGGTCCCGACCCCCTTCACCCCGGGTCGGAGCACCGGTTGCAGAGCGTGGAACCGGTCGATCGACCCGTGGAACCGGTCCCGCGACCCGTGGAACCGCCGGTCAACACCCGTGGAACCGCCGGTGATCACCCGTGGAACCGCCGGTCAACACCCGGGGAACCGCCGGTCAACACCCGGGGAACCGCCGGTGATCCCCCGGGGAACCGGCCCCGCGACCCGTGCAACCGGTCCAAAACGGCCGTTTTTTGACATTTTGTCAAAATCCGACGGTGCGAGACTGTTCATTTGTTCAGGGTGGAAGCAGTCCGCGGTCCACTCCCAGACGTTGCCGGGATCAATCGATCCCGGTGATCGTCCTGGCGGGACGCACGCCGTGCATGCCCAGACCGGAATTGTAAGGATAGGTCTCGCCGCGGTAGGCCAATCGGCAACCGCTGGCGGACGAGCTCCAGCACCCCCCACGCGAGACCCGAAAGAGGGACGGATCGCCTCCGAGAGGATCGGTTGCGTCGCCATCGTAGTAGGAGAAGCAATCCCAGGTCCACTCGCTGACGTTGCCTTGCACGTCGTAGAGCCCCCAGTCGTTCTTCATTTTTTCGCCCACCGGGTGTGTAGTCTGGGAGGCGTTGCCGCAGTACCATCCCGCGACGTCCAGGTTGTCGTCCAACTCGCAAAATTGCACATCGTCGATAGTGACCGGGCCGGTAGTGTAGACCGTCTCGGTCCCGGCCCGAGCCGCGTACTCCCACTCGGCCTCGCTCGGCAGCCGGTAGCCGGCGCAATCCAGAAGCCCGGGCCACTCCGGAGTCACGTAGTCGGCCGCGTCGGCCGCGTCGTACGGAGTCCCGTCGTCGGGATCCTCGTAGCACTGCTCCAGTCCCTCGGAGGCGGACAGCGCGTTGCAGTAGGCCATCGCGTCGTACCAACTGACGCTTTCGACCGGGCAGCTCCCGCCGCACGAAGTGAACAGAGAAGGGTCGAAGCCCATCAGGGCCTCCCACTCGTCCTGGGTCACCTCGTTGGTCTTGATGTAGAAAGGCCGCGTGATTGTCACCTCGTGCCTAGCTTCCTCGTAGGGGGAGGTCTCTGGAACCATTTGATTGCTTATCCGGCGGCCCATTACGAAACATCCCGGCTCTATTCTGCACCACCCCTCGGAGCACGACTCGACCACCGTCGGATGAACGCACGCCTGCCCGGTGTCGGTATCGACGAGACCGCTCTCATCTCGCTGGAGCCCGGCACCTCGCCAGCAGGCCGGAATCGCGGCGAGCAACACCAGTGACAGAATTCCGGCTGCGCCTCTCATCGCTGTCTTTCTCGTATCGAGCAGCATCGGCTAGGGTATCCGGCGAACGCAGAAGATGTTTACATCGCTTTTCATCTTTTCTTTGGGCTCGATGCTGCCTGTCTCGAAATCGACAGTCCACACTTTTCCCGATTCGTCCAACGAAGACGACCAGAAATCGTCGCACGTCTCGTACGATAGAGCCGGATCGCAGTAGCAGCCCGACACCCCCGGACCCATTTTCTCGAGGCACCGGTCACATTGTTCACCCTCTGCACAGGGGGTTTCCAGGCACCCCGGATCCTCCAGCCCGCAGCTCGTGGGATCGAAATCGCCGGTGCTCTTTCCACAGACACAGCCGCGAAGAATCGAGAGCAACTCGTCTATATCGGGCAAGCGCCAGTCCTGGTAACCACCCCACATGGCGTCTCCGCAGAAATCCATCAAGCCATATTTGTTTGCCTGCTCGTGTATTGTTCCAGAAGCGTCGTACCAGTTCATTCCCTCGAACTGTTGGTACTCGTGCGGAAATGTGGTCGGTGGCGGCCGCCAGCACAGGCCGGTAGCGGGATCCAGGTAGCCGCCCTCGCAGGGCTCCATCTGCGTGACGTAGGTGTCTGAATCAACTTCGGTATCGGACTCGACACGAGACGGCTCCACGGTCCTGCAGCTGACGAGCACCATCAAGAATGCCACTGGCATCTGCCTCGAGGTGAGAATCATTGCCCGACGTCAAAGCTCCGGGCCGCGACAGCAGCGGATATGGTTTATATGTGAACCTCCAATCTCGGAGGAAAAAAAACCATTGTGACTAAGATAGACCCAGTAATCATCTATTTCATCGCTTGGGCCTTCCAAGTGTGGAGAAGAAGACCACATATAATAGAACGATGGCGGAATTTCTATCTGCGGATCCAGGTAACTGCCATATTGCCCCGGCCCCTCCGAATCTTCGCATTCCGCGCAATCCGGGTCTCCCCAGACGCAACTGTACGAGAGGCACTCCGGATCGTGGGCGTCGCAGCCGTCCTTGGGGCAGCCTTTGCAAAACGAGATCATGTCCTGGATCTTGGGCAGCCTCCAGTCGTCGAAGCCGCCCAACTCCAGGTTCTCGCAGTAGTCCATTGCATCCTGCCACGGAAGCATCTCTTCCGGCGCCGGGTTCTCCCAGCAAAGGCCGCTGTCCTCGTCGTACCAGCCGATCTCCTCGGGGCAGTCCACCGCCGAGTCCGTGTCTTCGGTAGAGCTGCCCGTATCGCTGCCGCTCTCGGTCTCGGTATCCGTCTCGGTATCCGTCTCGGTATCCGTCCCGGTTTCCGTGTCCCCGCTGTCCGGCGACCCGTCGCCACCCGATCCCGAGCCCCCGCCGCTGCACGCGGCCGCAAGGAGCAACCCCAATATCAGTCCCGACTTGCTGTCCTTCACCATCTCAATCCACTCTCCTGAGATATCTTATCTCCTCGATTCCCTCCAACACGGTTCCTCTTCTCAATATTTCCTCTTCATCGAGCCCGTACGGCACGTATACCACATCGTGCCCTTCTCCTCCTCTGACCACCGCCAGCCATTCTACCTCTTCTTCCCGGTTGAAGACAATTACATCGTTACCGCCACCAGAGTTGACGTATCCACCTCCATTTCCGGGGACTATCGTATCATTTCCGTTCTTTGTTACTATCACGTCTCTTCCGTTTCCTCCAGATACGAATGCGTCTCCGGTACCGTAGCATACCAGCTTGTCTCTGCCGTCGCCTCCATATACCCTTCCCTTGCAGTCGAAGTAAACAGAATCGTTACCTCCCTCGCCAATAATCAAGCTATCTCCTGATCTTCCTCGCACCAAGTCGTTTCCATCCCCCATCGACACATAGTCCTCCCCATACTCACTTGAGTATACCACGTCTCTTCCCCCCTTCGCGATTATGCACGAAGGCCCGTCGCTTATTGTGAAAACGTCTCTCCCGTCTTCTCCCAAATACCTTTCTCGGTCTCCGCAGCACTCCTCTCTCGCTCTGAAACTTACGTTTATCGTTTGCTCAAGCTGGCTGCTGTTCCCGTCTTCGTCCTTTGCAACCCATAGAACCACGTTCTCTCCCTCTGCCAGCTCCACTGCTGAGAAATCGATTCTCTCTCGGCCCGGGCCCGTAGATTGACCACCCCTTCGTGTAACAAACCCTTCCAGCACTATATTGTCGTTCTCCGTACAGGTGTCGATGACCTCCGGTTTCTCCACTTCTACGTAATCCATTTCCGGAACGCAGATATCGACATTCACTTGTTTGTTTTCCAGATAAATGATCGGGGGGTCTGTGCAATCGCATACGTCACCAATTCCATCCCCATCAATGTCGTTCTGGTCTGTATTTTCCACAGTCGGACAATTATCCTCGTAATCCAGATAACCATCGTTGTCGATATCGTCATCCATCGCGTCCGGCCATCCATCCCTATCGGAATCTCCATTCTCCTCCCAGTTGAATACCCCATCATCATCGCAATCATGGTCTCTGCAAACCGGAATCGATTCAGGTGTGTAATGGACGAACCTGCTGTCCTCGTAAAAAACCGGCTCATCCTCCTCTCCCACTACCGCCTCGCATTTCACGTAAAACCTGTACTCGCCTCCGGGCCCCATGCTCCTGAACTGCGCTATCGGCCTATACTCCAGTTCCTCCTGCTTGTAATATGTCTCTAAATTGTCTCTAATCATGCCGAACTGCAGATCCTCGACCGCACCGTCGGGAAAAGTCACTTCGCCCTCGCACGTGCACTGATCGTACTGCTTTTCTTCCCCATTTAAAAAGAAACGTGGGGTTACATTGAGTACTATTCCCACTTCTCCTTGTTCCACTTCTACACCCGGGTATATCTTCGTGTCTAGTTGCGGTTTCACTGTAAAAAGGTCCGGTCTCACCCATGGGAAAATTATCACTGGTGGAACATCTAGACCAAAATCTGTGCAATTGGTCAACCACCAACTAGTTGCCATTTCTTTGCAAGCATTGAACTCTTCTTCAAGATACTCCTTTATCTCTATCTTGAATACCTTTCCTCCAACAGTACTAGGCACCAACAACTCTACAGGATCAATTTCTTGTTGGCCTATATAATCCTCTGGATAATTAAGAATTATTTCAACTGCTGAATCGTGGTACCCAAGATCGAAAACCTTTTCCCCTTCTGTTTCTGTAAAATCTAGAGAACATTTTTCACTTGATAAACCACCTATTTCAATTACATTGTTCAAAAGCTCTATTTCCTCACACGTTCTTCCACTTCCATATAGCTTCAGCTTGTTGGATACTTCGCAAGAAACACTCCCACAACCATCATCATTGTTCACTTGTGGATACAGCATATCACCGAATTCGCCGATGAACTCTCCGTTTATCCTCTCCTCGGGAATTTCTATCTGGTTTTGGAGATCGAAACTGCCGGCTATATTAACACCTCCGCTATTCCCCGCGAGTTCATCTACTGTAAAATAACCTTTTGGATTATCGTAGGGTATTTCTGGCGTAATATCCATTACTGGCGGAGTTACAGGAAATACACACTCAAACGTCTTACCGTCATCCAAAACCTCGCATTCCTCTCCAAAACCTGATACCATTTTCGTAATATATTCGTCGCGGATAACAAAATATATGTCGTCCGAAAACGCTGTAAGAAATTTACACATCCAGTTCATATCAAAATTCTTCAATTTAAGCTCACCGGTCGCTACCAAGGAACCATATTGAATACCTAGATTAACTTTCGTTTTTACATGGGCGGTCATAAGGGCACAAGCATTCAAAAATTTTGGTAAACCAAGTTCGTTTACGTCATATATATCTATGAAGGTATTTAATTCAATTTTAACTTCGTCTTCGCTCTCAACTTTCCATTTGGAATTAATCTCGTCCAAAGTCAATGACGTGTATTCTTCTATCTCTTCCTTCCAAATTCCCCTGAATTTCTCGAGAAAGAGCTTCTTTTCCATAAAAGTATTCCAGTCGCTGCCTGATGAACTCGAAAGCGTGTTATAGAAAGAAAACCATTCCGAAACATTTGGAGGATCATCAATGTTTTTGCCAAACTCAGCCATGTATGCAAGGTTTTGTCCGGTGCTGTCAACAGATACCCCCTCATGGAGAATCTCCAAATCACTCGTTAGGAATGAAACAGCCGACTTCAGGTTGAGAGATATGCTAATCTCCTGTCCAATAGAAGAACCAACAATGTCCTCTATCTCATCATCTATATACTCTTCGTATTCAGAATACTGATCATCCACAACAATGCTGTTGTAAGAAAAACTAATCTCATTGTTTTCAACCTCTATATCGAAAATGATTTCTATTGGGATTTTGAACACGAATTCGTTGATATCTCTTTCTGGATCAAAGAATTGTAAACCATAATTCATGCCTAACTTGACTGGAAAAACAAACTGTGCTGGATTAAGGTCGACTACCCCCTCGAACTTCTGTTCTCCTTCAGAGGAAGGATTTTGTCTGAAATACGCCTCAAATTCGTTTCCATCAATATAACCGGTGTCGACGTCATCCAAATATAGTAAAAATAGGCCAGTATCAACTTCTTTAGGACAAAACGCGCTGGCATTGGTGTCTTTCCATTTGATTTGCGTGACGTTTTGCTGTAGAAACTCGGCGACCTGATCTGATTGTATATTGAGCTTCACAGTCTGTGCCTCTGAACGCTTTGGGTATAACTCGAAAACCGCAATCAGAATAAATCCGATCAATAGAAAGAAGACTTTGCCCGTTTTCGATGTTGACTTGTTCATTCCATTTCTCCCCTTTTTTGTGTTTCATTAGATTGAAACTTTTTTCTGAAAAAAACCGCGGGGCGAGGAAATAGAATAGCACGACGCATTGAAAAAAATTGCGAGCAAAAAGAACGCGGCCGAAAATTGAGCTGACGCCCCATATACAAATCCCCTCTTCAAAACTATTTGAATCGAAACAGAATGCCTTTGTCAAGGGAAAAATCAGGTTTGATCTGCGATCAGCTATGACGGTTGATTCCGGGGCCGCCGATCTCTTCGGCAGCCTATTTCCCTTTGACCAGGCCGGACACCGGCGAGGCCACGGCCTTTCCGCCGGCTGCGGGTCTTGGACTCGGGCTATTTTCGTTCCGGCGGCGGGAAAGGGCCAAATTCAGCCGGCCGGAGCGTGCTC
>JAWOBP010000127.1:0-13097 GCA_046484285.1 Polyangia bacterium
CGGACGAGTCGCATAGGCCAAACAGGAGTGGGCGGGCAGTGCGCGACTCGCACCGGAGAGCCCAAGATTCCCGAGAACAGTCAACGGACGAGTCGCATAGGCCAAACAGGAGTGGGCGGGCAGTGCGCGACTCGAACGCGCGACCTCTGGTTCCGGAGACCAGCGCTCTATCCAAACTGAGCTAACCGCCCGCGAGGCCGCCTCCGGCGGCCGAAAAGGTCTCTACCAAGCGGGCCCAACGCTGTCAAACGACGGGTTGCCGTGCTATATAACCCGGCTGTTCAGCGCAGGATCGAGGAGGTTTCGATGGAGAAATACCCGATGACCCCCGAGGGCTTCACGCGGCTCGAGGCCGAGCTGAAGAAGCTGCGCGAGCACGATCGGCCGGCCAACGTCAAGGCGATCGAGGAGGCGCGCTCCCACGGAGATTTGTCGGAGAACGCCGAGTACAAGTACGCCAAGGAGCAGCAGTCGATCATCGCCGGGCGCATCGAGTACCTCGAGGACCGCATCTCGCGGGCCAACGTGATCGATCCTTCCAGGTTGGGCGGCGATCGCGTGGTCTTCGGCGCTCGCGTCACCCTGGACGACCTGGACACGGAGGAGGAGTCCACCTACCGCATCATCGGCGAGGACGAGGCCGACATCGACCAAGGCACGATCTCGATCACCTCGCCGATCGCCCGCGGGCTGATCGGCAAGGAGGTGGGTGACGAGGTGACGATCCGGACTCCCTCGGGCCCGCGCAAGTTCGAGATCTGCGACGTAGAATTCTGATTGCCGACCGCGCCTGAACAATCGCCACCCGGTCTGTCCGGGGCCGTGGCCCGGCTCAAGTCGCGACTGGCCCTCGCGCTGGCCGGTGGCGACGACCCCTGCGAAGACCCCGCGGCGCTGGAGCTGCTAGAGCAGATCGAGCGGGATGCCCCGCGCTTCTTCGACCCCGAGCGGCTGCGGGCCTTTGCCGCGGCGATGCGCGACCCGTCCCTCACGCCGGGGATCAGTCGCCGGGTGGTGCTGGCCAGGGGTCAGCGCCTGCTGCTCTCGCTGGCGATCGCGATCGAGGACAGCGCCCAGAAGAGCGCGGCCCCGGCTCGCGGCAAGGAGGCCGAACGCGACCGCGCGGGCGTCGAGCCGGCCGCGACCCCGTTCGATCGAACGCTGCTGGATCTGCGCGGAGTGGGCCCCAAGACCGCGGCCCGCCTGGCCAGCCGCGGGCTGACCTCGCCGCTCGACCTGCTGTTCTGGCTGCCCAGGCGCTACGACGACCGCCGCAGCGAGACCCCGATCGCAAAGCTGCGTCCCGGGCTGAGGGTCGTCACCTCGGGCGAGGTCGTCGCGGTCAAGCTGTACGGGCATCCCCGGCGGCGGATCATGGAGGTGGTGATCGCCGAGGGAGGGGCGCGCGTCTCTGCGATCTGGTTCTCCAATCGTCGCCCCAGGCGCGATCGCTTCGCAAAGGGCGACCGCCTCACGCTGGCCGGGCTGGTCGGCCGCTACCGCGATCGGCTCCAGATCGCGCATCCGGTCGTTGTCTCCGACGGGGACGGCGGCGACCGGGTCGGTCGCGTGGTGCCGGTCTACGGAGAGGTGCCGGGAGTCCCCGGGCGCACCGTGGAGAAAGCCGTGCGCTCGGCCGCCGAGCGCGCCTCCGAGCTGGTCAGCGACCCGCTTCCGGCCGATATCCTGCGGCGCCGCGGCCTGATGCCGCTCGCCGACGCGCTGGCCGCGGTGCACCTGCCGCCCGACCGGGTCACGACAGCCGAACTGGACGAGTGGGTCGCGGGGCGCTCGCCGGCGCACCGCCGCCTGGGCTACGACGAGTTCTTCTACACCCAGCTCGGCCTGGCGATCCGGCGCCGCGAGATCTCGAGCGGCTCAGCTCCCAGAATCGAAGCTCGCGGCGAGGATCTGGCCCGCGAGACCTGCTGCCTGCTCGGCTTCGAGCCGACCGGCGCCCAGCGGCGCGTGATAGCGGAGATCGCCGCCGACCTGGAGGAACCGGCTCCGATGCGGCGCCTGCTGCAAGGGGACGTCGGCTCGGGCAAGACCGCGGTCGCGCTGGCCGCGGTGCTGGCCGCGGTGCGATCCGGTTGCCAGGCCGCGCTGATGGCGCCGACCGAGATCCTGGCCGAGCAGCACATGCGCACCCTGGAGCCGGCGCTGCGAAAGCTGGGTATCCGCGCCGCGCTGCACCTGGGAGCGGCGCGATCGTCGGCGCGGCGCAAGGCGCTGGCCGGCTTCGAGAGCGGCCGCGTGCAGCTTGCGATCGGCACCCACGCTCTGATCCAGCAGTCGGTCGGCTTCGCTGCGCTGGGGCTGGCCGTGGTCGACGAGCAGCACCGCTTCGGCGTGGCGCAGCGCCTGGGCCTGGTCGGCAAGGGGCCGCGGGGCACCTCCCCCAACCTGCTGGTGATGACCGCAACGCCGATTCCGCGCAGCCTGGCGTTGACCCTGCACGGAGACCTGGACGTCTCACTGCTGGACGAGCTGCCGCCCGGCAGGCTGCCGGTCGAGACCCGCCGCTGGTCGCCGGAAGGCTGGGAAGAGGCGCTCGAAGACGTGGAGCGCGCGCTGGCGGCGGGCGAGCAGGTCTACGTGGTCTGTCCGCTGATCGAAAAGTCAGATAGCGTGGAGGCGCCCTGCGCCGAGCGGGTGTTCGAGCAGCTGAGCGAGCGCTGGGGCGAGGACCGCGTCGGACTGCTGCACGGCCGCCTGCCGCCCGAGCGCCGGGACGAGGTGATGGACGCCTTCGCCGCCGGACGGCTGGGCCTGCTGGTGACCACCACTGTGATCGAGGTCGGCGTCGACGTGCCCCGGGCCACGGTGATGCTGGTCCTCGGTGCCGAGCGCTTCGGCCTGGCGCAGCTCCACCAGCTGCGCGGGCGGGTCGGTCGCTCGCGCCTGCCGTCGCGCTGTCACCTGGTCGCGGATCCGACCAGCGGCGAGGCGGCCTCTCGGATAGAGGTGCTGGCCCGTAGCGACGACGGGTTCGAGGTGGCCGAGGCCGACCTCTCGATCAGGGGTCCGGGCGAGCTCTACGGCCGCCGCCAGGCCGGGCTGCCCGACCTGCGCTTCGGCGACCTGTCGCGCGACGCTGATCTGCTGCTGGCGGCCCGCCGGGACGTGGGCGAGGCGCTGGCCGCCGAGGAGCGCGGAGAGGAGGCCGCCCTGGACGGCCTGCGCGCTGAGCTGGCGCGGCGGATCGAGGCGGGGCGGGGCCCGGTCGGCGAGGAGTCGGGATGAGCTGGCGCCTGCTGAGCTGGTGGCTGGCCGGAGCGCTGGGCGGGGCGCTGCTCGGCGTTGCGGACGCGGCCGCGTTGGTCTTCGGCGCCGGCGAGATGTTTCTCCACACCAAAGAGCTGGTCCGCACGGCGATCTGGAGCGTGGGGATCTGCTCCGCGGCCGGGGCGATCGCCGCCGGGATCGCCGGCGCCGCGTTCGAGGGGCTCGCCGAGCTGGCCGCCCCCGGTCGAGCGCTGGCCGGCCGCCTGCGCGCAGAGCTGGCCGGAGCGCTGCTGATGGCCGGTCCGTGCGGCTGGGCGCTGTGGTCGCTGACGAGCGGTCCGCAGGCCAGCCAGCTCTGGGCCCGGGAGGCGATCGTGGCGCTCGGCGCCCTGATCGTCTCTGTGGCGACCGCGCTGGCGATCGGTTTCGCGGCGCGGCGCTGGGGTCGCTCCGCGACGGGCAGATTAGCGCTCGGGGCGGCCGGTCTGGCCCTCGCCGCCGCGCTGCACGCGGTCGACTCGCTGGTGCTGGTCAGGCTCTACCCGCTGTTCCACTTCGCCTGCACTCTGCTGGCGCTGCTCTCGGCGGCGGCCGGCCTGCGCGCCCTGCGGCTGCGAAAACCGGGACGACTCGGCACGTCGATCGGCGCCGCGCTCGTGCTCGCCGCGCTCGTCGCCGGGGCCGTTTCGCTGCACGCGGTGCGCTCCTCGCAGAACCCGCGCTTCGTCGTGAAAGAGAAAACAGCGGCCGCGGCCGACGTCGTCGCCGTCGCCAGGGCCTTGCTGCCGCCTCCCAGGCGCTGGCGTCTCGATGAGATTGCGACGGCGGCGGACGATGGCCCGATCGCAAAAGAGACCGCCGCGGCGGCTTCGATTTCGGCGCCGGGCAGCTCCATTTTCTTGATCACGATCGACGCGATGCGCGGCGATCGCCTCCTGCCCAAAGAGGGAACCCGCGCTCCGGCGCCCAACCTGGACGCGCTGGCCCGGCGCTCGGTGGTCTTCGAGCGCGCCTACACTCCGATTCCGCACACCTCGTACGCAATTACCTCGCTGATGACCGGCAAGTACGTCCGCCCGCTGTTCGATGTTCCGGGCGCGCCGCGAGTCCACGAGACCTGGGCCGAAATACTGGATCGCTTCGGTTATCGCACCGCGGCCTTCTTCACCAAGGCGGTCTTCTTCATCGACCGGCCGCGCTTCGAGCCCTACCTGCGCTCCTGCTTTGGATTCGACCACTGCGAGAAGCCCTACAGAGCCCCGGCCGAGCAGAGGGTCGACGCGGCGATCGAGTATCTCGAGTCGCTACCGGACGACGGAACGCCCGTCTTCCTCTGGCTGCACCTCTTCGAGCCCCACGAGCCGTACGAGCGGTCCTGCACGCGCTTCGGCGAGTACGACGAGGCGCGCTACGACTGCGAGATAGCGGTGGCAGACGCCGCCGCCGGCAGGCTGCTCGACTACGTGGAGCGGCACTATCCCCGGGCGATCCTGATCGCGGCCGCCGATCACGGCGAGGAGTTCGGCGAGCACGGAGGTCGCTACCACGGAACCAGCCTCTACGACGAGCAGATCCGCGTTCCGCTGGCGGTGCGCGTGCCCGGAGTGGAGCACCGCGTCGTCGGCGAGCCGGTCAACCTGGTCGATCTGCCGGGCACAGTGCTGGGCATGCTCGACGTGCCGGTTCCGCCCAGGATCCGCTCGCGCGACCTGGGACCGCTGATGCTGGGAGAAGCAGACGGCGGGCGCGAGGCGCTCGCCGAGCGCGACGGCGAGGTGATGGTCGTGCGCGGGGGTCACAAGCTGATCTGCGACGAGCAGCTCGACGTCTGCCGGCTCCACGACCTGGTCGGCGATCCGGACGAGCGGCGCTCGTTGACAGAGCAAGAACCGCGGCTGGCGCGGCGACTGCTGGGCAGGATTCGCGCCTGGAACGCGAGCCACGCGCGGCTCGAGCTGCGCCCGGTCGAGACCGAGCGTGGAACGGCGGGCTGGCCGCGATCGATCCGGCGCGCGCTGGCCGGGGACGAGTCGGTCTTGCCGGATCTCCTGGTCGCGATCGAAAAAGATCGGCCGGACGAGGTGCGGCGCAAGGCGGCCGAGCTGGTGGCGAAGCTGGTCGCGGATCGCGGTTGCGACCGCCTCGCAGAGCTGGACGCGCGCGGCGACGATCGTGTCGCGGCCTGGCTCGCGGTGGCGCGGGCCCGCTGCGGCGATCTGAGCGCGGAGGGACTGGCCGGAGTCGGAGCCGGGCTGGAGCCGCTCGATCCGGCGCGGCGGGCGCTCGTCCTGCAACGCCTGGAGCTGGGCGACGCCTCGGCTTCGCGGGATGCCGCCGCGATCGCGCTCGCCCGCGAGGCGCCCCACGAGCAACGCGTGCGCGCGCTGGAGCTGCTGGCCGAGCGCGGCGATCCGAGCTCCGCCGCCGAGATCCTGCCGCTGGTCGAAGACTATCGCTACGCCCTGCCCGCGGCCGCGGCCCTGGCCGCGCTGGGCCACCGCCCGGCGGTGGATCCGCTGCTGGAGCGGCTGGAGCGGGAGCGCTTCCCCGAGCGGCGCGCGGCGATCGCCCGCGCGCTGGGCAAGCTGAAGGATCGCCGCGCGGTTCGCCCGCTGGCCGGCGAGCTGGCCGGGGAAGAGCCGGCCCCGGGCGCGCTCGCGGCCCTGGTCGAGCTGGGCGCTGCCAGGAGAGGCGGCCGGCGCCTGGCCGGGTTGCCCGGAGGCGCGAAGGTGGAGCTGTTCCAGGCCCCGGGCGAGGAGATCCGATCCCGCCTCGCCGAGATCGACCGCGCCGTGCTGCTGGCCCGAGCCGAGGCCGACGCCGGAGCGGTCGCGGTGCTCTGCGACGGAGCGCGGGCGGGAAGCGTGCCGCTCTCGTCCGGAGAGCAGGCGAGCGCGATCGAGCTGAAAGAATGCAAGACGGACGGCCGCGCGAGGCCGAGAATAGAGCTGAGAATAGAGCCGCACGGCATCGAGGCCGAGATCAGAGCCGCGGCGCTGATCGATCTGCCCTGAGGTCTTCCAACAACTGCCTCATCCGATCTCGGGAACCAAACCGTTACGGCGAAGATGCTTGAGAAGGGCGTTTCTTGTCATCCCACGGTAACGATCGCTGTTCGTGACCGCGACCCGCAAGATCAAGCTGATTCTCTCGGTGGCCGAGCGGGCCGGTTGCGCTGTCGTCTACTCGGAGGACCTCTCCGATGGACGACAATACGGCTCGGTGATCGTTCGCTGTCCGTGGTGACAGGTTCGCGCCCTCGATTCTGCTCAGGGCTCGAGGGTGCCCCGCTCTTTTGTCAGCACGGCGTCGAAGGTGGCGGTCGCTTCACAGCCGGCCCGGCGGGCCTCCTCCAGGATCATGTAATCGGCCAGTCCGGCCTTTCCCTTTTCCCACGCACGCAGCGCGTCGACGACCCTGTCGTGCGAGGCGAAGCGCACGTTGCGCGCCGCGACCAGGCCCTGCAAAGCCGAGATGATTTCGTTCTTGGGCAGGCGGTAGCTGCGGCTCAGCACCCAGACGGTCTCGACCAGAACGATATCGGGGATGAACACCGGCACATCCTCGCGTGCGAGGCGTTCCACGAGCTCTGCCGCCCTGGCGCTCTGGTCCGGATCGTCCTCCACCAGGAAGCGGACCAGCACGTTGGTGTCCAGGGCGATCAACGATCCGTGGCCTCGGCCGCGATGTCTTTCTCCATCTCTTCGAGGGAGACGCCGTGGCGGCGCGGATCGAGGCATCCCCGCAGCTCGCGGATGTCCAGGGTTTCGGGCTTCATCTCCACTACCCCGTCCTCCCGCACGACAAAGCCGATCCGGTCGCCTGCCTCGAGCCGCAGCATTTTACGAATCGACTTGGGGATCGTGATTTGTCCCTTGCTGGTGATGGTCGCCGCCGCCATGTTCTTACTCTTTTTTTCGATTCCTTTCAGGAATGTAAGCACGTTCGCGTGCAGGCACAACCTTTTGGACCTGTTTTTCGGCCCGTTTCGAATTCGCCAGGGAACCTACCGCCCCTCGTCGGAGCAGCCGACCGGCGAACAGGTGTCGGCGGCGTTTTCGCAGATCTCCACCCGTCCGCGCCAGCCTCGCTGCTCGAGGCGCTCGTGGAGGCGGCGGGCCTCGCAGGTGGGCAGCTCGTTGTTGTGCTTTGCGGTGAAGGTCTGGTCCGCCTTGGGCGCGGGCGCGCGGCGCTCGCTCGCGGCTGCGTCTCCCCCCAGCGGGTCGACGACCAGGATGCGCTCCAGGTGCGGGTTGGCCAAGATACGCACTTTTCGCACGTCGACCAGCGATCTCAAATCGAGCCTCTCCAGGCGGTGACAGCTCCCCACTACCAGGCGGGTCGTTCCGGCCAGCGCGCCCAGGTCCAGCTCGCGGATGCCGTAGTCGTCGGCGATCTCCACTCCGGAGCCGCCGGCCGAGCGCAGCGCTTTCAGATCGAGCCTTTTCAGGCGCGGTTCGAGGCGGACCGCCAGCCCCCGCGGGGCCGCCACCAGCGCTCCCAGATCGAGCGCTTCGAGCTCGCCGTTGCGCTCCACGACCGCCTCGCCGCCCAGCTTTTCCAAGGCGCCCAGGTCGATCTCTTTCAGCTCGGGATTCTTCTGCACCGCGAGCCGTCCGCCCAACTCGCGCAAGTGCGGCAGCACCAGCGAGGTCAGCTCTGAGCGCTTGACCGCCAGCGAGCCTTCAATCGAAACGCAGCTCTCCAAGCGCTCGAGATCGGCGGTGGAGGTGATGGTCACGTCGCCGGAGATCTCGCGCTGGCCAGGAGTACAGGCCGCGGCGAGCAGGACTGCGGCGCAAAGCTCGAGAGACAATGGTCTGTGACTGGTCATGTGCTCCTCTCGATCTCTCGATGGGCCGGCCGTGATCAGGGTATGAGCATGAGCAAGAGCTCCAGCGCGGAGAGGTTCTCGCCGGCCGCGCCGTTGCCGACCGAGCGGCAGCTGCAGCCACTGCCGCCACCGCCGCCGCCGTCCGGGTCTCCGTCCGCGTCGGCGTCGCTGTCGGTATCGGTGTCAACGTCGGTATCCGCGTCCGCGTCGCTGTCCGCGTCGCTGTCCGCGTCGCTGTCCGCGTCGCTGTCGGTGTCGGTGTCGGTATCGGTATCGGCGTCCGTGCCCGTGTCGGTGTCGGTGTCGGTGTCGGTATCGGTATCGGCGTCCGTGCCCGTGTCGGTGTCGGTGTCGCCGTCCGTGTCGGTATCGGTGTCCGTGTCGGTGTCGGTGTCGGTGTCGGTGTCGGTGTCGGTGTCGGTGTCCGTGTCGGTGTCCGTGTCGGTGTCGGTGTCCGTGTCGGTATCGGCGTCGCCGCCGCCGAGCACATCGATCTCGATGTCGAAATCGCCGTTGTCGGTGCCGCCCAGCCCCTCCACCACGACGTAGAGAGTCTGGGTCGCCGCGGCGATGTACTCCAGCAGCTCCGAGCCGCCGCCGCCGGCCATGTTGGCGTAGTCCAGGCAGCCGACCCATTCCTCGCAGGAGCCGAGCAGCCGGATCGCGGTGTTGTAGTCGCCGTGGGGATCTACGCTGACCTGCAAGTCGTCGCCGACCGCGACGTCGACCGAGTAGACGATATCCGGGGCCGGCTGCTCGCTGAGCCCGCAGTTGCCGCCGTAGTAGGTAAGGCCGCTGGCTCGATCGCTGGTGCTGTCGCTGTCGTAGAACGGCAGCGGAGAGGCGACGATCGGCTCGGCGCAGGTGCCCTCGGTTATCACCGCTCCCACGCTGAACTCGTGCACGGTGGTGGGCGCGTCGGCCGGATCGTAGCCGGTGTTGGCCGGGTCGGCATGGTCGGTGGCCTCGATGTAGTACTCGATCGCGGGCTCGGCCACGGCGCTGCCAGAGATGATTCCGCTCCAGGAGTCGGAGCTGCCCTCTGACATCGCGGCCACCTGGAAAGAGCTCTCGCCCGAAGTGCGGAAGTGGAGCAGCGCCTCGTCGACACCGCTGGCGTCGGTGATCGTGGCGACCACCTCGACCGGGTTGCCGGCGGTCTGTCCGTCGGCCACGCCGGAGTGCGAGATCGCAGGCGGCGTATCGTCCACGGCCGCGACCGCGACCTCGTGGTAGGAGGTCGGAGCGTCGGATGGATTGGTCGAGGAGTTGGACAGCGTGTCGGAAGCGTCGATGTAGTACTCGACGCCGTCAACGGCAAGCGGTCCGATCTGCGCGGTCCAGATCCCGCCTCCCTGGTCGGCCATCGCCACCTCGACGAAGGTCGTCTCGTCGGCGGTGCGCCAGAAGACCGAGGCGGAATCGACTTCACTGGGATCGGAGAGAGTGGCCGAGACCTCGAGGTCGTCGCCTTCGGCCAGCGGACCGGCCGGCGGCGAGTGGGAGATGCTGGGTCCGGCGGTGTCGCCCGAGGTGACGGTGAAGGAGGCCGGAGTCGCGGGAGCGGTTGAAGGAGCGATCGCCTGGTTGGACTGCGCCGAGGCGTCGCTCGCCTCGACGTAGTACTCGACGGCCGGCTCGCTGACGCCGGCCGCGGGGATCTCGGCGCTCCAGGTGTCGCCGGAGGTGTTTGACATCGCCACGGTCTCGAACGAGCCCGCGCCCTGCACGCGGTGGTAGAGCGTGGCGCCGGCAACGCCCGAGTCGTCGCTGATCTCGGCGGTGACCTCCACGGCCAGAGCGCTGGCCTGACCGTCGGGGACCTCGGTGAGCAGGATCGTCGGGGCGACCGTATCCGGCGGGGGCTCCACCGTCAGGTCGAGCTGATCCGAGCTGCCGGTGTTACTCGCCCCGTCGGTGGCCTCGGCGTAGATCTCGATCCCGGGCGTCTCGACGTCCGCTCCGGGAATCGTCGCCAGGTAGGGTCCGCTGCCCGTGGCCGGGATGCCGGTGAAGGCCGTCTCGCCCGTGGTGCGGTAGTAGACGGTGATCACCGAGATTCCGCTCTCGGAGTCGGTGGCCGTGACCGTGACCTCGAGGTCCTCGCCGGCCGTGAGCGGCTCGGCGATCGCATCGATGCCGACGTCCGGCGGTGTGGTGTCCGGGTAGATCACGGTCGCCACGTGCGGATCGGACGATCCCTCGGCCGGGCTGGTCGAAGAGTTGGCCAGCGTGTCGCTCGCCTCGATGTAGTAGCGGACCTCGCCCGTTCCGTCCGTGATCGAGGAGGTCGGAACCGTGGCCGAGTACTCGTCGCCCGAGGTGTTGTCCATCGCCATCTCGCTGAAGGCGGCGGCGTCGAGCGCCCAGAACAGGCTGACCGAGTCCACGCCCGAGCCGTCGCTCACGGTGGCGTCGATCACCAGATCATCACCGAAATCGATCTCGGTGACGGGCACGTGGGTGATCGACGGTCCGGCCGTGTCCCCGGGCGTGACCGTGAAGTCGTGATAGGAGCTGGGGGCGTCGGCCGGATCGGTCGCCGCGTTGACGTTGGTCGAGCCGTCCTCGGCCTCGATATAGTAGTCGACGCCGGCGGTCGTCACCGACGAGGCCGGGATCGTGCCGCTGTAGTCGTCGGCCGAGGGGTTGCTCATCACGGTAGAAGACCACGAGCTCTCGCCGCTGACGCGGTAGTAGAGAGTCGCCGCGCCCACGCCGGAGTCGTCGGTGATCACGGCGTCGACCGCCACGTCCTGGCCGGAGGTCTGTCCGTCGGCCACCGGCGTGTGGCTGATCTCCGGCGGGGTGGTGTCCTCGCCCACGACCGTGAAGCCGTGCGGCGTTCCGGGCGCGGTCGTGGGGTGGTAGCTCTCGTTGCTGGCGTTGTCCACGGCGCGGATGTAGTACTCCATGCCCGGCTCGACCACGGTGTAGCCCGGGATCTCCGCCTCGTAGCTGTCCCCGCCGCTGTTGCTCATCGCCAGCGAGGAGAAGAACGGGTAGCCCGACTGCCGGTAGTGCAGCTTGACCTCGGCCAGGCCGGAAGGATCGGTCACCGTGGCGGTGATCACGACCGCGACGCCGGCCGACTGCCCGTCCGAGATCGGAGTGTGGGTGATCGTCGGCCCGGCCGTGTCGACCGAGGTCACGGTGAAGGAGTGGAAGCCGGCCGGCGCGTCCGACGGATCGGTCGAGGAGTTGCTCGAGTTGTCGGTCGCCTCGATGTAGTAGTCGACGCCGTCGGTGGTCACGGCTCCGGCCGGAATCTCTCCGCTCCAGGTCGTGCCCGAGACGTTGCTCATCGCAACGCTCTGGAAGGCGTCGGCGGTTCCGCTGGTGCGGTAGTGGATCGAGGCGCCGGCGACGCCGCCGGAGTCTGCCAGGCCCGCGGTGACCGTCACCGCCTGGCCCTCGGGCTGGCCGTCCGCGACCGGCGTATGCGCGATCAGCGGCGGCTCGGTGTCGCCCGAGCCCACGGTGAAGTCGTAGAGCGTGCTCGGCGCGTCAGTCGGCGCGGTGCCGGTGTTGGGCGTCGGCGAGGTGTCGGTCGCCTCGATGTAGTACTCGACGCCGGGCTCGGCGACCACGAAGGCCGGAATCTGGGCCGTCCAGGTGTCGCCCGAGGTGTTGGTCATTCCCGCGGCGCCGAAGCTGCTGTTGCCCATCACGCGGAAGTAGAGGGTCGCGCTGTCCACGCCCGTGGCGTCGGTGATCTCGGCCGTGATGTCGACCGCCTCTCCCGCGGTCTGGTCGTCGGCGACCTCGGTGTGCGAGATCGCGGGCGGGTCGGGATCGCCGCTGACCGTGAAGTCGAAGACGTCGGTGGTGGGCGCGCCTTCGGGCGCCAGCGAGGTGTTGGCCGGCGAGGCGCCGTCCTGGGCCTCGATCCAGTACTCGATCCCGTCGGCGCCCACGTCGGCACCGGGGATCGTGGCCTCCCAGAGGTTGCTCGAGGTGTTGGTCATCAGCTCCCAGCTCGCGGTGGATCCCCCGATATCGCGGTACCAGAGCACCGCGCTGGAGACGCCCGACTGATCCTGAATCGTGGCCGAGACCAGCACGTCCTCGCCGAGCAGCTGCCCGTCGGCGATCTCGGTGTGCTGGATCATCGGTCCTTCCTCGTCGACCACGGCGAAGATCGTGGCCAGCGTGGTGTCGGTGTCGGTCAGCCCCTCGTTGTCGGTGACCGTCAGAGTGACGACGTAGGTGTCGCCCGTGGAGTAGCTGTGGGTCGGGCTGGTCTCGCCCGAGGTGGGAGTGCCGTCTCCGAAGTCCCACTCCCAGGCGCTGATGCTGCCGTCCTCGTCGGAGCTGAGGGTGCCGTCGAAGTAGACGTCCTCGTCCTCGTCGGCGTAGACGTTCGGGCCGGCCACGGCATTGGGACGAATATTGACGTTGATGTCGACCTTGGCGTGATCCTCGGCGCCCTCGTCGTCGATCACGGTAATGAAGGCCCAGCGGTCGTCGCCCTCGGTGTAGAAGGTGTGGTCGACCGTCTGGCCGGCGATCACCGTATCGTCGCTGGTGGTCCAGTAGGCCGAGGCGATGAAGCCGTCCGGGTCGTAAGCCGCCGAGCCGTCGAGAACGAACTGCTCGTCGCGCGGGACCATGATCGAGTCTGCCACGTCGTCGGCGCGCGGCTCCCGGTTGGCGTTCTCGTCGAACTCCCAGGCACCCATGTCCACGCCCTCGCCCAGGTCGCGGTCCTTGCCCACGATGTCGTAGGCAGGCAGGTTTGCCGCCGAATCGTCTCCGGCGTTGATCGCCAGCGACTCGGCCCAGACCTTGCCGTCCCACCACCTGGGATAGCTCTCCCAATCGTCGTCCTCGATCAGCGGATCCGAGCTGGTCAGGTTGTTCGAGGAGCTGGAGAGGCCGTAGGTGCTGGAGGTGTCGTAGAAGTAGTTGTAGGTGGCGTAGCTGTCCGCACTGTACGATCCGCTGCGTCGCACCGCGTAGCTCGAGCTACCGGCGATCACGTTGTTGGTCAGCCACAGATCCAGGTAATAATAGGAGTATCCCTGCTGGAACT
>JAWOBP010000135.1:0-3447 GCA_046484285.1 Polyangia bacterium
ACTTCGCCCACTTCATCCGCGACCTGTGCGACGGCCCGTACCGCGACGCTGAGAAGCTCGTCGTCGTGATGGACAACCTGAACACGCACTCGCCCGCGTCACTCTACGAAGCGTTTCCTCCAGCAGAGGCCAGGCGTCTCGCCGAGAAGCTGGAAATCCATTACACGCCCAAGCACGGGAGCTGGCTCGACCTCGCTGAGATCGAACTCTCTGTGCTGGCGCGGCAATGTCTTCATCAACGCATCGGCTCCCTGGTCGAGCCGAAAGCAATCCTCGAGGATTGGGAGGATCAGCGCAACGCCGAGCTCCACACCATCTCGTGGCGCTTCACCACGGAGGACGCGAGGATCAAGCTGCGGAGGCTCTACCCGATCTTGGAGGCCTGACGTGCTACTAGTCGAGACCCCCTCGGCCGGCGCGAAGAGCTGCGAGCCGTACAGGATCGGGATCCTGGAGCCGGTCCAGATCGTGGACAAGGCGGCGCGCAAGGCGGCGATGGAGCGCGCGGGCTACAACACGTTCTTGCTGAATTCCAGCGACATCTACATCGATCTGCTCACCGACTCGGGCACCTCGGCGATGAGCTGCACGCAGTGGCGGGGCATGGCCGACACGCAGGACACGCCGTACTCCAGCCGGCAGTACGAGAAGCTGGTCGAGGAGCTGCGCGAGGCGCTGGGGTTCGAGCACTGCATCCCGACGCACCAGGGCCGCGCCGCCGAACACATCATGTCCCAGGTGATGATCCGGCCCGGCATGTCGGTGCCCGGCAACATGTATTTCACCACCACCAAGCTGCACCAGGAGATGGCCGGCGGCGTCTTTCGCGACGTGATCGTCGACGAGGCGCACGATTCCCAAAGCGATTTTCCGTGGAAGGGAAACATCGACGTGGCCAAGCTCGACGCCGAGATCGAGCGCGCCGGCGAGGGCGGGATCGCATACGTCAGCTTCGAGATGTCGGTCAACATGGCCGGCGGCCAGCCGTTTTCGATGGACAACGTGCGCGAGGTTTCGGCCTGGTGCCAGCGCCACGACGTCCCGCTGATGTTCGACGCGACCCGCTGCTGCGAAAACGCGCGGATGGTCCAGCTGGGGGTTCCGGACTACCGGCACGTTCCGATTCGCGAGATCCTGCGCGAGATGATGAGCTACGGCGACGGCTGCACGGTCAGCTGCAAGAAGGACTTCCTGGTCAACATGGGCGGGCTGCTGGCCTGCAACGACGATGAGTTCGCCCACCGCTTTCGCGAGATGCTGCGCGTCTGGGAAGGGGAGGTCACCACCGGCGGGATGGTTCCCAAGGACATGGAGGCGATGCGGATCGGCCTGCTCGAGTCGCTCGACGACGACTACATCGCGGCGCGGGTCGGGCAGACCCGAGAGCTCGGGCGCAAGCTCAACGAGGCGGGCATCCCGATCGTGAACCCGCCAGGCAGCCACGCGATCTTCCTCGACGCCAGGCGCTTCTTGCCACACCTCGACCAGGACGAGTACCCGGCCCAGGCGCTGGCCGCGGCGATCTTCATCGAGACAGGCGTGCGCGCCATGGAGCGAGGCAACGTCTCCAAGGGGCGTGATCCAAAGACGAAAGAGAACTACCGCCCCGCGCTCGAGCTGGTCAGGCTCACCATCCCGCGGCGCGTCTACACCAACGCGCATTTCGACTTCGTGGTCGAGGGGATATCGCGGCTCTGGGAACGCCGCGAGCGGATCTCGGGGCTCGAGTTCACCTACGAGCCGGAGCTGTTGCGCTTCTTCCAGGGTCGCTTCGAGCCCAAGAAGCCCTGGGATTCATAGCCGCGGCGCAGTTCCACGCCCTGCTCGGCCCACTATACCTACGCCCTTCCTACGCCCTTACCCCCTGAACGGATCGCGTGGTTGCGGCGACGAGACAGTCTACTTGGGTCGATGCAAGAGAGAGTTCGCGCTCAACGCGCAGCGACGGTTCGGCAACGCCAAGAAGGCGGTCGCGGAGTTGCGGAAACGCGGCAGCAAGATGACCACGTCGAAGTTGAGCAGGTGGAAATCCGCGGGCAAGTAGCCGGAACCCGGCATCACATCATCGGTCAGGTGGGTCAGCTCTTGACCTATCGCAGAGCTACTCTCTCACCATGAGACGCAAGCCGTACCCCCACGAAGAGCTGGTCCAGGAGCTGCGCGAGATCGGCGTCAGCCTCAACAGGCGGCGCTTCATCTCGGACGATATGGACATGTACTACGTCGAGAAGGCCGGGTACTCGCCCATCGAGCGGCAGATGGAGCGCGACGGCCGGGAGATCGATCGCGCCAAGCAGCTGGCCCGCCAGCTGGTCGAGGCCGGCGAGCCCGCGGCGGAGGCGGTTGCGCTGGGGCTTCGGATGATGGGCATCTGGCGCGAGAAGCTGCTGCCGTACGCGGAGAGATTCCAGTACACTGGGGCAGTCCACGAGGCGCTCTTGCTGGTATCCAGGAGACGACGCGATCCGATCGCCGAGGAAGCGCGCAGGATCGTGAAGGGGGGAACGAAACGATGAGTATCGGTCGAGATCGGGTGGTCTTCATCCGCGTCGGATGGTCCGAGTTCTACGGCTACGTAGACGACGGCAGCTGGCCGGTGGGCGGCGGCGCCCACAACGACTGGGGGGCGAGGGCGGGGAGAACAGCAACTTCGATTTCGACGAGGACGGGCGATGCCTCGGCTACGTCCAGTTCGTCCGCGGCGACGGGTTCAACCTGTGGCGCATCGCCGGGCCGGACGTGGAGTACGACGACGAGCTGGACGGTGTGCTCGTCGTGTCGGTGGCTCGACATCCCGAAGGTGGCCAGCTCGTCGTCGGCTGGCACGATGACGCGACCTGTCACGCGTACTACAGCGCCGAGCCTCACTCCCACAACTTCAGGGCGCGCATCGGCGGCGCCGTGCTGCTGCCGCCCGACGAGCGCACGTTCTCGATCCCCGTAGGCAAGGGCGGCATGGGCCAGTTCAACGTCTGCTACACGCGAAAAGGGGACGGCTCCTTCAAGGAGGAGCCGTGGATCGCGGAGGCGATCCGCTACATCGAGAGCTACGACGGGCCGAACACGATCGGTCCTACGCCCTTACCCCCTGTCCTACGCCCTTACCCCCTGAACGGATCGCGTTGAGATCGTTGGGGTTTTCAAAAAAATGCAACCGGCGGGGCCGAGCGGCCGATATCTACTGTGAGCAGCGCCGAAATGGGACGGCGCGCCGCAAGCCGGGATGACCGCGATGAGATTCTGGAGCCCCGACAACGCATACTTCGTCACCAACCGCTGCGAGCAGGAGCGCCTCTTCCTGCTACCCCGCCCAAGAGTGCTGAAGCTGATCGGCGCCTGGCTGGCCAAGAGCCTCGAGGAGCACGGCGACGGGATCGAGCTTTTCGCCTTCATCTTTTTGTCCAACCACTTCCACCTGCTCTTGCGCGACACCAAGGGACAGCTGGC
>JAWOBP010000158.1:0-59779 GCA_046484285.1 Polyangia bacterium
CCAGGCGCCGATCAGCTTCAGCACTCTTGGGCGGGGTAGCAGGAAGAGGCGCTCCTGCTCGCAGCGGTTGGTGACGAAGTATGCTTTGTCGGGGCTCCAGAATCTCATCGCGGTCCTCCCGGCTTGCGGCGCGCCGTCCCATCCGGCGCTGCTCACAGTAGATATCGGCCGCTCGGCCCCTCGAGTTGCATTTTTTTGAAAACCCCAACGATCTCAACGCGATCCGTTCAGGGGGTAATGGCGGCAGGGGGGGTAAGGGCGGCAGGAGTGACGCCGGGATACGCAGGCAGGGGCCGCTCTCACCCGAACGGGAGAGGTTGACTCGGCACTAGCGAGCTACTTGTCGGACTCTTCTTCCTTGTCCTTCTTCTTGCCGAGGCGCTCTCCGGCCAGGTTGACCTCCTCGTCCTCGTCGTAGACCCGGACGATCAGCTGCTTGGAAAGATTGCGGAAGCTGGCGGTGACGTAGGTGTTGCCCGACTTGAGGCCGGTCATCTTTACCCACGACTGGCGGCGCTCGGGATCGTCGATCGACTCGACCTCGACGATGCTCGGATCCGCGCTCGACCACTCGGGCTTGAAGCCCTCGATAAAGGCGCCTTTCTCGCTGTGCACCTCGGCCCAGACGTCGTCCTTGACCTGCCCGGTCCAGAGCCTGAGGCTCTTTTCGTGCGAGGTGCTGATCGACGAGGCGATCTTGACGCGCACCGGGACCGAGGCCTTCAGCTCGGTGCCGACCACCTCGATCTCCACCGTGCCCTCGCCCGAGGCCTCGGCCGTTACCTCGCCGTTCTGGGTCAGCTTGAACAGGTCGGTGTCGGTGCTGAACCAGGTCAGGTCGTAGCCCTCGGTGATCGGATTGCCCTCCTCGTCGACGATTGTCGCCTCGATCTCGGCCGTGTCGCCCCTGCCGTCCAGCACGACCTTTTCGGGCTCGACCTTCAGATCGGCCGGAGTGGGTCCGCATGACGCCAGCCAGACGCACGCCGCGGCCAGCAGGAAAAATGCGTTGCGCTGTCTTTTCATCTCGCTACCCCCTTGGTCCGACGCCGCCGGGCGGCGCCTTTCTCCGAGGTTCACCGGGGTTGTTTCTCCTTCGCGGGTCCGGCGCCTTTCCCGCCCGGCTTCTTGCCGGGCTGTTGGGCGCGATTCTCGACGCCGGGCGCCTTGGGCCTCTTCCTGACCCTGGGCCGCACTCCGCGCGGAATGCGGTGGGCGCGGCGCTCGGCTATCGTATAGCGGATCTTGACCACCGGCTCGTCCTCGTCGCCGGTCTGAACCTCGAAGCTGCCGCGCACCGGCCGGGCGTAATCGGCGTCCGGATCCGCGACCGAGGCTATCACGACGCCCTTCTTTCCGCCACCGCGTTTTTCTGTCTTCAGCTCGAGGCGTCCGCTCTCGTCCTCGGCCTTCTTCAGCTCGATGTTCTTGCCGCTGCGCGAGACGAACTCGACCTCCTGCGGCTCGAAGCCGCCGTCGCGCTTGACCAGGTAGACGCTGCGCCTGTAGCGGAGATCGCTGACGATATGCGCGCGAATCGGGATGCGCACCTCGTCCACCTCCGAGCCCTCGATCGAGACGACGACGCTGCCCACGATGCGGCCCACGCGGCCGCCGCCGTCGAACGCGACCTCGTACTTGCTGTCGCCCGCGGCGTCACCCGAGATCCGCTTTATCTCGAAATCCTCGCCGCGTTCCAGCTTCACCCCGGTGATCTTCACCTTGTCGGGATCGACCACGTCCAGCGCCAGCTCGCGGGTGGCCTTCTCCCCTTTCTGCAACTGGCCGAAGTTGACATAGCGCGGGTCGGTCTTGACGTCGACCAGCACCTCGCCCTCGAGGATCAGCGCCAGCATCGGCGTTTCGGGATCGTTGGACATCACGCGGATGCTCTTCTTGAGCTTGCCCGTGCGTCCGCGCGTACTGAGCTTGGCCTCGATTTCTCCTTCCCCGCCCGGGGGAATGACGTCCGCCGAAACGACGGTCGCCGTGCATCCTCACGACCCGCGGGCGCGCTCGATCTTCAAGTCGGCGTCGCCCTTGTTCCTGACCGTGAAGGTCTGCTTCACGTCCTCGCCCTGCTTGACCTTGCCGAAGTCGAGCGTCTCCTTGTCGGCCACGATCTTGGGAGCTCCGGCCTGGGTCGGAGTCTCGTCGGCCTGGACCGCGGCGTCCGACTCCTTTTCGGCGGCTTCTTTTCCGCCGCACGACGCGGCGAAGACCGCGACGAGCAGCGCCAGTAGCGCCGAGGTCGCCGCAGCCGCGATGTAGTTTCGTCTCATTTCGTCTCCTCTCGAGAGTGTCAGCTCAAAAAAACGCTCTTTTCCGAAACGGGGTTATTCTACCAATCTGGTGGAGAAACGAAAGCTCACAGCACACCCAGCGAGTAGCGGCAGGCGACGTAGACCAGCGGGTAGAAGAACATGCCGCCTGCGACCGTGCCGTAGCCGTAGTCGCCCGAGGCGTTGCTCTCGAAATCGCCGCCGAAGGCCATCGACAGCTCGGCGCCCACGTCGATTCCGATTCCGCCCGGTCCCAGCTCGGCCAGGTAGAAGGTGTACGAGAGGCCGGGGCCCAGCGAGAAGTAGGTGTCCTTGTTCACCCGCTGGCCGCCGCCGTCGATGTCGTACGTCGCCTTGAGGTTCCAGGCCCCCAGCGCCAGGTAGAGCCGCAGACCGGGGTAGACCGAGTAGCCCGCCGTCAGGTGGAACTCGAAGGTGCGCGCCGACAGCTCGAAGCTCTGGGACGGAGCGCGCGGAAGGTTCTCGAACAGCGGGCCGACGCGGAAGCGCAGCCCCACGGCCAGGGCGTCGATGACCATGAAGTCTCCGCCGAAGTGGATCGGCAGCCCGCCGAAGGTCTCGAAGTGATCGGCGCCCAGGTCGGCGACCGGCAGGGAGTAGCCCGCGCCGAGAAAGGCGTGGATGCGCAGTGCGCGTTCGTACTCGCGGGCGTCCGCGGTCAGCTCGCCGGAGTCCACCGACAGCTCGGCGCCGTCCTCTTCCGGCTCCTCTTCTTCCTCTTTCCCGGCGGGTTCGATCTCGTCTTTGCCCCCATCGAACCCGCCGGCGTCCTCGTCTTCGTCCGCCGCGTCGTCCGATGCCCCGGCATCGTCTTCGTTTTCATCGAACAGGTCGTCCAGGTCCTGCGCGTCCGCCTCAGCCGAAAGCGGGATTCCCAGCCCCAGAGCGGCTGCGAGCACCGTGGTCGCAACATGGGTGCGCATCGCGGTTTCCTTTCTCCATTTGCCGATCATCGTAATCCATTCGGCCCGGATGTCCACTGCCGCGTGACCGCCACGCCCCAGGTGCCCGGTCCCATGTGCACGCTGGACGTCGACGAGAGCGGCGCCTCGAAAAAAAGCGTGTCGGCCGGAAGCTCCGAGCCCAGAACGTCTCGCGCGCGCTCCAGCCGCCTTCGGTCGTCAGTGCGCTCCAGTAGCACCAGCAGCCGTCCCCGGCCCGGGTGGCTCCCGGCTTTGCCGGCGATCTGGCCGAGGGCGCTTTCGTGGGAGCGGGCCACGCCCCAGGTGATCGCGCCGTGGTCGCCGTGGCCCACGATCGGCTTGAAGGACAGGGCGCCGGCCAGCCCCGCCTTGACCCTGCCCACCCGGCCGGTGCGCGACAGGTAGCGCAGCGTGTCGAGGACCAGGTACTCGCGGCAGCTCGCGATCTGGCGCCGCGCATACTCCTCCAGCGCCCGCGGATCTTGCTCCTCGCGCGCCCGCAGAGCCGTGGCGAGCGCGGCCAGGCCCTGCTGCCCCGAAGCCGCGCGCGTGTTCAGAATGGTCAGCCGCTCGCTCAGGGGATGCTCGGCCGCGACGCTCCTGACCAGCGCCTGGGTCCCGGTGTAGGCGCCGCCCACCGCGAAGTAGATCGCGTGTCCCGGCTCGGCCAGCTCGCGGTCGAGCCAGGCCCGCACCTCCTGCGGCGGAGCCTGAGCCGTGGTGTAGACCGCGCCTTCGCGCATCCTGGCCAGCAGCTCGTCGTGATCGAGCTCGCCGTCGCGCAGTGTGCGAGCGTGGACGGTCACGTAGTTCTCCAGGCGCGAGACGCCCAGCTCGGCGGCCAGACCGTCATCGAACGACATCGACGAGTCGCCCAGCACGCGCAGCCCGGCCCCAGAGGCCGGTTCCCGTCCGATTGCCCGCGCGCGGACCAGGCCGGCGCTCATGTCGTCGGCGCCGAAGGAGATCACGCGCCCCAGCCGCTCCGCCGCCGCGCGGACCGCGTCCCGATCGTTGCAGTGCACGTGCAGCTTGAGCAGCTCGCCGCGCCGCACCGAGTCCAGCGAAGCGCCCAGATCGGCGAAGCGTCGCTCCCAGCCGGGCGGCGGCTCGCTCGCGGTTTCGACGACCACGTCCATGCACCAGCGCAGGCCGGAGGACTCGCGGGTCGCCTCGGCCAGGAAGCCCGGGTCGATCCGGTCGGCGATTCCGCCCAGCGGAGCGGAGTGCTCTCCGTCGCGACGGGCGCGGATCTGCCGGAGGCCCTCCCCGGGGTCGAGCAGGGCGGGCAGGGCCAGCGTCAGGCCGCAGGCCAGCAGGTGGAAGCCCAGCGCTCCGGAGTCGACCACGCCGGCCTCGGCCAGCCTGGGCAGCAGCTCGGGCGTGCGGGCCACGGCCGCGGCCAGCTCGTTCTCCAGCCGCAGGTGCTCGGCGCGCGACTCGATCGGGGCCAGTTCCCCGAGCAGGCGTTCCAGGTCGTCCATCGCGGTCAGCATCGTGCCCTCCACCGGCTCGGCCACGGCCCGGCGGGCCAGCTCGCGACCGCGTCCCACCGCCTCGCGCAGGATTCGCGGGTCGAGCTCTTCGATGGAGGGATGATCGAGCAGGCCGACCAGGAACTGGGCCAGGATCACGCCGGAGTTGCCGCGAGCGCCGAGCAGCACCGCGCGAGAGACGTCCCGGCCGTCGCGAATCGCCGCGCTCATCGCCTCGACGGTGCGCGTCATGTTGGCGCCGGTGTCGGCGTCGACCACGGGAAAGACGTTGATCCGGTCGAGCAGGGCCGAGCGCCGGGAGAGATCGGCCGCGCCGGCGATCAGGGCCTCGCGCATGAGCTCCAAGGGGCTCATTCGCTCTTCGCCTCGGAAGCGCTGCGCCCGAGCCGTGGCTCCTCGCCGCGGACCAGGCGCGCCAGGTTGGCGCGGTGGGTGACCAGCATCGCGGCACCGAGAGTCCCGGCGACCGCGATCTCGGTCACCGAGCCGTCCAGCAGCCACAGCCAGAGCGGGAAAGAGGCGCACATCGCCAAGGAACCCAGCGAGACGCGGCGGAAAGAGGCCATCAGCAGGAGAAACAACCCGCCGCCGCAAAGCAGGGCCAAAGGAGAGATCGCGAGCATCGAGCCGCTGGTGGCGGCCACGCCCTTGCCGCCGCGAAAGCCGTGAAAGACGGGGAACAGGTTGCCCAGAAGCAGGGGCAGGGCCAGCGCTGGAGCCAGGCCCTCGAGACCGGCGGTGCGACCGCCCCAGATCACGCCCGCGGCGCGACCCAGGTCGAGCACCAGCACCCCCAGGGCGACCGGCATGCCGGCGGTGCGGAACAGGTTGGTGGCGCCCGCGTTACCACTGCCCGCGCGGCGAGGGTCGCCCAGCCCCAGCAGCCGGGAGGCCAGCACCGAGAAGTTGACCGACCCGGCCAGGTAGGAGCCGAGCGCCGCCCCGGCGATGAGCAAGGTGTAGCGCGAGCAATCCATGCGCCGCACAAGATACAACAAAAAGACGGATGTTCACATTTTCCCCGGCCGGCGCGGGATGCTCGCGGGCCGGAGACCGGCTTTCGGCAGACAGGATCGAGCGAGAGCAGGCGCCAAGGCGCGTCCGGCACCTGGCTCGCGAATCGTCTACTCGGGAATGATTGGGTTGATCGTCTCAAGATTCAGGCCGCCGGTGTAGCCGTACGAGACGCGCCCGCCGTAGCCCCAGACCGTGATGCCGATCGGCTCGGCCGCTTCCACGCTGTGCGTGAAGTCCTCGATCAGACAGCGCGTGATCTCCCAGTCGGCGTTGAACGCCTCGGTCACGCAGTCGGCGTTGGACGAGACCGGCGCGTCGTCGAGGTTGACCGTCAGCCCGGCGGGGTGCGTGATCACGACGTAGTCGAGGAGGTATTTCTCGGGCGCCAGGAAGACGTACTCGTAGAGGAACTGCTCGTGAGGAGGCAGCAGGGCGAAGGCCGGATCGCCTCCCGCGCCCTCGAACTCCACGTCGGTGGCCTCGTGCCCGGTCAGGAACTGGCCGACCAGGATCGGGGCGCTGGCCGTGATCGTGAACGAGTGGTTGACTCCCACCTCCACGACCTCGCCCTCGTTGATCGTGATGCTGTCGAGGCCGGGCACCGAGGGATCGGTCATGATGCTCGTGTTGTTCTCGGAGGCCAGCACGCGCCAGTAGTCGTTCTCCGGCTCCTGGTAGGTCGAGCGGATCACGGTTCGCGCCGCGACGAACTTCTTGCCCCAGGTGGTCGCCGGGAAGATCTGATGCTCGAGGTGGTCGCAGTAGGAGACGTCGCTGGGCACGAAGCCGCAGGTGTTGCCGCCGAAGACGGCGATCGGCTTGTCCGACTCCACGTAGGTCCCGGAGATGTCTCCTCCCGAGGCGTTGAGCTGGATCACGTCCGCGGCCTGCATCGTGAAGTCGTACTCCTGTCCGGCCGACATCGCCTGCACGTTGTTTCCTCCCGAAATGGACGTGGATGGGGTCACGGACACGGCGGTGTTGTCCTGGGTTGCAATGATGTTCATGCTCGAGTCGCCGGCGTTGCTCGGGTAGCCGAGCACGTAATAGAAGTTGTCCAGACCCGAGGTGGCCAGCAGCAGGGAGCCGTCGTTGGTGCAGATGTCCGAGTTGTCGGGCTGCAGGCCGGCGTAGGGATTGAACTCGTAGGCCACGACCGGAAGATCGGATTTGACGCGGAACGCCTGGTTCTGCAGGTGATAGCTCCCGCTGACCGTCGTGTTGCCCAGCATGAAGACCTCGACCGTCTCCGAGGTCACGTCGGCCTCGTCGAGGGTGGTCCAGCCGCTGGTGGTGCGTTGCTCCACCACGACGTGCACCGTCGCGGCGTCCAGGTTGCTGACCGCGATGGCGTAGGGCTGGGTCGGCGTCGTGTTGTCCATGTCCACTGCCCAGTACTCGCAGCCGATGTTGGACTGGTTGGCCACCGCTTCTCCACAGGCGTCGTCCGAGACGCACATTCCGTTGATGCAGACCAGCGGGTCGGGGCATTCCTCGACCAGCTCGGTCTCGTTGTCCGGACCGATGCACTTCCAGACCTCGTCGCCGATACAGAACAGCTCGCCCGGAGTGCAATCGCCGTCCGCGTCGGAGTCGCTGTCCGCGTCGGAGTCGCTGTCGGAATCGCTGTCTCCGTCGGCGCTGCCGTCGTCGTCGTCGTCGGTGCTGTAGCGGGAGTCGGCGGACTCGCAGGCCACCAGCGCCAGCGCCGCGGCGAGCATGATCTCGAAGATAGTTGCATTCATGAAATTCACCATCCTTTCATCCAGTCAAACCGATTGTAATCGATCTTTCTTTCTATGTGTGATCGGTTCTGCCCGATTTTATCAAACCGCGTTTTCGCCGTACCGGATTCGATTGATTTTACGGTGCAACGAACCACCGATGGTATTGTGCGGCCGTTTTGACCCTCTGCGCCGGAGCGCTATCATGCCGCCTGCCATGCGATTCGATCCCAGCTCCTCGTCCCCGGGGGCGAAGGTATACAGCGTCGCGCAGATCAACCGCCGGGCTCGCGGTGCTCTCGAGGGCGAGATCGGAGCGGTATGGCTCGAGGCCGAGGTCTCGCAGATCACGCGGGCGCGCTCCGGACACCTCTACTTCAAGCTGGCCGATCCGGACGGCAAGGCGCAGATCGATGCCGTGATGTGGTCCGGGCAGGCGCGTCGCTACGGGCGTCGCATCGATCGCGGCGCGCTGCTGCGCTGCCACGGTCGCGTCACGGTCTACGAGAACGGCGGCCGCTACCAGGTGGTGGTCGATCGGGCCGAGGAGTCGGGCGCGGGCCTCAGAGCGCGCAAGCTCGCCGAGTTGAGGGCCCGCTTGAACGCCGAGGGTCTGTTCGATCCCGCGCGCAAGCGCGCTCTTCCCTCCACGCCATCCTGCGTGGGGGTGGTCAGCTCGCGGGACGGAGCGGCTCTCCGCGACATCGTCCAGGTGATCTCCCGGAGATTTCCCGTACGCCTGCTGCTGGCCCACGCCCAGGTACAAGGTGTCGCGGCGCCGAAATCGATCGTCGCCGCCATCGAGCGGATATCCGCCGCGCCCGAGGTCGAGGTCCTGATCGTGGGGCGCGGCGGCGGCTCGGCCGAGGACCTGGAGGCGTTCAACGACGAAGCGGTGGTGCGCGCCGTGGCCGGGCATCCCGTGCCCGTGATCAGCGCCGTGGGCCACGAGATCGACGTGGCGCTGACCGACCTGGCGGCGGACCGCAGGGCGGCGACGCCCTCGGAAGCCGCCGAGCTGGCGGTGCCGGAGCGGGAAGGGCTGGCGCAGCGGCTCTCGGACGATCTGCGAGCCCTGCGCGCGGCGGCGTTGCAACGGGTCGGCGTCGCCCGCGGGAGGCTGGCCGGGTTGACCGCTTCGTTGCGCTCGTCGGATCCGCGGGTTCGCCTCCGCTCGGGAATGGAGCGGCTGGGAATCGCGCGCGAGGCTCTGGCGCGCTGGCCAGCTTCCCGGATCGGACCCGAGCGGGCGCGTATCGAATCGCTGGGAGAGAAGCTGATCCGCTGGCCGCGGATCGCGCTGCCGCGGATGCGGGGGGACCTGGCGACGGCGACCGTCGCACTGGAGCGCTGGCCGGGACCGGCCTCGGACCGCGCCCGGGCGCGTCTCGGCGAGCTGGCGGCCCGGCTGGATGCGCTGAGCCCGTTGGCCAGCCTGGAGAGGGGATACGCGGTCGTGCGGCGCAGCGACGACGGCTCCGTGGTACGCTCCGCGAGCAGAGCTCCGGCCGGAACTGCGATCGACGTGAGGTTGGCCCGGGGTCGCCTCGACTGCCGCGTCGAAAGGGCCGAGATCGGGGAGGGGCCCGCCGGCCGGCGAGAGAAAGGATGAGCGAAGGATGGGAGCTACTCGCGAACAGATAGTGGCGCTGGACAAGAAGCTGCTCTGGCACCCGTACACGCCGATGCAGCGCTACATCGAAAAGGTCGATCCGGTGGTGGTCGATCGCGCGAAGGGAATCCATCTCTACGACAAGGACGGCTCGAAGCTGATTGACGGCAACGCCTCGTGGTGGGTCAACATCCTCGGGCACAACCACCCGAGATTGATGGAAGCGATTCGACGGCAAACCGAGACGCTGGCCCACTGTTCGATGGCCGGGACGATCCACGAGCCCGCCGTGCGGCTCGCCGAGTCCCTGCTGCCGCGCTGCGGGGAATCGTACTCGCGGCTGTTCTTCTCGGACGACGGCTCGACCGCGGTCGAGGTTGCGGTGCGCATGGCTCACCAGTACTGGCGCAACGTCGGAAAGCCGGAAAAGAACCGCTTCGTCACGCTGGCCGGAGCCTTCCACGGCGAGACCGTGGGCGCGGCCTCCGTCTCCGGCGCGGAGGTGTTCCACGAGGCGCTCGGCGACCTGTTGTTCGAGCGCGTGCTGCTGCCGAGCCCGGCCCGTGCCGAGGCCGGCGCCAGGGAGGGGGAGGGCGAATGGCACGAGGAGGCATTCGCCCGAGCGGCCGGCATCCTGGCCGAAGCGGCCGAGCAGATCGCCGCGATCATCGTCGAGCCGCTCGTGCAGGGAGCGGCCGGGATGCTGATGTACCCGCCGCGCTACCTGCAGCGGCTGCGCGAGCTCACCGAGAAGCTGGATATCTTGCTGATCGCCGACGAGGTCTTCGTCGGATACGGGCGCACCGGGAGCTTCCTGGCCGGCCAGCGGGCCGGGATAGAGGCCGACATCCTTTGCCTGGCCAAGGGCTTTTCCGGGGGCGTGCTCCCGATGGCCGCCACGCTGACCACCAATCGAATCTTCGAGGCGTTTCTGGGCGACCCGTCTCGGACGCTGTGGTACGGGCACTCGTTCACCGGCAATCCCCTCGGCTGCGCGGTGGCGATCGAGACGTTGAAGATCTTCGACGACGAGCGAATCGTGGAGCGGTTGCCGGAAAAATGCGCGGCGATGCAGCGGGGGCTGGACTCGATATCCGATCATCCCTGGGTGCGCGACGTGCGGCGAACAGGGATGATCGGAGCATTCACGCTGATCTCTCCCAAGGCCGGCGAGCAGAGCGCGGACTACCTCGCCGGCGCGGGGTGGCGTTTCTATACCGAGGCGCGAAAGCGCGGGGCCCTGCTGCGGCCGCTGGGCAACGTGGTCTATTTCGTGCTTCCCCTCAACATCGAAGAGCCGCAGGTGGACGAGCTGTTTTCCATCGTAGGCGATTCACTGCAAGCGGCGTTTGATTGACGGCGCGCCTGCGCGCACCTATATTCCCGCGCCGTGAGCTTGATGATCACAGACGAGTGCATCAATTGCGGAGCCTGCGAGGACGTCTGCCCGACCGGGGCGATCTTCGAGAACGAGGAGCTCGGCAGGCACGTGATCGATCCCAGTCGTTGCACCGAGTGCCTGGGGTTCTACGAGCGCGTGATGTGCCAGGCCGAATGCCCGGTGGAGTGCTGCGTCCCCGATCCCCGGCACAAGGAGAGCGAGGAGCGGCTGCTCGAAAAGGCCCGGCGGATTTGCGCCGAGAGCCAGTCGGAGATCCAGCAGGGGAAAGGCTAGCCAAAAAGCGGCGAAACTTTGCTCTTTTCGCCGTTTTCGCCGCTTCCGCCGCCGCCGTTTTCGTCGCATTCCCCCGAAACATTCGGCTTTCAGGGTCGGCACGGGTCTTGCCTTGGCCCGTAGTGTGGCTTCCATGTGCACATGGCCCGCCGGAGAGCGGCCCCGGGAGAGATTGAGAGTCAAGGGCGCCGCCGCCCTCGGCGACGCCGAGCTGATAGCGCTGCTGATCGGCACTGGCAGCGCGGGCGAGAACGCCGTGGACGCGGCGCGGCGCGTGCTGGCCGAGTGCGGAGACATCGAGCGGCTGCAGCGGATGTCTCCGGCCGAGGCGGCTCGCATTCCCGGGGTCGGCACAGCCAAGGCCGCTCGCCTGGCAGCGGCGTTCGAGCTGGGCAAACGGACCTTCGAGCGCCAGCGGACCAGGGGTGGCCGCGGCTTTGCGTGCAGCCGTGACATCTACGAAACATACCGGGTCAGGATCGAGGACCTCAGCCAGGAGGTATTCCTCGCGGTCGGGCTGAGCAACAAGAATGCGCCTGTCTGCGAGAGGATAGTCGCGCTCGGGACGCTCAGCGAGTGTCGCGTGGGGCCGAGAGAGGTCTTTCGTCCCATGATCGCCGAGGCCGTGGCCCGCATCGCCGTGCTGCACAACCATCCCTCCGGCGACCCGTCGCCCAGCCCCCACGACGTGGCGTTGACCCGTCGCCTGTGCGAAGTGGGAGAGCTGGTGGGCATCCCGTTGCTCGATCACCTGGTCGTGGGAAAGGGGAGCTACGTCTCGATGAGGGACGCGGGCCTGATGTCGAAGGCCGCAGGCTGAGAGGCGACCGGCCCGGAGGGCCTGTCCGAAGGACATCGTGGCCGCGGGGCTCGTCCCCGCGGGAGAAGGGATAGGCCTCGGGCCAGGTTCGACGTATCGTCCGGTCAGTCTTGGCCCGGAGGGCCTGTCCGAAGGACATCGTGGCCGCGGGGCTCGTCCCCGCGGGAGAAGGGATAGGCCTCGTGAGAGGCTAGCGACAGCGTCCGGGCCGTTCCGTCCAGCGGGGCCTGTCGGCGCGTTTGTTTTCGCGTTATAGATATGGGGCGATGATCTCTCGCCTCGCATCAGCGCTGAGCTCGCTGTTCGCGCTCGCGGCCTGTTGCGCCTGCGGAAACGGCGGGCAGGCTCCGGAGCCCGCTGGGCAGAAGGAGCATGGCGGGGCGGCCTCCGCCGCCGAGCAGAATCACCGGGTCGAGCAGGTCCGACGCGACGCGCGGATCACCTCGCGAGAGAGGGAAGAGAGCGAGGTCGACGCCGCGTTCGAACCTCTATACGACCTGGCCGAGAATCTGGACCAGGCCCACATTCGCTCCGGCGGAATCCTGGTGGATTTCGGAGCCCCCTCGCGCCACAAGCACACTCTCGGCGACTGGAAGACCGGATGGCGCGGCGACTACGAAAAAGACGGGACGACGTTTTCTTACGCCGCCGCGGCTGCGGTGCGCGTCCTCGTCGAGGCCGAGGTCGACGAGGAGGGCGGCGGCAGGATCGAGATCCGCGGGCGCGCGGTCGGCGGTCGGAGCTGCCGCGTCTACCTCAACGACAGGTTCCTGGGCGAGGTGGAGCTGCCGCGCGATGGCTTCGGGCACGGATCGGTCTCCTTCGACAAGGGGCTCGCGCCGGGACGCAATGAGGTCCTGCTGCGCTTCTCCTCGCGGCGGCCGGCCGATGACGGGTCGGCGGCCAGCGCCGCGATCGACTACTTGAGGATCGTGCCGTCCGGCACGGATTCCTCGCCGGCGGCCTCATCGAGCCGCGCGCTGGAGTACCCGGACCCGGCGGGGAGAGAGCCCGGAATAGCACTGGCGGCGGGCGAATCGCTGACCTGGTTCCTGCCGCTGCCCCAGGGCGCGGTGCTGCGCGGCGAGGTTCGTCCGCGCGGAGCTGCCGGCGGCGGAAAGCTCTCCGTGCGCGCTCGCGGCGACGACGGAGAGGCACGAGAGCTGCGGCAGATCTCGGTGGGAAAAGGGGGAAGGCGGCTGGGTATCGGGCTCGACGATTTTGCAGGCGCGGCCGTCGGGCTGACGCTCGAGGCCGCGGCCGGCGAGCTGGTGTTGAGCGAGGCGCGCATCTCCGTGCCCGAAAGCCGGGACGCTCGAGTCGCGGCTCCAGGTAGAATGCGTGCGCGCAATCTGGTGATTGTCTTGATCGACACTCTGCGCGCCGACCACCTCGCGCTGTACAATCCGCAAACCAGGGTCCGCACCGACTACCTGGACGAACTGGCCGGTCAATCCCTGGTCTTCGACCGCGCCCTGGCGCAGGAGAACTGGACCAAGCCCTCCGTGGCCACCTTGCTGACCGGTCTCTACCCGGAGACGCACCGCACCAAGAACGAAAAGCACCGCCTGCCCGCGACAGTGGAGATCTGCTCGGAGCATTTCGAAAAGCTCGAGTTCGCCACCGCCGGGTTCGTCGCCAACGGCTACATCTCCGGCAAGTTCGGCTTCGAGCGGGGCTGGGACGCTTGGACCAACTACGTGCGCGAGGGAAAGCCCAACAGGGCGCAGCACGTGGTCGACGACGCGGTGGCCTGGCTCGAGAGCCGTCCCGAGGACCGGCCGTTCTTCCTCTACGTGCACACCATCGATCCCCACGTACCGTACATTCCACCGGGACGTTACCGCTCTCTCTACGACCCCAATCCGTACCGCGGCCCGGTGCGGCCCGCCCAGACCGCCAAGCTGCTGGAGAAGGTCAAGAAGGGGACGGTCGGGCTCTCCGAGCGGGATCGCTTTCGGTTGGAGGCGCTCTACGACGGGGAGATCACCTACCACGACGATCAGCTCGCACGCCTTCACGAGGCCTTGGAGGAACAGGGGCTGCTGGACGACACCCTGCTGGTCGTCACCTCGGATCACGGAGAGGAGTTCTTCGAGCACGGCTCGGTGGGGCACGGCCACTCGGTCTACGAGGAGCTGCTGCACGTGCCGCTGATCCTACGCCTGCCGGGAGCCGAGCCGCGCGAGGAGCCGCTGCGCTGTGCCGCCGAGGTGGGGCTGGTGGACGTGCTGCCCACCGCCTGCGAGCTACTCGGCGTCGACTGCCCCGCAGGCGTGGAAGGGCGCAGTCTCGTCCCTCTGCTCGGAGGCGAAGAGCGGCTGGGCTGGCCCGACGTGCAGTTCTCGGACTTCATGGACGGGCAGCGAGTGGCGCGCTGCGGGAGGTACAAGCTGGTCTATCGCGGGCTGGCGACGACCCTGTTCGATTTGGAGAAGGACCCCAGGGAGACGACGGACATCGGCGATCGTCTACCCGTCACGTTCGCCGCGTTGCACGATCTGCTCGGCAGGCACCAGGGCGGGTTCGTACCGCGAGGGACGCTCGGAAGAGAACAAGCCGAGCAGAAGAGCGGCAGGACCCGAGGGGAGAAGCCGGGGAGAAAGCACCGCGCAGAAAAGATCGATATCGACCCCGAGACGCGCGAGCAGCTCGAGGAGCTGGGGTACGTGGGGGACTGAGCTTTTTTCTATTTCAGCGCCCTGAGCAGCGGCACCGAGCCGGACGGCTTGGTGTAGCGCGTGGGCGGAGGTCTCCTTATCTCCGCCAGATTCCACTCGCCGCTCGGCGACTCCCGCTCGAGCACGAAAAAGCTCGGACCGTTGAAGAAGAAGCAGGTGTCTCCGGTGGGGCACTCCCATCCGCTGGGCACGTGTCCGCGATCCGCTTCGGCCTCCGGGATCGACACGCCGACGAGCGCACCGACGGCGAACACCAGCGCGACGGCCAGCGCGATCGCAATTCTCCTGGCGGACATGACGTCTCCTTTCCGGGGTCGTGATAGACCACCGATTTGTTGGAAGGGGCTCGCGCGGGGTTATTCCGCGGATTCCATTTGTTCGGAATCGATTTTTTCGATCGAGCCGTTGTCGAGAATCTCCTCGATGCGGCGCTCCGCCTCGTCGAGCCGCCGGGCTCCTTCGCGCGAGAGGCGAACGCCCTCCTCGAAGCGCTCCAGCGCTTTTTCCAGAGGAAGATCGCTGCTTTCCAGCTCGCGAACCACCTTTTCCAGATCGCCGAGAATCGACTCGAAGGAGTGCTTCTTCTCATCCTTGCTCGCCATCGGATACCTCGCTGTTGCGTGCCGAAAGAAGTATACCAGATGCGAGCCCAGCCGTCGTGTTCACCCGCGGATCGGACGGGTCAACGGTGTTCGTTTGATTGACCGCCGCAAGGTGCCGTGCTAGTTCCGCTCCCTGAGCGGACGTGGTGTTTCGCCCCGTCATGACGGGAGATCTGGGTCGAGATGCGGTTGGCCAACGTCGCGGATCAACAGGTGGCTGTCGGCACGCTGAGGCGCGCGATCGACGCGCAGCGGGTTCCCCACGCATACCTGTTCGACGGCCCCGAGGGCGTCGGCAAGCTGCTGACCGCGCGCGCGTGGGCCGCCGCGCTCAACTGCGAGTCGAGGTCGGGGGACGCCTGTGAGAAGTGCGAGAGCTGCCGCAAGATATTCAAAGACGTCCACCCCGACGTGCGCGTCCTGGGAGTGCCGGAAGGCAAGGTGCGGGTTCCGATCGAGCTGGTTCGCGAGGCCGAACGCTGGCTGGCGCTGCCTGCGCACGAAGGGCGCGCCAAGGTGCTGATCATCGACCCGGCCGACCAGATGAGCGCGGCGGCGGCCAACGCCCTGCTCAAGACGCTCGAGGAGCCGCGTCCGGGGAGCTACCTGGTGCTGATCACGGCCGCGGCCACCTCGTTGCTGCCCACGGTGCGATCCCGCTGTCACCGTCTGGCGTTTCGCCCGCTGTCCGAGGAGACCGTGGACCGGTTGCTGCGAGAGCGGGGTCGCGACGAGGAGATGGCCCGAATGCTGGCCGCCCTGTCGGGTGGCAGCATGAAACGCGCCGCCCAGTACGAGGACGAGAAACTGTCCGGGCGACTCGACGCCGTGCTGGACCTGGTAGAGGCCGCGACCGAGCGGACCCCCGAGCGTGCCCTGGCGGTCGCCGCTGGGCTCAGGGGGAATCGCGCCGAGTCGGTCGCCGTGCTCGATCTCGTGCTGGTGTTGCTGGGCAGGCTGCTGTGGGCCTCCACCGGCGGCGAGCTGGAGAAAGCCGACAACGTGCTGTCGCGCAGGCTCGGGGAACGCTACCAGAAACTGGCTCGCGAAAGCGAGGTGACGAGAATAGCCGCCTGTATGGCCGCGTTCGATCGGGCGCTGGCCGGGATCAGGCGAAACAACGCCAACCCCCAGCTGGCCGTCGAGGGCGCGCTGACGGCGGTGAGAGGCCGTCTGCCGCTGGCGGAGAAATGGGGAAGGATCGGGATAGAGAGATGAACGAGCAGGGCAATAACGGTTCGGACGGGCGCTCCGGCGGCGGAGACAAGAAGAGCGGTCGTCCACGCCGCAGGCGCGGGAGCCGGGGCCGCGGAGACAAGTCGCGGGCTCGCCGGGACGGAGAGGCCCGGCGCAACCGCGAAGGGGGGGAGCCCGGGGAGAAAGGTCCCGAGAAGAAGGGCGCGGGCGACGAGCAGCGCAAGGAGGGTTCTTCTAGCTCGAAGCGGCGCGGGCGGGGACGGAGGCGCAGGCCGCGCTCGTCCCGCAAGAAGCCGCCCGAGCAAAGAGCCGGACGCGCCGAGCGATCCGTGGAGGAAGAGCCGCTCGCCGAGACGGACGAAATCGAGCAAGAGGGCGAGGGCGAGCGCAAGGATTTCAGCTCGATGTCCGATGAGAGCCTGGAGTTCTTGAAGCCCGAGGAGGTCGACGAAGAGGCTTTCCTGGCCGATCTGCCCGAGCGGGATTTCTCCAGGTCGGGAAAGCTGGTGGACGTGGTCGGCGTCAAGCTGAGCCTGCGCGGATCCGGACCGCTCGAGATGTACGACTGCCAGGATATCTCTTTGGATGTCGGAGATCAGGTGATCGTGGAGACCGGCCGCGGCCTGGCCCTGGGCGAGGTGATCGTGCAGTCGACGCGGCGTCTCGTGGAAAGCGATCGGCTCTCGCGCGTGATTCGCAAGGCCACGCCCAACGACATGCGGCAGCGCGATAGGAACCGCGAAAAGAGCGAGGCCGCCTTCCGCCTCTGCCGGGAGCGCATCGAGCGGTTGGGGCTGCCGATGAAGCTGGTGGAGGTGGACTACCTTCACGGAGGGAACAAGGCGGTCTTCTATTTCTGCGCAGAGGGGCGCGTCGATTTCAGGCAGCTCGTGCGCGAGCTGGCCCGGCATCTTCACATCCGCGTCGAGATGCGGCAGATCGGCGTGCGCGACGCATCGCGTCTGCTGGGCGGAATCGGCAAGTGCGGGTTGAGGCTCTGCTGCAACCGCTACATCAGGAACTTTTCGCCGGTATCGATCCGGATGGCCAAGAACCAGGATCTGGTGCTCAACCCGGAGAAGGTCTCGGGTGTCTGCGGGCGCCTGCTGTGCTGCCTGTCCTACGAGGACGAGCTATACCGCGAGGCCTCCAGGGGCTTTCCGCGCGTCGGACGTCGGGTCTCGACCCCGGAGGGAGAGGGCCGGATCAAGGATCGCGACGTGCTCAAGCGCTTGGTGCGCGTCCAGATCGGCGGGGAGACAGGTCTGCGCGTCTTCCCGGTGGACGAGATCGAGCTGATTCGACAGCAGCCGGACCGGGAGAAGGGCGGCCAGCAGCGAAAGCCCTCGCACGGATCGCAGGGCGGAGGAAAACAGTGAGCGGCTACGGCCTGCCAATGGACCTTCCGAGGCCCGAAGCGGCCATTCGCGACGTGGAATCCAAGGCGGCCGAATCCCGCTGGCTGGCCGCGTTGGCCCTGGCCCGCGAGGACGGCGATCTCCGCGACGAGGCGCTGCGATCGCTGAATCACTTGGCGCGCGATTCCGTCGCCGAGGTCAGGGCTCAGGCGCTGGAGGGATTGGCCGAGCAGGTGCGCAGAGGAGGGTGCTTCGCGGCTGAGACGTTCCGCGACGCGTTGCGGGACGAGTCCGGCGACGTGCGTTGCGCCGCGGTCGAGGCGCTGGATCTGTTCAGCGATGATTTCGAAGGAGAGCTCGTCGAGCTGCTCGGCGACGACGAGGCCGCAATCAGGGCGATCGCGGCCCGCAGGTTGGGCGAGGCGGGCGCCGCCCGAGCCGCCGACGCGCTGGCCGAGCGGTTGTTGGACGAGGACGAGGTCGTGCGCTGGGAAGCGGCGCTCTCGTTGGCCGCGCTGCGGGACGAGCGCGCCTGCGAGGCGCTGGTCTCCTACTTGCGCTCGAACGCGGAGACCGCCGCGCGGGCGGCGCTGGCGCTCGGAGAGATCGGAGCCCCCTCCTGCGTGCCGCCGTTGCGCGAGACGGCTCGTCGTCGATTCGTCGGCCCGGAGCTGAGGGCGGCCGCGGCGGTTGCGCTGTCCCGTTGCGGAACCGGCGAGGGGAACGAGCTGCTGGGACGAATGCTGAAGGCTCCGGGAAGCCGCACGCGGATGGCCGCGCTGGGAGCGCTGGCGCGGCTGCCGGTGCGCGGCATCGTAGCGGAGGCGGGCGCGCTGATATCGGCGCGTCGCTCGCTGGAGGCGTCGCTGGCAATCGAGACCGTGGCGCTACTGGCGACTTGCGACCGCGGTCCGGCGCTGGACGAGCTGAGATTCCGTCTCGACGGCCTCGAAGGAGATCTAGGCTCCGAGCTGCGCGAGGCGATCGCTTCGGTCGAGAAGAGGGCGAGTTGAGGCTTTTCGACTCACACGCGCACCTGGACATGGCGCGCGGGGGGCTCGAGGAGGCCCGCGGGCAGCTGGAGAGAGCCTGGCGAGAGGGACTGGAGGGCATCGTGGCGATCGCGGGCGCCACGCGCGTCGGGGAGTACGAAGATACGATTCGACTCGTCCGGGGCGATTCCCGTCTTTGGGCCGCGGCGGGAATCCACCCGCACACCGGCGATCGGGCGACGCCGGCGGAGCTGGAGCGGTTGCGCTTCGCGTTGGACGAGCGCTGCGTGGTCGCACTGGGAGAGATCGGCCTCGACTACCACTACAACCATTCCGATCCGGCCGACCAGCGGCGGGCGTTCGCGCGACAGCTGCGACTCGCTCACGAGGCCGCCTTGCCGGTCGTGATCCATACCCGCGATGCCGACGACGACACCCTGGCTATTTTGCGCGACGAGGGAGCAAACGAGCTGGGGGGAGTGATTCACTGCTTCTCCTCCGGCGAGGAGCTGGCGCGCGGAGCGCTGGAGCTGGGTTTTTTCGTTTCGTTTTCCGGAATCGTGACCTTCGGCAAGGCGGAGACGGTGCGCGAGGTGGCGCGGCAGGTGCCGGCGGATTGCATTCTGGCCGAGACGGACTCCCCGTTTCTCTCGCCCGTGCCGTATCGAGGGCGTCCCAACGAGCCGGCGCGGGTGCGCCACGTCGTCGAGAGGCTCGCCGATCTACGGGGAGTCGATCCCGACGAGATGGGACGGATTGCCGCGGAAAACGCGCGCGCCTGTTTTCGCCTGGACGAGGATCGATAGCGCTGAAGAGAGCCGCCGGGCGAGGAGGCGTCAGGTCCTCAGCTTGTCCTCGACCCAGTCGAGCATTGCCGAGGGTTTGGGGAGACCCTCCGAAGGATAGGTCAGCGTGTCCCGGGAAATCAGGGGCGGCATGCCGAACGCGGCTGCGAGCAGCCCGTCGATCCGCTCGTTGAACTGATCGATCTGGCGACCGTTCGTGTGAGGCAGAATCAGCACGATCCGCGCCTTGAACAGGAAGACCAGGTCGGTCTTGCGCATTCGTTCGTAGAGCGTATCCACCACGGCTTCATACGTCGTCTCGTCCGGGGAGTCGTCGAAGCCCAGCACCATCACGCTGAACGCCTCCCCGTAGCGATCCGCCCTCGAAAGCTGCTCTCCGATCCGTCCGCGCAGGTGGCGGCCCTCCAGCATCTGGACGCCGTCCTCGCGCCGATCCAGAGCCGCGTGGCAAATCGAGATCAAATCCTCGATGTCGAGCTCGTGGTCCGGAATTATCTTCTGGCCCACGCGGAGCAGCTCGCGAACGAACGCCTCCGCCATCTCGCGGTGCGTGGTGACCGCGGTGTAGCTCATGCTGGGGTGGTCGTCCTTTTTGTCCTTGGTCACGCGGGTGACGACCGTCGAGCTTCCGGTACCTTGCTCCGACATTGTAATTCCAGAATTTTGTTCCGTTTTCCCCAAAAGAGAGTGATTCACTATCTATTTTTCTTCGAAACGTAGCACGTCGAGGCAGGTCGAGGAAAGGGGGCGGCTCAAAAGCGTGTCGTTTTTTTTTTGCCGCGTGTCCAACCGATCGAAAAGGGAGGAGCGAGCCGAGATGCCAGAGACGACGGCCACAGCGTGCGCGAAGAGCTTGACTCGACGTCCGGCGTCGATGGATGCTGCCGCGATCGGGAGACAACGCGTGTCAGAGGATGCCATCTCGATAGAGCAGATCTATCGTCGTTACGGCGCGATGGTGCTGCGCCGCTGCCGTTCCATCCTGGCGGACGATCTCGACGCCGAGGACGCGATGCAGGAGGTCTTCGTGCGGGTCGTCCGTTCGATGGGCCGTTTTCGAGGCCAGTCGTCTCCCGCCACTTGGCTGTACAGGATCGCGACCAACATCTGCCTCAACCGGATTCGCGACGCGCGCAACCGCCAGCGGCTGGATCGCGAGGCGCTGGAGCCGCCCGAGCCGTCGAGCCCGGTAGAGATCTGGCCTCGCGATCTGGCTCTCCGCGTCTTGTGCGAGTTCGATCGCAACACGCGGGAGACCGTGCTCTACGCCGTGGTCGAGGGGATGACCTACCGGGAGGTCGCCGAGGCGATGGGATGCTCGGTCTCCCTGGTCCGCAAGCGGCTGGCCGCTTTTCGCAGCCGGGCCCCCAAGAAGGCGGCCCGCATCTCGAGGGTGCGACGATGAGCGCCGAGGAGCACCGCTGTCTCAGCCCGCTGAGCGTGGAGCGCTACCTGCTCGGCGAGCTGGGGGGCGAGGATCTGGAGCGAGTGGAGCGGGCGATTGCCGAATGCGAGCGCTGCGCCTCGGCGGTCGAGGCCGCGCGGGCCGACGATCGCGCTTTCGTGCTCAGGCCCGTGCCCGAAAAGATCCGCGAGCTGTGGAGCGAGGAGCGACCGCGCCGGCGCTGGCCCAAGGTCCTGGCCGCGGCCGTTTCGAGCGCGGCGGCCGCGCTGGCCCTGGCGCTGGCTCTGCCCGCCTTGCTCGACGCCGGGCGTCAGGATGTCGACGCGGAGCCGTTGCCCGCCGTGGGCGAGCGCGGCGATCCGTCGGAGACGCGCCTCAAGGGCGGCTCGACGGCACAAGGCTCGGAGCCGAGCCTGGGATTCTACCTGCTCGAGCGGGGCGAGCCTGTGCTCGGCAGGCCCGGCCAGGCTCTGGGCGAAGGAGATCGCATCCAGTTCTGGTACGATGTCCCCACGGATACCCGAGGAGTGATCGTTGGAGTCGACGGAGAGGGAACGGTGACGCGCTACCTCCCGCGCCCCGGAGGCGATGCCGCGCTGGCCGCGGGTCGCGAGCAGACGATCGACTCCAGCCTGTTGCTGGATGACGCGCTCGGACCGGAAAGGTTCTTTCTCTGCGTCGGCGAGCGGATCGATCCCGAGCAGGTGGAAGAGGCGGCGCGCGGGCTGGTTGCCGACGACGCCGACCTGAGCAGGGTCGATCGGCTCTCTCTTGACTGCCCGCAGGCCTCGACCTGGATTCTCAAGAAGTGAGACGCGCTGGCGCCAACGTATCGATCGCGCTGCTGGCGGCCGTTTTCTGTACGGCCGCTTCCGTCTCCGCGCGAGCCGATCCGGTCGTGCGGATCGCCGTGGTGGCCGGGAACAACGTGGGCCTGGCCCGCTCGGATCCGCTCAAGTACGCGCAGCGCGACGCGGCGCGCATGGCCGAGCTGCTGCGGGAGATCGGCGGGGTGCGCGAGGAGAATCTGTTCCTGCTGCGCGGCGGCGACCCCGGCGACCTGCGCGCGGCGTTCGACGCGGCGGCCGCGCGGCTCGCGGAGAGCGAAAGAGATGCGGTGTTCCTCTTCTTCTACTCGGGTCACGCCGACTCCGGATGGCTGCGGATGAACGGCCGCGGGATTCCGCTCGAGGAGATCCGCCGGCGCCTCGAGCTGATGCCGGCCAAGCTGCGCGTCGCGATCGTGGACGCCTGCCAGTCGGGAGCGATCACCCGCGCCAAGGGCGGGAAGGTGGTCTCGCCATTTCTCGAGGAGCGCCCGGTCCAGGTCGAGGGGCTGGTGATCCTGACCTCGGCATCGGCCGCCGAGCCGGCGCAGGAGTCGGACATCCTGCGCTCATCGTTCTTCAGCCACCACCTGATGTCCGGGCTGCGCGGGCCGGCCGATCGCAGCGGCGACGGAGCGGTCTCGGCGCAGGAGGCGTACGATCACGCCTATCGCTTCACGGTCAGGGAGACAGAGGGCACCAGTGGCGGCGCCCAGCATCCCACCTTCCTCTACGCCCTCGAGGGCGAAGGCGAGGTGGAGCTGACCGCGGTGGAGACGGGCAGGGCGCGGATCGAGCTCGCCGAGGAGCTGGACGGCACGGTTCTGTTTCTGGACGGAGCGGGCGGGATCGAGGCCGAGGTGATCAAGCGGGCGGGCGATACGATCCGAGTGGCGCTGCCGCCCGGGGATCACGAGGTGCGCTGGCGCGCGAGCGACAGCCTCTGGGTTGCGCGCGTGGACCTGACCGACGGAGCTGTCGAGCGTCTTGGCACGGAGAGCTTCGAGCGCCGCGATCTGGAGGCGACGGGGCTCAAGGGCGACGTCGCCGCGGGCGGCTCGAACGAGAGCGAGGACAGGCCCGTCGAAGAGGAATCCGGCCCGAGGCCGCTAGGCGACACGCCGCTGGGCGGGGGCGCGACCTGGAGCGAGGCGGAGGCCTCCGGGTCGATCGGCGAGGCCGAGGGGTCACCTCCGAGCGCCGGATCGGAAACTCTACCTCCGATCGAGCCCGATCCGGCAGTCGGCGAGAACGAGGGTTCCCGATCGTTCGCCCGCAGCGAGGAGGCGTTGCTGTGGCCTCCGCTGGCGCTCGGGATATCGCTGGTCGGCCCGGGCGTTCCGCAGATGATCGAAAAAGACTACGCCCGCGGCGGTCTGCTGTTCGGTCTGTTCGCGGCCAGTGCGGTCGGAGCCGGGGTCTCGAGCCGGCAGCTGGCCCCGAGCGAGAAGGAAACCTGGCGGGCCGCGCGCCTCGGAGGCTCCGCGGCGCTGGGGATGACCGCCTTTCATCTCTACGCGCTGTCCGCGATCGACGCCTTCTACTCGGTTACGCGAGGCGGGCCGGGATACCCGGACCTCGAGGAGCTGAACCTGGATCTGGAGCTGACGCTTTGTCCCTCGTTGACGCGGGACGTCGCGGACGAGCTGCGTATCGCGCTGGCGGGAGGGATCGGAATCGGGTTGGCGGTGCATCCCAACCTGGTGCTCGGCTTGCGCGATTTTTCGGTTTTCGCCGGGAAACGGGTCGGAGCCGCTCAGATCGCGCCCGAGATTCGCGGTCGTTGGCTGATTTCGCCCCGGGTGGGGTGCTCGATCGCGGCCGGGATCACGGCGCAGCTGCTGTTCGATACGAAACGGCTCGAGGGAGAGGAGCGATCCGTCGGTGAGGGGCGTTTCTCCTGGTCGCTGTTTCCCTACGGAGCCGCCACCTTGCACTACTATCCCGCCCGTTCGTGGTCGCTCGATTTCGGAGTGCGCGCCGGGGTCACGGTTCGAACGCGCCGGCTGTGGAACGATCTGGCGCAGGCGGGCACGGCGTTCGCCGCCGAGTACGCCGGAGGTCTGACATGGTATCATTGATTCCGCGCATGGCGCCCGCGGCGGTCGTGCTGCTCGCGGCGGCCTGTTCTTTGCAGTTCTCCGAAAGCGACCCCTATGACGAGGCTTTCGATCCCGGTTTTTTCGCCGGGGTTCGGATCGCCGGCGTGGAAGGCGACATCGATTTGAGAGCCGTTGAGAGCGGCGACGTGCTGATCCGCGGCACGCGGCGGGCCCTGGGCGGCACGCGGCGGGACGCGCGGGACAACCTCGAGCATGCCGAGCTCGCCGCACGCGACGACGGAGACGTATTGGAGCTGGCGTTCGATCCGCCGCTGAGCAAGCTCGGATTGGTGGACTTGACGCTCGATCGCGTCTGCGACTTGCCCCCGCGGATGGATATCGAGATCTGCGTTGATCGCGGTCGACTCTCGACGCGAGGTCTGCGCGGCGAGATATCTCTCGAGACCGGTGAAGGAAACATAGTCGTAGAAGAGGGCGGCGAGCTCCCCGTCAGCCTGCGCACCGACGACGGCGAGGTGGCGGCGAGGGTCCGCGGCGCCCTCGAGGTCAGAGCCACTCGGCGCTTGGATCTGGAGATCGAGGGAACCGGCGATCCGCCGCTGGAAGTCGAGAGCCGAGGGGGAGCGGTGCTGGTCGCCCTGGAGCCACAGAATTTTCGTCTCACGTGTTATTCCGGAGGCGGAGCCATCACGGTGGCGGCGGAGCTGGAAGCCGAGATCCGGGAGCTGGATGACGGGGCAGTGATGGTCAGCAGCGGTGAAGCGGACGGCGCCAGGACCGGGAGAATTCGTTCGGGCGGAGGCGACATTGATATCGATGTCTTACCCGCGAGACATTCCTCGCTAAACGAACCTATTTTGGGCAGCGCGAGTCCTCTTCAATAGTTGCCATTCGTCGCGTTACCGACAATAATCGTGTGAGCCAGATCGTTTATGGGGTGATATTCGTAAGAAGTCAGAAAAGTGTGGATCGGTTCTGGTGTTCAACCCTGCGGGTGGTGAGAAATGAAAGCGTGTCCCAAGTGCGGCAAGCGGTTCCTGGGCAACGAGGAGTTCTGCCCCAGCGACGGTGAGACCCTCGTCGAGATCGACGACAAGAAGACCGAGGATCCGCTGGTAGGAACGACGGTCGACGGCCGCTACCAGGTCGAGAAGAAGCTGGGCGAGGGCGGGATGGGCGTGGTCTACCTGGCCACGCACGCGATGATCGGCAACCGCTGCGCCCTCAAGGTGCTGCGCGGCGAGCTGTCCGGCGAGGGAGAGGTCGCGGAGCGCTTCATCCAGGAGGCGCGCGCGGCCGCTGCGATCGGCAACGATCACATCGTACAGATCACCGACTTCGGCCAGCTTCCCGACGGCGCGGCCTATTTCGTAATGGAGTTCCTCGACGGCGAGGAGCTGCAAAAGGTCATCGAGGAGAGACAGAAGCTGTCGATCGAGCAGGTGCTCGATATCATGATCCAGGCCTGCGAGGCGCTCGGTGCCGCGCACAGCTCGGACATCATCCACCGCGACCTCAAGCCCGAGAACATCTCGTTGATCAAGAAAGGCGACAGCGACAGCTTCGTCAAGGTGCTCGATTTCGGCATCGCCAAGGTGGCCGCGGGAGAGGAGGGCAAACGCCTGACCAAGACCGGGATGATCTTCGGCACGCCGCAGTACATGTCCCCGGAGCAGGCCGCCGGAACCGGCGTGGACGCCCGTACGGACATCTACTCGCTGGGCATCATCATGTACGAGATGCTCAGCGGGCACGTGCCGTTCGAAGCCGATACCTTCATGGGCGTTTTGACCAAGCACCTCTACGAAGAGCCGATTCCGCCGCGGAGGCTGGTGCCCCCGGTCGAGATCGACGCCAACGTGGAGGCGGTGCTGCTCAAGGCGATCGCAAAAAAGCCCGAGAAGCGCTACCAGAGCATGGCCGACTTCAGGGACGACCTGAAGGCGCTCGCCGAGGGCGAGACACCGACCATCGTCTACGACCAGATGCGCGACACCGCCGCCACCACGGTGCCGCCGCCCTCTCCCTCATCGGTCGTCGGCGGCAAGAAGCGCGGCGAGGGGGGAGCGGTCTCGGCGGGACGTCCCAAGTGGCCGATCTTCGCGGGAGTCGGCGCGGTCGCCGTGCTGGGCGCGGTGGTGGCCGTGCTGTTCTTCACCGGCGGGGACAACGGTCGGTCCGCGCAGGCCGACCCGGTTTCGGATGAAGCGGCCCGGGCCGCCGCGGCCACGCCCGATCCGGAGCCCGAGCCGGAACCCGAGGAGACCGAGGAAGAGGCCGCCGCCGAGAGCGACGAGAAGCCTGTATACGTCGTCATTTCCTCCGATCGGGACGGCGCCAGGATCTACAACGAGAAAGGCGCGCTGCTGGGCCCGCTTCCGTTCCGCATGGTCAGGCCGGACGGGGACGACCCGGTGGAGCACTACACCGTCAAGAAGAAGGGTTTCGAGGACGTCTCGGTGGCGGTAACCTCCACCACGCCGGAGAAGCTCGAGCTCTCGCTCGAGGAGGTGGAAGAAGCCAAGTCGGGCAAGTCGGGCAGGGGTGGACGCGGGGGAGGCAGGAGCGGAGGCGGCCGGAAGACCAAGGCTCCGGCGAGCAGCGGCCCCGAGAAGGTCAAGGTACCCAAGAAGAAGAAGCTCACCGGAGATCTGGCGGATCCTTGGGCGCAGTAGAAGCTTTCGAAACGGTTGTCGGGCGGCGGTGGACGATGGCGGTGATCGGCGCCTCCGGCGCGTCGCCGGCCAGCGTCTCGACGGCCGAGCGCCTCGGAGCCGCGATCGCGGCCGAGGGCTGGAACCTTCTTTGCGGAGGGGGAAGCGGCGTGATGGAGGCCGCCTGCAAGGGGTTCGCCGAGCAGGGGTCCCGGAGCGGAGAAGGGGGCGTTTCGATCGGGGTGCTGCCCGGGATCGATCCCGCCTGGGGCAACGACTACCTGGACGTCGTGCTGCCGACTGGGCTGGGCCTGGCGCGCAACGCCGTGATCACGCGATCGGCGCTGGGGGTTTTCGCGGTAGGGGGGCAGACCGGAACGCTCTCGGAGATGGCGTTGGCCTGGCAGATGGGCAAACCGATCGTGGCTTTGACCGAAGCGGGCGGCTGGTCCGCGAGACTGGCCGGAGAAGCGCTCGACGATCGCAGGAACGACACGGTGATCGCGGCGGACACGGTCGAAAGCGCCGTTCAATCCATGCGTGGCGCCATTGAGGGCATGCCGCGATGAGCAAGTCGCGGTTTGCCCCCGACACCGGAGATCTCGGCGAGGATTTTCGCTCCGCGCTCGGCGGGCTGGCGCGCGCGGGAAGCTCGGTGTTGCTCGCTGTTTCGGGTGGCTCGGATTCGGTCGGGATGCTGCATCTGGCCGCGTCGTGCGCCGGGGAGCTGGGGCTTCGGCTGGGTGTCGGGTACGTCGATCACGGCCAGCGCGCAGCCGCGGCGGACGAATGGCGTTTCGTCCGCACACTGGCCGACGAGCAGGGTCTGACCGCGTACCGCGTCGAGATTTTGGCGCACGAGGCCACACGGGTCAAGGCGAGCGGCTCGCGGCAGGACGCCCTGCGCCGCGCGCGCTACGCATTGCTGGGCGGGCTGGCGCGCGAAATCGGCTGCGAGAGCGTGGCGACGGCTCATACGCGCGACGACCAGGCCGAGACGATCTTGCTGCGTCTGCTGCGCGGCACCGGGATAGACGGCCTCGGCGGGATTCCCCCGGCCAGGGAAATCGGCGGCGGGGTCGAGGTGATCCGTCCGCTGCTGTTCGCCGCGCGGGACCGGATTCGCGGCTACTTGCGAAAACGAGACGCAAGCTGGATCGAGGATCCGTCCAATCTCGATCCGGCCTACGCGCGCGTCAGGGTGCGCCGGGAGCTGTTGCCGCTGTTGGAGAATATGCACGGCGGCGCGGCGGGTCGGCTAGCCGCGCTGGCGGATGAGTGTCGCGGGACTCGCGAGCTGTTGGACGGATGGCTCGCCGAGCGGCAGTCGCTCCAGGACTTGCGTCTGGGAGGCGGCGTTCTCGTGCCCCGCGCGGCCTTCGAGCGGCTGCATACGATTCTCCGGACCCGCTTGATTCGCGCCGCAATCGCGCGAGTCAAAAAGGATCTCGGATCCGTGGAAAGGGTTCACATAGAGGCGATCGAAAGGGCGCTTGCAGAGGGCGCCTCCACCGGCGAGATCCAGCTTCCGGGCGACTCGGTCGCCTACGCGGCGGCGGGGTCGTTGTGGATCTTTCCCGCAGTGCCCGAGCGGGAGATCGACGGGTCGGCGAGACCGGAAAAACGGGACGACGGAAGCTGGGTGGCGCGCTTCGAGCCGCTGGGAGCATCGGTGGAGCTGCGGACCGGCGACCGGTCGCTGGTGGAGGACCTGGAGCTGAGATCGCGGAGGAGGGGGGACCGGCTGGAGGGATCGAAGACGAAGCTGAAGGAAAGAATGATCGATGCGGGGTTGCCCAGGGTGTACAGGCCGTTCGTGCCCGTAATGGCGGGTGATGAAGGAATCGTGGCGTGTCCGGAGATAGTACCCTGCCGGCGAGAAAACCTGGAGCTGACCTGGATCATCGAAAAAAGCGCCCCAATCCAAGACATCCTGGATCCGACCTCTGGGACACTGAAACTAGACGCTGGTTGATAAGGACATGATTGGAAAAATCTGCTGCGACCATAGCTCCGCAAGCTGGGAGGTCGGCGGTCGCAAAGCCCGAGCTATTCCGGATCTGCGGGGTGTTTTCGACCGTGTTCGGCGGGAATCTGTCGAATGTGCCTTTCCTTTGGAGCCGAGGTGCTAAAATTGAACATGGAGCAGAGGCGTGGTAAACACTCGGCGCGCTGCGCTCGGTGAGCGAGGTATTATTCTGCCGTGAACCAGAAGCTCAAATCGATCATCATCTGGGGCATCATCATCTCGGGGCTGTTCCTCGTGCTGATGGTGCTCAAGGGCGAGCCCGAAGCGCGCGAGGTCGACTTCAGCGAGTTCCAGACCGATCTCAACGCCGGCAACGTCAAGGAGGTCGCGATTCGCGGCCGCAAGTACATCTACACGCGCACCTCGGAGTCCGGGATCGAGGAGGAGGTGCAGACGATCGGGATCGAGCCGGACCGCGAGTTCACCAACCAGCTGCTCGGGCACAACGTCAAGGTTCGCTACGAGGAGACCGACGACAACGGCTTGTTGCACGGCGTGTTGATCACGTGGCTGCCGATGATCGTGCTGCTGTTCGTCTTCTTTTTCTTCATGCGGCAGATACAGTCGGGCGGCGGCAAGGCGATGAGCTTCGGCAAGAGCCGCGCGCGCCTGATGTCCGATCATTCCAAGAAGGTGACTTTCGATGACGTCGCCGGCATCGACGAGGCGCGCGACGAACTCGAGGAGATCATCGACTTTCTCAAGGACCCCAAGAAGTTCCAGCGGCTGGGAGGGCGCATTCCCAAGGGCGTTCTGCTGATGGGCGCGCCGGGAACGGGCAAGACCCTGCTGGCCAGGGCGATCGCCGGAGAGGCGGGCGTGCCGTTCTTCTCGATCAGCGGCTCGGACTTCGTGGAGATGTTCGTAGGAGTGGGCGCTTCGCGCGTGCGCGACCTGTTCGAGCAGGGCAAGAAGAACGCGCCTTGTATCGTTTTCATCGACGAGATAGACGCGGTCGGTCGCCAGCGCGGCGCCGGCCTGGGAGGCGGTCACGACGAGCGCGAGCAGACGCTCAACCAGCTGCTGGTCGAGATGGACGGCTTCGAGGCCACCGACGGCGTGATCATCGTCTCGGCCACCAACCGGCCCGACGTGCTCGATCCGGCGCTGCTGCGACCGGGTCGCTTCGACCGGCGGATCGTGGTTCCGCGTCCCGACGTCAAGGGCCGCGAGGGAATCCTTTCCGTGCACACCAAGCGCACCCCGATCGCCTCGGTGGTCGACCTGGGCGTGATCGCGCGCGGAACGCCGGGCTTTTCCGGCGCCGATCTGGAGAACCTGGTCAACGAGGCGGCGCTGCTGGCGGCACGCAAGAACAAGGACCTCGTCGAGATGGACGATTTCGAGGAGGCCAAGGACAAGGTGATGATGGGCGCCGAGCGGCGCTCGATGATAATCTCCGAAAGCGAAAAGCGCATCTCGGCCTACCACGAGTCGGGGCATGCGCTGGTGGCGCGCCTGCTGCGCGAGGCCGACCCGGTTCACAAGGTCACGATCATTCCGCGCGGTCGGGCGTTGGGAGTCACCCAGCAGCTTCCCACCGAGGATCGCCTGATGGTGACCAAGCGTTTCACCGAGGCCAAGATCGCGGTTGCGATGGGCGGCCGGATCGCCGAGGAGATCATCTTCGGCGAGCTGAGCACCGGCGCGGGGCACGACATCCGCGAGGCGACCAACCTGGCGCGGCAGATGATCTGCGAGTGGGGGATGAACGACAAGCTCGGACCGCTCTACTACGGCAAGAAGGAAGAGGCCGTCTTCCTCGGTCGCGAGATCGCCCAGCAGCAGGACTTTTCCCAGAAGACGGCGCAGAAGATCGACGAAGAGGTCCACGAGACGGTGATGGCGCAGTATCGCCGGGCGCGGAAGCTGATCGAGAACAATCTGGACGCGCTGGAGGGATTGGCGCGCGGCCTTCTCGAGTTCGAGATGCTGGAGAGCGACGATATCGACCGCATCCTGCGCGAGAATCGAGCCAGCGGCGAGTTGAGCTACGAGCCGTTGCCCGACTCCGAGCCGGATCGGAAGCAGACGGCTGCGTCGGGGGATGATCGGGACAGTGGGGCCGAGAAGCTCGCGGACTCTGGAGAGATCTCCGGGGGCGGCGGCTGCGATCCGGAGCCCGAGCCCGAGCCGGCCTGATCTCGCTTGCGACGTGTCGTCGGCGTCGCTGCCAAAACGATCTGGATCTGCGGGGAGAGACGGGATGATCGTCACGAAAGAGCGGAAGACGGGGGTGCGCGAAGCGCTGGCGATCTCGCTGGCGGCTGCGGCTTTGCTCCTGGCCGGGCCGGCCGCGGCGTTCGAAGTGGGGGTGCTTGCGGCCGGGGCCGACTCCGAGTGGTCTCGTGAGCTGAGCCAGACCATCGGCGAAGCGTTGTCCGCAAGGGGTTACGAGTCGACCGCGATCGAGATCGACGACGGGGAAGGCATCGTTTTCGAGAGCACGAGCGAGTTGGAGGCCCTGGCCAGGTCGGCCGGGGTCGACGCCGTGCTGGTACACCACCTGGAGTGGTCCGAGCGCATGGTCGTAGGCACGCAGGTGCTGACCTTGCGGATCGTCTCCGCGGACGGGAGCTTCGACGAGTCCATCCGGAAGCGTACGACTAGAGACAGGACGCGGGCGCTGGCGCTGCGATTGATAGACAAGACTCTTCTTCCGGGCGGCACGGGTGTCGCGGTGCGTCGTACGCCGGCGATGTCGGCGGCGGTGCTCCTCACGGCTTTCGGCGTGCAGGCGGTCACCTACATCTTGCCGTACGCGCCGCTTTCGACCAGCGAGAGAATCGGCCGGCACTGCCCCGACTGCGTCCACGGAGCGCTGGGAGCCTACCTGGTGGGATCGCCGGCGCTCTCGACGGCGGCCGCCTGGAAAGTGGCGGCCGGGAGCAGATCCTGGCGGCCTTCTTTCTGGTGGATGCTGGCCGGCGGGTATCTCGGCGCGATCGCATCCTACGGTCTGGGCTGGTCCGACGAGTGGGGAGAAACCGACGAGGGGATGGATTTCCTGGCGCTCGGCCTGTTTCCGGTGCTGCTGCCCGCCAGCGGCGTGTTCGTGGCCTATCTCTTGACCAAGCGTTCCGCCGTGTCGAGCGCCCGGGAAGGACGCGTCGCTCGGCAAAAGCCGCGAGTCGCCTGGATTCCGCCGCTCCCGCTCGTGAGCGAGGGCCGGTTCGGAATTTCGCTAGGCGGCCTCGCTTTCTAGTGCCTCGTCAACCCGACGATTTCGGGTACGGGGCGAGAGATCATCGGCGAGGCCAAGGAACGACGACGAAGGACTGGCAGCGCCAATTCGAGGAGGAGTGACGCAGGGATCGTCGATGAGGGCCGGCCCGACCCGACATTGTGGGGTTGACGAGGCACTAGTCTCGACAGAGGTGGTGGTACACTCTTTTTTTGGCGGGAAAGGAGCGCGATGCGACCGAGCGAAGCCTACCAGTGGTTGGACGAGCACTATCGTCAGACATCCTACCTCGCCTCGGCGGCCGAGCTGCTCGCCTGGGACCAGCGCACCTGCCTGCCGCGCAAGGGGCACGCGCACCGCGCGGAGCAGATGGCGGCCCTGGCGCGCCTGCTGCACGAAAAGTCGGTCGACCCGCGCATCGCGGACAGGCTCGCGGACGTCGAGGGCAGCGAGCTGGTCGATGATTTCTGCCGCGTCGAGGCGGTCAACGTCCGGCACTGGCGCAGGGACCACGATCGCTCGCGCAAGCTGCCGGTTTCGCTGAGCGAGGAGCTGGCCCGCGCGGCGGCGGCGAGCGAGTCGGCCTGGGAGGCGTCGCGGCGGCAGGGGGACTGGAACGCCTTCGCGCCGCACCTGGAGCGATTGCTCTCCTTGCTGCGTCGCAAGGCGCGAGCCCTGGCAGGGGACGGCGAGCCTTACGACGCTTTGCTGGACGAGTACGAGCCGGGCGAGACCGTCGCGCGGCTGGCGCCGATGTTCGACCGCCTCCGCGAGGCTCTTTCCCTGCTTTTGAAGGAGATTGAGGGTTCGAAAGCGAGTCTGGAGGCCGGCATCTTGGAGCTCGACTGCTCGGTCGCGGACCAGGAGAAGCTGGTCAGAGCCGCCGTGACGCGCCTCGGCTACGACCTGGAGGCCGGGCGGATCGACGTCGCCGCCCATCCGTTCACCGTGGGCATCGGACCGGGCGACGTGCGCATCACCACGCGCCACGAGCGCGGTTCGTTCGCGCCGGCGCTGTTCGGCGCGATCCACGAGGCGGGACACGCGATGTACGAGCAGGGGCTCCCGGCCGAGCACTGGGGCCGGCCTCGCGGCGAGCCGGCTTCGCTCGGAGTCCACGAATCGCAGTCGCGCCTGTGGGAGAACATGGTCTGTCGCTCGGCGGGTTTCTGGGAGGGTTTTCTTCCCGAGGTGAAGCGGATGCTGCCCGAGCTCGAGGGCGTCGGCCACGACGATTTCGCGTCGGCGATCAACGCCGTGGCACCGGGGCCGATTCGAGTCGAGGCCGACGAGGTGACCTACAACCTCCACATCCTGATGCGTTTCGAGTTGGAGATGGGGCTGTTGAGCGACGATCTGAAAGTCGGCGATCTGCCGGGGGCCTGGAACGAGAAGATGCGCGACTACCTGCACGTCGCCGTTTCCGATCCCGCGCTGGGAGTCATGCAGGACGTGCACTGGGCCGCCGGCCTGGTCGGCTACTTTCCCACCTACACGCTGGGAAACATTTACGCCGCTCAGCTGTACCGAGCCGCCGGCGAGCAGCTCGGAGATCTGCAGGAGATGTTCTCCGCGGGCCGTTTCGCCCCGTTGCTGAAATGGCTGAGAGAGCGGGTGCACCGGCCGGGAGGGACTTTCGAGCCCCGAGAGTTGATCTGCCGGGTCTCCGGAGCGGAGCCGGACGAGAGCTGTTTCGTCGACTACTGTCGCGGCAAGTACGGGACGATCTACGAGCTGTGATGCGGGAGATTGCACTGGTCGGCGCAGTGCTCGGACTGATTGCGCTGGTGGGCGCGCTGCGGATCTTCGACTGGATCGACCTGATGGTCGGAGGCGCCTGGGTGCTGGCGGCCGGATGGGTCTTCGGCCTGCCCGCTGGAATCACCTACCACGTGCTGCTCTACAGGACGCTGCGCAAAGGCGGCGAGATGCCCGAGAAATGGATTCTTCGTCCCGGGCAGCTGAATCGGAGCCTCGGCGAGTCGGAGCGCCGGCGCGTGATGCCCTGGTGGTACGCCGGCGGCGGTGGTTTTTTCCTGATCGTGATAGGGCTCGTGCTGGTTGCGATCGGGATGATATCAGGGCTCTCGCAGGCTTGATGTATCGCTTTGGCGATTGTGTATAGCAGGGCAGGATCGTTGAAACGGCGAAGCGAATTCATGGCGAAGCGCCACTCCGGTGCCTCGAGCGCGGCCGCTCGGTCGCCGGCGTACCACGGCGAGTCGAGGTTGCGCAGCACGTGGATACTTTGGCGCCGGCCTTCGACCACACGCGAAGAAAACCTGGTCGGTCGACCAGATTTCGACTCTCGAGACCTTGCGGATCTCCTGACCGTTGCTATCTTTGAAAGTACATTAAGTAGCTTCGTTGACTTGCTCGAGCATGGGGGCGCAAGCAGGGTGCCGCATGGGTGCCTGGGAAGGATCGGCTTCTTGTCGCGACGTGCTCCGGTATTTTGTGATCACTGCGCGGACATGGCTCTCGCCGAGCTGGACGGAGCCCCGATGTGCGCCCGCTGCCTGATGAACGCGCTGAGGCGCCGGAAAGAATCCGCTGTGCCCACGATCCGACCCCTGGCCCTGGCCGAGGACATGATTTCGCGCAACCCTCTCCCTCCCGATGTTTCAGCGGCCAAGACCGGGAACGCAGGCGCCTGAGGTCGCCGCGCTCGATCAACGGTCGGATAGAACCGCCGCCTCGATGCAGAGGCGCGCCGGTTTTCTACGCCCGGTTCTCAGGATGAACGTGACCGTCTCGGCATCGGGCGGAATCGCCAAGCGAAAGCGCTTTCCGGCCGGCTCGGTCCGCGGGTTAGAAGCCGACTCGTCGCCGCTCGAAAAGCGGATCTCCGCTTTTCCCCCCGGCTCCCCGGTCACGCGGTGGATCCGGCCGACGAGTTTTTCGCCTTCACGGGGCAGGGCGAACACCAGCTCGGTGCGTCCGTGCGGAGGGATACCCGTCGAGAGGCACGACGGTATCCTACCGCGCCGCGCCGGAGCCGGAGCCAGCCTGGGCTCCAGGTCGGCCTCGGAACAGCCCCAGCCCGGGTCGCGGGTGTAGGGAGCCACGCAGAATTCCTCCGGGTCGCGCCTGACCTCGATCGGCTCGCCGGTATGCAGCACCGCCGAGAGCGAAGCGTCCCGTGGCTCTCCCGCGAGCCACCACGACTCACGGGCGGCGCTGCCGGCGATCGCCGCGGCCGCAAGCAGCGCCAAACCGGTTCCGGCGAGAGCCCAGCGGAGAACCCGCGCCAGGAGCACGAGGCGATCCTCGGGCCAATCGAGGATCGGCAGCGGACGCGGCCCGAGCAGCAGGCCGAGCAGCGACCCCAGCAACACCAGCGAGCCGACGATCGCGAAGACGTGCTCGGTCGGGGTATCGCTGTACTCCAGACGGATCTCTCCGTCCGCGACGGCTCGGATCTCTGTCAGTGTCACGCCTCGCGAGCGGCGGGCGGTTGTTTCGAGATCGCGTTCCCCCTGCCGCGCCCGCCACTTGGGATGCGGGGTGAGCGCCACGACGATGCTGGTGGATGGCCTAGAGCCCCTGAGCCGCAGGACCTTCTCCTCGTCCTTCCACGAGGCAACCTCCACCTCGCCGGGGCCGTCCACCCGGACCGGCGGCAAGAGCGGCTCGGCGAAGCGGTAGACCTTTTCCCGACCGATCTCGGTCAGCTCCTCCAGCTCGTCGTGCTCCACCGGCCAGCGGGAGACGATCAGCGAGGCTCCCAGGCGGCGCATCGTCTCGGGATCGGTGGTTCTGGCCAGGTCCGCGTAGTTCTGAGCCGGAGGAAACACGGTGGGCAGCAGGCCGAACCCGGCGTCGGCAAGAGCGATCAGCGGGTAGCGGCCGCCGTGGCCGGGTTTCTCCCAGTAGACCGCGCGTCGCACCGGGTAGCCGGACTCGTCGATCCCGCGACCCCTTTCCTCCAGGATTCGGCGCAGGCTGTGGACGTGATCGGCCTGCCCCGCGTTTTCGAGCGTCAGCGGGCGGGCGGAAGGGCTGCGAGGGACCGAGGGCAAGGCGCGGACCAGCCCGACGGCCGGAGCGGCCAGCAGCACGGCGAACAGCACTCGCAGGCCGGTGCGACTCGCTTTGTCGATCTTGTCTTGGTCCAGCGCGGCGGCGGCTCCCCTCCAGGCCGCGGAGAGCCCCAGCGCCGCCATCGAGAACCACAGCGGCTTGAGCGGAATGGAGAAGCGTCTGTACTGCAGAGTCCGCAGCATCCCGCCGGCGAGCCCCAGGTCGCCGCCCAGCACCAGGTCCATCGCTCCTATCGAGAGCAGCGCCGCGCCGAGCAGCAGCACCAGGATCCCGAAGGCGCTCCGGCGTCGAAAGACGACCGCAGCGCCCACCAGCGCCAGACCGGAGACCACCGCCAGCTGGTGATCGAACAGACCGCTGGTCAGCGCGTCGAGCGCGAGCTGCTCGAGCTGCTTCCAGGTCACGATTCCGGTCCACATCCGCTCGCTGCCGAGCATCATCCTTCCGGCCCAAAACAGCGCGATCAGCGCGCCGGCCAGCAGGGCGGAGGCGAGGCTCACCGTCCGACGCGCGGCGTCGGCCTCCTCGTCCGGGGCGCGGTGTAGCAGACGGACGGCCAGCAGCAGCGTCCCGCCGACCAGCAGCACCACGGCGCTCATCGGGTGGATCCAGACGCTGATCCCGGCCAGCAGGGCGGCCAGCGATAGGCGCCTGGTATCGGGGCGCTCGGAGAGCCTCCACAGCGCCAGGATCGCGAGGACCCAGACGGCCGTGGCCAACTGCTGCGGCCAGACGCCGTGGAACATCGAGTAGGTCCAGCCGCCCTCGCGGTCGCCGCCCACGTCGAAGGCGTTGATCGCTCCGGCCAGCGCCGCGGCCCAAGGTCCGGCGCCCAGCCTGCGTGCCAGCGCCACCACGGCTAGTGAAGAGAGCAGCCAGGCCAGGCAGATTCCGAAAGCGTAGCTGGCCTGGAGTCCGACCAGACCGATGCTGAGCAGGTGGGGCAGGGCGGTCACCAGGTAGCACAGCGTGTAGTGGATGTCGCCAAACGGGTAGCCGAGGCCGAGCCGGTCGGTCCAGCCGAACAGCCGGCCGTCGGCCAGCATGTCGTGGGCGAGTATCTCGGTGAAGAAGTAGTGGTTGGCGTGGTCCTGGCTGACCGGCATCCGGCCGAGCGCCACCGGACCGAGAGAGACGAGCACGGCCGCTGCCGCGAGCAGGTACGGGCCGAAGCGATCGGCCAGCCGGCGCCAGCGCTGGAGGCGCGCGTCGCAGGCCTCGGCGGCAAGCGAGCCGAAGCCGCGCCAGGCAGCGGGGACGGCCAGGATCAGGACGGCGGCCGCGGCCCAGCGCGCGGGAAGGGAGCCGGGCAGCAGCAGCGAGGCCAGCGCCAGCAGCGCGGCCAGTGCGGCGCCGCCGGGGGCGCCGTAGATGGAGAGCCATTTTCGCATCGCTTCGAAAACGGCATCATAGTAGCAAGCCGGCCGGAGCGCGAGGCGCTTTTGCTGGGCGGTTTTACTGGGCCCCACCCTCGGCGCCTGCGGCCCCCACCCTCGGCGCCTGCGGCGCCTCGACCTCCCCCGCTGGACGCCTGGACGCCGGGGGAGGTGATGATCGAGCTGCGTTCTCGCAGAGAACGAATCACCCTCCCCCGAGATCCGCTCGTCCAGCGGGGGAGGGTTGGGGTGGGGGCCGATCGGGGCAGGGCCGCCGTGCAGCTCATGCTTTTCATATCGGACGTTCGGTCCGGTCGGTTGCAAAAAAGTGACAACCCCCGGGATTGCCAGCCGTCGTCCGCGCGCCTATTCTCTCTTCACCGATGCGGCGGTTGCTGACCTCTTGGCGCTCTATCGCACCGGCGTCTCCGGCGCTGATGCTGCTGCTCGTCTACGTCGGCGACAGCTGGCGGTCTCCGCTGATCACGACTCCGATCTTCGCGGCCCTGCTCGCGGCGGCGTTGCTCTCTTTGCCCCGCCCGGGCGGGGATCCGGTTTCCGGATGGTGGGCCGATCACTCGACGGTGAGCTGGACGCGTGCCGCGGCGCTGGTCGCGGGTGCTCTGCTGGCCTTGCTGCTCTTCGACCGGCCCTACCAGCACATGTCGATCTACCCGCACCACACGACCGCACTGTGGCTGACCTCGGGTACGGCTTTCGCGCTGCTGCTCGCCTTGCTGATCCGGCCTCCTCGACCGGCGATCGCGCTGGCCGCGATCGGCGCGGCGGGCCTGGCCGTGCGCGCCTGCGGAATCTTCCAGTGGGAGATCGATCCGGCGCGCCGCGATATGCTGCCTCTGGTGATCGACGCGATCGACGCGTTGCTGGACGGCGAATCGCCATACGGCCTGCACCAGATGCAGGTCGGATCGCAGGTGCCGCTCACCTATCCGCCCGGCCTGTGGCTGCTGCATCTCCCGGCGCGCGCCGCGGGCCTCGACGTGCGTTGGACCGCCTGGCTGGCCGACGCGGTGATAGTCGCTTCACTGGGAAGCATCGCGCTTCGCGCGGGCGCGAGCAGGGCGGGAGCGGTGCTGCTGGGGTTGGCGACCTACCTGTTTCTTCCCGATACCCACTGGAACGGAATCTACGCCGAGCCGCAGGCGGATTGGGCAGTGCTCGCCTTGTTGGCCGCCGCGGTCGCAACGCAGCGGCCGCTGGCCGCCTCGATCGTCATGGGCGTGGCTCTGACCACGCGTCCGTTCAACCTGGCGCTGGCGCCGCTGTTGGCGATCTGGCTGGCGCGCTCGGGAGGCCGTCGCTGGTTGCTGCGCGGCATGGCAGCCTGCGGCGCGGTCGCCGCCGCGGTCTACCTGCCCTTCGTCCTTTGGGATCCGGACGCCTTCTTCCTCGGCACCGTGCGTTGGCTGCTGGAGTACGGAGCGGCGCACAGCAGCTGGTTCCACGGCATGTTGGGAGTCTCCGGGGTGCTCTACGAGCACGGGCTGGAAAGCTGGATGCTGCCGCTGCAGCTCGGCGGCCTGGGCGCGATCTACCTGCTCGCCGCCGTCTTCCTGCGCTCTTCGCGCCGAGCGCTGGGCTTTTTCTGCGGCGCGTACGCCTGGGTGGTCGCGTTCAACTCGATCATCTGGATGAGCTTCTGGATCGGAGTCTGCCTTTTGGCGATCGCACGCGTCGGAAGCCGCCGTGCGGACGACGAGCAGCCGTTCGACCCGCCGCGACCCCGGCGAATGGCGCTTGTCTCGGAGTGGGCCGCGCTGGTGTTCGCCGCGCTGTCGCTGGCCGCGATGCTGGGGCTGCTGGGGAGGCATTTCGACGACAGCGGGATCGGCGAGCTGCGAGAGACGCTGACCTCGGAGCTGAAAAGCAAAGATCGCGTGTTGGACCTGTCCGGCTACCGCGTGGCGTTTCTCGACGCGCCCACCGTGCTGGCCCGCGGCGAGATACCTCCCGGGGCCGAGCTGGCGCTGAGCCCGTTCGAGTTGAAGATACCGAGGCGGCGGCTGGTCGACCCGGTCGCGCCAAAGCGGATCTGGGTGGTCGAGAGGTTCGGTCTCTTCGAGCGCTACGAAAAGATCTTTTTCGGTCGCGACGTGGGTCCCTACCAGCAGTCCGAGCTGCGGAAACCGGGTCGATTCCGACTGCTGCGTCTCGAGCGGAGGGTCGAGCCGGGCCGCTACCGCAGGTTGGTCGAGACGGTGGAGGCCTTCGAGGTTTCGGCCGAGCTGGAGGATGGAGAGCGAAGCGCGGTGTGGCGCGACGGAAGCTGGCTTTTCCCCGGCCGACCCGCCTGGCAGCGGGTTGGTCGCGGTCGCTGTCGCTTCGGTCGACTGGCTCGCTTGATGATCCGAGCTCATCCACTGCCCGAAGGCACGCTGGTGATTCGATCTCCGGTCGCGGGCAGCCCTCGCTGGGTGACGCTCTACGGGGGATTGCGACGAGGAGCTCCGCAGTGGGGCCGATCGGACGTCTCGGTATCGCTCGGCAGCGGAGAGGCGCGGCTCGGAGAGATGATTTTCCGCAACGAGCCCGGGTTGAACGGCGTCTCGCTGCTGATGCCGCCGGATGCCGAGGAGCTGACCGTGCGGGTGAACGCCTCGGACCCGGCCCGCAGGCACCTGTGCCTGGACGCTGTTTTCTCCGACTGAATCGCAAGCGATCTGTTTGGCAACCGCCGGGACGAATTTTCTGCTAGTATTGCTGCCCATGAATGTCAAAGAAGTCATGAAAAGCTACCTGTCCGTTATTTCGTGCGAGATGGTGGTTTGCCTGATGGCGGCTGTTCTGTTCGCCTGCGGTTGCGCCTCGGTATCGGTATCCGGCAACGGCGACGACGACACCGATACCGAAACGGGCACCGACGGCGATACCGACGCGGACTCGGATTCGGATACAGACGCCGACACGGATGCCGACACGGACACGGATACCGACAGCGACACGGACACGGATACCGACACCGACACGGACACGGATACCGACAGCGACACGGACACGGATACCGACACCGACACGGACACCGACACCGACACCGACACGGATACGGACACCGACACCGACACGGATACGGACACCGACACGGACACCGACACCGACACCGACACGGATACGGACACCGACACCGACACCGACACGGATACGGACACCGACACCGACACGGATACGGACACCGACACCGACACCGACACGGATACGGACACCGACACCGACACCGATACCGACACCGACACCGACACCGACACCGATACCGACACGGACACCGATACCGACACGGACACGGATTGCGTCTGCAGCAGCGGTCCCTGCTGCGACGGATGCAACTTCTTGGGGTCGGATCAGCTCTGCGATCCGATCGCGGCGCAGACGGACTACCAGTGCGAGAGCGACGCCTGCGGAGCCGACGCTCAACAGAACCAGGCCTACCGCTACTGCACCGGCGACTCGGCGCTGTGCGGCGACGGCAACCTCCAGTGGACCGGGTGGAGCAATATAGACAACTGCGGTCCGGACCAGATCTGCGAGAGCGACGCGGTCGACGCGTGGTGCACGACCTGCGACTACGGCTGCACCGACGGCGAGTGCGACGATTTCGATCCTTGCACCGAGGTATCCTTTTCGGCCGGCTTCGACACCGGAGACGACGGCTTCTCTCATTCGCCGACGAGCGGCATCGCCGGAGACGACCCCTGGGAGCGCGGCGATCCGTCGTACGGCGGAGGCTGCCGTTCGGGCTCCGGCTGCTGGGCCACCGACCTCGACGACTACTACAACGATTGCCAGATGGCCGAGCTGGCCTCGCCGATCATCGACCTGTCGGCGTGCTCGTCGTCGGCGATGAGCGTGGAGCTGACCTTCTGGCACTGGTACGAGTTCGAGGACTACTCGTCCGGCACATGGTGGGACGGCGGCATCGTGCAGATATCGAGCGACGGCGGTGCCAGCTGGGACGACGTGACTCCCACTCCCGGCTACCAGGGGCTGCTGGACGGCGCCTACGGCGGTTGCTCTCCGGAGCCCGACGTGGGCGGACACCAGGGCTGGTCGGGAGACATCCCGGGCGGCTCGTGGACGCAGGTCAGCGTGCCTGTCGGATCGAGCCATCTCACCTCGAGCTTTCGCTTCCGTTTTCTGTTCGGCGCGGACGAGGCCACGGTCGACCTGGGATGGCTGATCGACGACGTGGCGGTCTCGACCTACTGATGTCGAGGACAGCCCGGGCCGCGCTGGTTGTGGCTGCGGCGCTGCTCGGCGCTGGTTGTCGCTGCGGCGACGAGCCTGCCTCGGCCGAGCGCGGCGTCGTTCGCACGGCCTATCGCTGCAGCGGCTGCAACGTGATCCTGATCTCGATCGACACGCTGCGCGCCGATCACCTCGGCTGCTACGGCTACCCGCGGGAGACCTCGCCCAACATCGATCGCCTGGCCCGCGAGTCGCTCGTCTTCGACGACGCGATCAGCCAGTCGTCCTGGACCACCCCGGCTCACGCCTCGATCTTCAGCGGTTTGACACCCGATCGGCACGGGCTGGTCTACTTTCGCGATCCCGGCAGGCTGGACGACGAGCTCGTCACGATGCCGGAGACGCTGGCCGAGGCCGGCTATCGCACGGTGGGCTTCACCGGGGGCGGCTACGTTTCGGGCGATTTCGGGCTGGGACAGGGCTTCGAGGTCTACGAGTCCAGGTCGCGCCGGTTCGCCCCGAACCTGGCGGCCGCGCGCGCGTGGCTGGAGGAATGGGATGCCGAGGAGCCGTTCTTCATGTTCCTCCACGGGTACGACGTGCATCGGCCCTACGACTCCTCGCGGTTCAACACCTTCGTCGAGCGGGTGGAGGGCTTCGAGATAGAGGAGTTCTGCACCGCGCCGGAGACGCGCCGTCACCCGGGCGACGAGATCCTGCGCTACGTGGTCGCCCAGTACGACGCCGGGATAGTCGAGGTCGATCGGTTGCTGGGGCGCTTCTTCGAGTATCTGGAGCGGCGCGGCCTGATGGACGAGACCGTGCTGGTGATCACCTCGGATCACGGGGACGAGTTCTTCGAGCACGGGGGCTGCGATCACAAACACAGCGTCTACCGCGAGCTGATCCACGTTCCGCTGATCGTGAGGTTGCCGGGAGGGGTCGTCGGCCGGGTCGCGCCGACCGTGCCTGCTTCGGTCGGGATGCCTGCCACGATTGCTGGCATCGTCGGGATCGGAGACGCGCCGGGCGGCCAGGAGCTGGACCTGCTGCGCGTGGCGCGCCGGGGCAGGTACGAGGGCCCGCCGGTGGAGAGCGAGACCGGTCGCCACCTGAGCGTGCTTCAGCACTGGAAGGGAGTGATCGCCGGAGACTGGAAGCTGATCTACTCGCGAGACGACACGCGCGATTCGCGGCCGCGGCGCTTCGAGCTCTATCACCGCGAGGAGGACCCCGGCGAGCGGAGCGACGTGCTCGACTCCAATCCACGAGTCGTGGACGAGATGAAAGGGTTGCTCTTTCGTCCCGGCGAGCCGGTGCTCGAGCCGGAGAAGCCGGCGGCCGGGACGCTGACCGAGAACCCAGATCTGCTCGAGCAGCTGAAGAGCCTGGGTTACCTGGGGAAGTGAGCCGCTCCACTCCAGGCGCGGGGCAGCGCGATCGAATTCGAGGTGCTCTGTTTCTCGGGTATCAGCCCGGATCCTGCATCTTGCCGATGAACAGGATCGACTGCGAGTGGCGGTCGTGGATGACGAAGACGAACGGCTCGTCGGCGATGAGCTCGTTGGGAGCGGCCGAGCCGGCTTCCACCCCCACGGAGGTGACCGCCGCGGCCTCGGTGCCCACCTCGTCGACGCTCACGAACGTCTTGTGCTTGACCTTGCCGATGAACAGCTCCCCGCTGGGCTCGATTCCGCTGAAGTCGGCCCCGAGCTGGTCGAAAGCCTGCTCCATCCCCAGCGCGATCAGCACCGATTTCAGCCCGTACTCCCGCTCCAGATCGAAGCGCGGGATCTCGACGGTCATCTCCTCGGTGGAGAAGCCCTGGGCCATCTGCTGCCAGCTGTCCGGACCTAGCTGCGCGATCACGTCGTCGATCGTGTACCCCTCGATCGGCAGCAGGATCGCCATCGCGAAGTACTCATCTCCGTAGGGTAGGTCGACCGCGGCGAAGCAGTCGCCCCAGTAGATCGGCACGTCGCCGTGGAGGTGCATCATCTGCACTGTGCGGGTCGTCTCCTCGTCCACGTGGAAGTCGGCGGCATGGGTCTCGGCCTCGTCGAAACGGTAGGTCCACTCGCCCTTGAAGTAGACCGCGTTGATCAGGAACATCATCAGGTCGGCCTCGATCGGGTCGTCCACGATCTCCTCGATCAACCCGTTGGTGTTTTCCGCGACCCAGTCGTTGATCGTCTGCGCCGCCGACGCCGAGTCGAAGTCCAGCGCCTGCACCGCGGCGTAGAAGAACGTCTCGCAGGCCTCGATGAACTCGGCCAGCACGTTCAGGCCCTGGCGGTACCAGATCGAGTTGGCGATCTCGAGCGCGACCTCGTCGTCCATCGAGGTCAGCATGTCGATCAGGCCCTTGTAGCTCTCGTTGATCTCGGGGTTGCTCAGATCGCCGTAGCGCAGCGCCTCGCGCATGCCCGCGGCGGTCTCGCCGCGAGCGCCGTTGTAGGTCATGCCCAGCGCCATCGAGACCGAAAGCGGGGAGACGAACACGTTCTCGCCGTCCGACTGCGAAACGACCTCGGAAAAGAGATCGAAGCCGAACTCGTTGCTCGACTCGACGACCACGGTCTCCTGCTCGGTCAGAGCGCGCGGCTCGGCGTCGTCCAGCGTCACGGCGCAGCCGACGGCCAGGATCGCGGCCGCGGCGGCAAGGGCAAAAAGTCTTCTTGCTGCAAGCATTGGAAACCTCCCGTGGTAGCGTCGCTCGCCCGGTACCCAAGCAATCCCCGTGCCGGGCACGGAGTAGGCGCCGATACGCGTAACCATTGTACATCACAGCAGGTTTCCCGAGAGGAAAAAGTGACACAAGCTGTGCCGCGGCTCGAGCGTCCGGACATTTTCGCCAGGGGAGGGCGGGGCTGCAGGCCGGGCAAGGTCGGCCGGGCAAGGTCTGGACCGTCCAGGCTGGATGAGCTACACTTCTATCTGTCGAAAGAAGAATACATGGAGCGCCAACTCACCATAAGTTACGGAGAAGAGATTCTACTAGGACTGGGGCTTTCTCCCGATCAGTTTTCCGAAGAAGCGCGGTTCCTGTTGGCCGCAAAGCTCTACGAGCTGGGCAAGCTCACCTCCGGGCAAGCGGCGAAGCTGTGCGATATGGGCCGCGTGGAGTTTCTCTTTTCCCTCGTTCGGGCCGGCGTCCCGATGAGCAATCTACGCGCCGAGGACGCGGAAGCCGAAATCGATTTCGCCTTCGATGACTGAGAGAGTCGTAGTCGACACGGGCCCGCTGATAGCCTTGTCCAGGGCCGGGCTGCTGGAACCTGTAGCAAAGCTGCCCATCGATTTCATCTGTCCCGCAGAGGTGGGAGCGGAAATCGAAGCTGGTGTCGAGGCAGGATACCGGGCGGCTCTGCCCGAATGGGTGACTACGGTTCCACTCGCCTCTCCCATCGATCCGGTGGCGCTTGCTTCCCTCGACGAAGGAGAAGCAGCAGTGATCCAACTCGCACTGGAGAGCAATATCGAGCGAGTCTGCATCGACGAGCTGAAAGGCAGACGCGCTGCCATGGCTGTAGGGTTGAAAACGATCGGCTCTCTAGGCCTTCTGGCCAAGGCAAAGGTGCTCGGTATCATTCCCGCCCTTCGACCCGAGATAGAAAAGCTCGTGCGAGAAGGCGCCTTTTACGGAGAGAATCTCGTTCGAAGGATTCTCGCAGCCGTAGACGAGAAGTAGGGAGGTTTCCGCATTCTCCGTGCTGCGGCTCGCGGGTTGGGCCCCCACCCTCAGCGCTTCGAGCGCTTCGACCTCCCCCGCTGGACGATTGGACGCCGGGGGAGGTTACGATCGGGCCGTGCGCTCGCACAGGGTGGTTTTTCTTCTCCGGAGATCCGGCGGTGGCCGGGGCAGGGTGGACGTGGTGTGAACGAACCGTGCTCTCTGCGAGAGTGCATTTCGATCGTTACCTCCCCCGATGACCAGTCGTAAACCGGGGGAGGTCGAGGCGCCGCCGGCGCCGAGGGTGGGGGCTCTACTTCAGGATATCGAGCCGCTTGCCCACCTTCTCGAAGGCGTCGAGCGCCTTGTCGAGGTGCTCCTCCTCGTGGGCCGCGGAGATCTGGGTCCGGATCCGGGCCTTGTCCTTGGGCACGACCGGGTAGCTGAAGCCGATCACGTAGATGCCCTCTTTGAGCATCTCGTCGGCGAACCTGGTGGCCAGCGCGGCGTCGTACAGCATGACCGGCACGATCGCGGTCTCGCCCCTCAGCACGTCGAAGCCCATCTTCTCCAGCTTGCTGCGGAAGTACTCGGTGTTGTCCATCAGCTTGTCGCGCAGTTCGGTGGTCGCCGACAGCATCTCGAAGACCTTGATCGAGGCGGCGGCCAGCGCCGGGGTAAGCGTGTTGGAGAAGAGGTAGGGCCGCGAGCGCTGGCGCAGCAGCTCGATGATCTCGCCGCGGCCGGTGGTGTAGCCGCCGGAGGCGCCGCCGAGCGCCTTGCCCAGCGTGGAGGTGACGATGTCCACCTCGCCCAGCACGCCGAAGTGCTCGGGCGTGCCGCGACCGGTCCTGCCGATGTAGCCGGTGGCGTGCGAGTCGTCGAGCATCACCATCGCGTTGTACTTCTTGCCCAGCGCCACGATCTCGTCGAGCTTGGTCAGGTAACCGTCCATCGAGAAGACGCCGTCGGTGCAGATCAGGCGGCGGCGCTTGTCCTGGGTCTTTTTCAGGATCTCCTCGAGATGATTCATGTCGTTGTTGTCGTAGCGGTGTCGCTCGGCCTTGCAGAGCCGCACGCCGTCGATGATCGAGGCGTGGTTGAGCTGGTCGGAGATGACCGCGTCCTCCTTGTTGAGCACGATCTCGAAAAAGCCGGTGTTGGCGTCGAAGCAGGACGAGTAGAGGATCGTATCGTCGTGTCCGTAGAACTTGCTGATCGTGTCCTCGAGCTGCTTGTGCAGGTCGAGGGTGCCGCAGATGAAGCGCACTGAGGCCATTCCGAAGCCGCGCTCGTCGAGCGCTTTCTTGGCCGCTTCGATGATCTCTTTGTTGTCGGCCAGGCCGAGGTAGTTGTTGGCGCAGAAGTTGATGACCTCGCCGTCGGCGACCGAGATCGCGGCGCTCTGCGGCGAGACGATCACGCGCTCGTCCTTGTAGGTGCCCGCGTCGCGGATGCCTTGCAGCTCCTGTCGGATTTCGTCGCGGTACTTGTCGAACATGGCTTCACACCTCCGAATGCTTCGCGGCTCCGGGCCGCCTGGCTTTTGAAAACAGATCCAGCCGGGAAGCTAGCAGCAGAAACGTGAAGGGGCAAGCGCGGTCCGGAAAGCTTCTACCACTCCGGGTGCGGGGTATCCTTCTCGGGGCTGCAAAACATCGATTGGACCTACAGTTTCGCCCCTCCGAAGGACACCCCGCACCCTCCGTTACCGGTCTGTGTCTGTTCGTTGACGGGTGGCTTCGGGGACGAATCGCAGATATGTTCTTGTGTTGCATGCTGGCTGCAAGGGAAAAAGTCGACCTCGCTATAGATGCCGAGCTTTGCGAGAAATGCCGGGACTGTGCGGCCGTCTGCCCGTCCGGCGTTTTCGTCTGGCGCGATGACGGCGAGCTCGACGTTCACCATCCGGGGCGCTGCATAGGTTGCGGGCACTGCGTCGCGGCCTGCCCGACCGGCGCCTTGACCCACTCGCTTCTCGACGGCGAGAGCTTCGCCCCGATGCCGGACGAGCCCTACCCGGAGATCGAGACGGTACGCCGTCTGCTGCGCGAGCGCAGGAGCTGCCGGCGCTTCGCCGACCAACCGCTGGAACGCGCCGAGATAGAGAGCCTGATCGGCGAGGCCAACCACGCGCCGACGTCGACCAATTCACAGAACGTGCGCTTCATCGTTTTCCAGGGCCGCGAGCGCGTCCGCGATTTGTCTCGCCGGGTCTGCGGCTACTACACCAAGCTCGAAAGGCAACTCGAGAACCCGTTCGTGCGACTGGCGATCTCGTTGGCGGTGGGACGCAAGATGGTCAACGCCTACCGGCTGCGGATGCCGGCCATCGCCGAGATGTTCCACGAGACGCTGGCGGGGAACGATCGGCTCTTCTACGGCGCGCCCGCGGTGCTGGTCATGTTCGCCTCGGGTCTGAGGCACCTGGCCACGGCGAGCTGCAACCTGGCCGCGATGGAGATCATGCTCGTCGCGCCGCCTCTGGAGTTGGGCACCTGCTACAACGGTTACGCGCTGACCGCGCTGGTCCGCGATCGGAAAGTGCGCGAAGAAGTGGGCATTCCGCGCGGCGCCCACGCCGGAGCCGTTCTGGCGATCGGACGGCCCGACGTCCGATTCCACCGCATACCACCGCGCAAGAACCGCCGTATCATCTGGAACAGCAGCCAGTAAGGAGGTAGGCGCGCCGGCAGATCCAGGGAAGAAAGACCAAAGAGAGAAGGGACCGAAAGGAAGAAAAGGACCGAAGGAGCCCGGGATCGAGAGAGCGCTCCTTCGGTCGCTCGGGTTGCTTCGGTCTCTCGTCCCTTCAGTCCCTTGGATGCCGCATCCGGGCCCAGTCGGCGATTAGCATCAGCCTCGGCTCGGTCATGTGCTCGATCGCCCAGCGCGGTCCCTCGCGGCCCTCTCCCGAGCCCTTGACGCCACCGTAGGGCATGTGGTCCACGCGGCGGGTCGGCGCGTCGTTGAGCACCACTCCTCCCACCTCCAGCCGGTCGAAGGCCCACAGCGCCTTGTCCATCCTGTGCGTGAACAGCCCGGCCTGCAGGCCGAACTCCGAGTCGTTGGCCAGTCGCACCGCCTCTGTCAGGTCGTCGTGCGGGGCGACCAGCGCGACCGGGCCGAACACCTCGCTGCTGGACACGCGGGCCCGCGGCGGCACGTCGGTCAGCAGGACCGGCTTCATCACCGCGCCCGCGCGGCGTACCTCACCGGTCAGCGAGCGGGCGCCGTCGGCCAGCGCCTCCTCGATCCAGCTCTCGACCCGGTCGGCCTCCTCCTCCGAGATCAGCGGGCCGACCAGGGTCTCGGGATCGGAGGTGGGGCCGACCTTGATGTCCCGCTCGATCGCGGCGAGCAGCTCTGCGACGAAATCGTCGAAAATCTCGCGGTGCGCGTAGATGCGCTGCACCGAGATGCAGACCTGCCCCGAGTAGGCGTAGGCGCCGGCCGCCAGCAGGCGCGCCGCGCGAGGCAGATCGGCGTCGGGTTCCACTATCGCCGCGGCGTTTCCGCCCAGCTCCAGCACGGTCTTCTTGCGCCCGGCCAGCGACTCGAGACGCCAGCCGACCTCGGCCGAGCCGGTGAAGGTCAACAGCGCGAGCCGATCGTCGGCGACCAGCTTCTCCGCCGTTTGCGGCGGACAGACCAGCACCTGGTGGGCGCCGGCGGGCAGGCCGGCCTCGACCAGCGCCTCGGCCAGCAGGTGGGCCGCCAGCGGGGTCTTGCGCGCGGGCTTGTGAACCACCGGGCAGCCGGCCGCGATCGCCGGGGCGACCTTGTGCGCAACCAGGTTGAGCGGGAAGTTGAACGGGCTGATCGCCACGATCGGACCGACCGGCACGCGCTGCGTGAGCGCCGTCAGGCCGCGCCCCTGGGGGTGGCCGTCCATGCGCCGGAATTCTCCGCCTCCCGCCTCGCGCGCCGCGACCGAGCTGATGCGGAAGGTCGCCACCGCGCGGCTCACCTCGCCGCGGGCCAGCGCGAGCGGTTTTCCCGCCTCGAGCCGGATCGTCTCCGCGATCTCGTCGGCGCGGCTTTCCAGGCCTTGCGCCGTGCGTTCCAGGATCTCGGCTCGCTCGCAGGCGGGCATCTCGGCCAGACCGGGAAAAGATCGCCCGGCCGCGACCGTCGCGCGCTCCACCTCGGCCGGGCCCGAGCCCCGGACCCGGCCGCAGACAGAGCCGTCCTCGGGGGCGGTCACTTCGATGATCTCGCCGGCAGCTTCGAATTTGCCTTCGATGAATCGTTTGAAATCACGCATCAAAGCCTCCCTTGGAGCGAGCCGCGAGGATGATAACTACCGGCCACTTGCGATTGCAACGGGGAGCTGATATCGAGACGACACGTCGCGCGGCGACGAGGAGGTTGCATGGGAGCTCTACTGGAGATCATCTCGAGCGAAGAGAAACGTCCGCAACTGGTCGACGATTGCGTATCACTGGTGGACAGCGAGGTCGAGTCCAAAAAGGGCCTGTCGGGCAAGATGGTCAAGATGGGCTACAAGGCTTTCGTCAGCATCAAGCCGGGGATCGTGAAGCGCGCCGTCGATTTCCTGCTCGACGACTTCGCCGGGGTGCTCGACGGTTACCACGAGGAGTACCTGGGCGAGCAGCCGGAGCGAAAGACGCCGTTTTCGACCTGGGTGTTGTCTCGCGAAAAACGGATCGCCGAGGATCTGCTCGAGATCACGGACGGGATCATCGATCAGTCGGACAAGAAAGTGATCAAGAAGATCTATTCCGGGTTGCGCGGCGTGGCGGCGAAACACGTGGCCGAGGCGGTGCCGAACGTCGGCCGGCTCGTAGAAAAACACGCGGGCTGACTCCCCGCTTCGATCTTTTTTGCAACCGCTGGGCCGGATCGTCCGATATGGAACAGCAAGGGAAGAAAACGGCGGGCAACCGATCCGCCGGGGAGCTGTTGCCGATGTCGGCGAGAAAAAACGGGACGATTGAGCGGAGCGTGTCGCTGCTGGCGCTGTGTTGCGCCCTGGTGGCGGCTGCGCGGCCCTGTAGCGCCGGGGACGGCTCCGGTGGTGCGCGCGAGGCCGGATCGAGCGCCGGCGCGCGTGGTTTCTTTCGGCTGGGAAGCGGTGGGGCAGAGGCCGAGCTGAGCGTGCGGCGCTTCGGCTCCAGCGCGGTGTTGTCCGCTTCCGGACAGCGGGCTTCGGCGGATCTCGTCTGCCTGCTGTGCAGCGAGCGCGAGCTGAGCTGGACCGCGCGCGAGCTGGGAGAGCGTTTCGTCGCCGCCAGCGAAAAGCGCGAGACGACCCGGCTGCGGGTCGCCGGCGCGGCGCCGGAATCAGAGCTTCGAATCGACGGTCAGACGGCCATGCTGCGCGGCGGAACGCTCGTGCTGGAGCCGGGCGAGCACGAGTTGGAGCTGCGTTCCGAAGACGGGCGGTCGAAGGGTGCGGTCGAGTTGCGGGAGGGTGAGCTGAACGAGGTCGAGCTGGGGCAGCTCGAACCTTCCTTTTCGCCGGCAACCAGGCAGAGGCTGCGGATAGCGCTGGCCGGGCTGGGGGTCGCGGCGGCGGCGGCCGGAGCGGCCTTGCTGGCGATGGACGGCAGCTGCGCGAGCGAAAGGCGCGATGCCGACGGCGATTGCGCCCGGTTGCACGAGTTGAGGGCGGGCGGCTGGTCGCTGGTCGGTGCCGGCGCGGCCGCGCTGGTGGGAGCGATCGCGTGGTGGCTGCTCGATCGGGAACGCGACCAGCGTCGCGACGAAGGGGAGGTGGAGCCGTGAGGTGCTGGTGGGGATGCCTGGCGCTGTCGGTCTTGTCGGCGGGCGCGGCCAGCGCCGGCGAGACGCCTCCTTCGAAAGTGAAGCTGCCGCTTTGCGCCGTCGACGCGGGACGCGAGGTGACCTCCGAAGAGCTGGACGCCGTCGCCGCCGAGCTCGGAGCTCCGCTGGTTCGCGGCGCTGCCCTCGCCGAACGGATCGGCCTGGCTGCCGAGGCCTCGCGCGTGAGGGTCGAAAGGCTGGCGGAGAGCTTCGCAGCGGCCGAGGATCTTTTCTACGGAGGCGACCACGCCGCGGCTCGGGAGGAGCTGACCGCGCTCGTAGAGGAGGTCGAGGAGGACCCGGCGCTTTTTGATCGGCGCCCCCGGCTGCGCGAGGCCGCCTTCCGCGCCCGCGTCCATCTGGCGGACATCGCGCGGATCGAGGGGCGGGACGAGCGCAAGGACGAGCTGATCCTACAGGCGGCGCGGCGCTACCCCGACCTGGATCCGGATCCGGCCCAGTTTCCCCCCTGGGTGCGCGAGGAGCACGCCCGCGTCACGTCGCAAAGCGGGTGGAGGGACGACGGCGAGCTGATCATCGATGCTTCGGCAGAATGCGAGCTGGTGGTGGACGGCCGGCGGGTCGAGGGGAGAGACAACCGCTTTCGCCACCTGTCGTTCGGGCCTCACGCGGTCCGCGCCGTTTGCTTCGGCAGAACCGGGCCGCTGCTCGAGGTGCAACTCGGAGCCGGGCCAGTGGAGCTGAGCCCGCCGCTGACCGAAGCGACCGAGCTGTCGTTCGAGGGCGGCGCGGTCAGGCTGGTCGCGGGTGAGGAGACCGCCGGCGAGGAAATCGCGGTCGCCCTGGCCGAGCTGGCCCGCGCCGCGGATTCCCCGCGAGCGGTCGCCCTGGTGGGGAGCCCGTGGTCGGTCGAGGTCTGGCTGGTCGATGCGGAAGCCGACAGCGCGGTGCGGATGGGAGCGGAGAAAGGCATCGGAGCCGAGCCCGCGTCCGCGGCCGCCGCCGAGCTGATCGAGCCGCAGCCGCCCGCGGAATCGGACGGGGAGGGCGGCGAGCCCGAGCCCTGGTACCGGGACGGAGCGGCCTGGACGCTGGCCGGAATCGGAATCGCGGCGATCGGGACGGGAGTCGCCGTGAGAGGAATCCACGGATCCCCGTCGCGCTGGGAGCCGGCCGCCTGGATGCTGGTCGGAGCCGGAGCCGGGGTCGCCGGGACCGGAGTCACGCTGTTCTTCGTCGGGCATGATGGAGAAGGACACCCCACCGCCGCCGGCCTGGCCGTGAGCGGGCGATTCTGATTTTGCCCCTGCGCCCGGCCTGTGAGCGGTTCGTATTGCCTGCTTGATCGATATCAAACAACTGATAAAATGATATCAAAAGGGGAGAGGAAGGACCAGCAGTGCGGACAGTGGTGAACATACGCGATGATCTGCTCGAGCGGGCGGCGGAGCTTACCGGGTTGAAGAAGAAAGTGGAAATCGTCAACACTGCGTTGGCCTCGTTCGTGCGTCAAAAGGAGATCGAGAGGATCGGCGAGCTCGCCGGCGAGGTCGACTGGGAGGGAGACCTGGACGCGATGCGGGAGGAGCGGATTGGTTCTGGTTGACAGCTCGGTCTGGATCGGGTTTTTCAGCGGTCACGAGCCGGACGTGGCTCGCGTGAAAAACCTGCTGGAGGTCGTCAATCGGGTCGTGATCTGCGGCGTGGTGATCCAGGAGGTGGTGCAGGGGATTCGCTCCGAACGACGTCGCGATCACGTGGCCGGTCGCCTCTCCCTCTTGCCGTTCGTCGAGGCCGGGCGCGACGAGCACCTCGAAGCGGCCGAGCTGTACGCGGGCTTGAGAAAGCGCGGAATCACGGTCCCCCCGGCGGACGCGCTGATCGCGACGCTGTCGATCCGCAACAGGCACGAGCTCCTGACCCGAGACAGGCACTTCGGCGCGATAGCCGAGCACACCCGGCTGCGCCTGTTGGGATGAGGGAGGAGTGGCTTCTACGGTCCGTACTTTACGACGAACACGTCGTCTTCGCCGGCCGAGGTCAGCGTCGTCTGGTTTGTTTCTCCCTGGCCAAAGGTGGCTTCGTATCTGAACTTGCCGGTGACGATCGAGCTTTCGTCGGCCAGGACCGAGACAGACATGCCGGACGCGTAGTCGCTGATGTAGCTTCCTCCCGCGCGTCTGGCCCAGCCCAGCGTGCCGTCCGGCTCGTATCTCGCAACGAAGGCGTCGGAGGTTCCGCCGGAGACCAGCTCGGTCTCGTTGTCCTCCCCCTCGGCGAAGGTCACCGTGCCCTCCATGTAGCCGGTCACCAGCGCGGTTCCGTCGCTCGTCAGGGAAACGTCTTTGGCATTGGTCGAGCCGGCGCTCCCGGCGCCTTTCGCCCATTCGAGTGAGCCGTCGGCGGCGTAGTGAGCCACGAAGATGTTGGCGATTCCCGGCAGGGCCAGCTCGGTCTCGTTCGTTTCTCCGGAGCCGAAGGTGGCCGTCGAGCCGACCTGGCCGGCGATCGTGAAGGACTCGTCCGAGAGGGCGTCGATGGCGAATCCGGTGTCGGAGTAGGCGGCCCCTCCGGCGCTCTTCGCCCAGGCCAGCGAGCCGTCCGCCTCGTACCTGGCGACGAAGATGTCGGAGTACCCCTCCGCGGAAAGCTCCGTTTCCTCGCTTTCTCCGGGGCCGAAAGCAGTGGTCCCCTCGAAGTCTCCGGTAACCAGGCAGCCTCCGTCGGAAAGAGCGACCACGTCTTCTCCGATCTGGTATGCGGAGCCGGTCGCGCGCGAGACCCACCCGAGCGTCCCGTCCGGATTGTACTTGGCGACGAAGACGTCGAACGTTCCCGCCTCGGACAGCGTCGTTTCGTTGGCCTCGCCCGGGCCGAAGGTGGGGCTCCCGGAGAAGTAGCCCGTGACAAAGGTCGTTCCGTCTTGCAGGCAGGAGATGTCCTCGCCGTGCTCGTAGTCGTATCCGCTCGTGCACTTGGCCCACTCCAGCTCGCCGGTCGGCGAGTAGCGCGCGATCAGCATCGCGGTGCCGCCCAGGGCGGTCAACGTGGTTTCGTTGGTTTCGCCGAGCCCGAGCGTGGTTGTTTCGTAGAAGTGGCCGGTAATTATCGAGCCGCCGTCGGTCAGAGCCGCGATTTCGTAAGCGTAGTCGTTGCTCTCTCCGCCCGCGCGCACTGCCCAGTCGAGAGCGCCGTCGGGCGCGTATCGCGCCAAGTAGATGTCGCGTTCTCCAGCGGAAGCCAGGATCGTCTCGTTCGTCTCCCCGGGCCCGAAAGTGGCCGAAGACTGGAAAAGGCCCGCTGCCAGGGATGACCCGTCCGACAGGGTATCGATCGCGGAGGTCCACTCGTCGCCGCTCCCGCCCGCGCGCACGGCCCATGCCAGCTGTCCGTCCTCGTCGGGACCGGTGCCGGTGTCCGTATCGGTGCCGGTGTCCGTATCGGTGCCGGTGTCCGTATCGGTGCCGGTGTCCGTATCGGTGTCGGTGTCCGTATCGGTGTCAGCGTCGGAATCGGTGTCGGTGTCCGTATCTGCATCGGTGTCAGTGTCGGAATCTGCATCGGTGTCGGCGTCCGTGTCCGAGTCGGCATCGTTGTCCGCGTCCGCGTCGCTGTCCGAGTCGGCATCAGCGTCCATTCCGTCGTCCGGGTCGTATTTGGTCGGCTCGGCCCCGCAGCCGAGCAGCGCGATCGCAGAGGCAATCGAAAACAGCTTTTTCATCTGGCACCTTCCCGGGTGAGCCCCCATTATCGCTCCGAATCGTTCGCGTTGAAAGACGGTGTTGCGGGCGGGTAAGATGGGGCTGGAGGTCGTGCTCTTGCGCGGATTGCATACCGAGGCCGTTTTGCTCCTGTCGGCTCTGGCGGGGTTGGCTCTGTCGTCGTGCGGCGGCGAGGAGCCCGAGCGCGAGAGCGCCTCGGCTTCGTCCGTGGCGGCATCGAAAAAGGCGGATGGGAAGCCGGAAGAGAAGGTCGTTCAGGAGCTGGAGCGGATTGTCGATCGTGGGCGCGAGGCGTTCTCCGCTCGCGACTGGCCGCAGGCGCGCCGCCTGGCCAAGCTGGGGCTGCGCAAGGCCGAGGACGGCGAGCGCGCCTTCGAGAAGCAGCGGGGACTGCTCTTGCTGCTGCTCGCCGACGTGGAGCGGGAGAACGGTCGCGAGGTGGAGGCCCGGCGTCACTACGCCGACGCGATGGCGATCTTCCGCGTGGAGGAGGACGATCTGCGCAGAGTGCGCGTGCACCTCTCCCAGTCCCGGCTCGAGGCGATGCTCGGCGACTACCCGGCGGCCGAGCGCCAGCTGGCCGAGGCTCGCTCGCTGCTGGAGAGCGTGGACGATCCCGTGCTGAAAGGCGAGCTGTTGCTCCAGTCCGGGGTGGTCGCCTCGCGCCAGGTGCGGCACGAGGAAGCGATGAAGGCCTTCTACGAGGCGTCCAGGATCTTCGATGTGGCCGGCCGCGAGCAGCAGCGGGCCGAGGCGATGCTGCAGCTGGCCTCCGAGGAGGACGCGCTGGGCAAGACCCACCAGTGCCGGCGCAGCCTGGACAAGGCGCTCGAGGCGTTTCGCGAGCTGGGCGACAAGTCCGGCGAGGTGCGCGCGCTGCACCGCCTGGCCTCGATGGCCGAGCGCGAGGGGCGCTACCGCCGCGCGCGCTCGATTCTGGGCAAGGTGCGCGAGCTGTACGACGAGCTCGGTCGCAAGAGCGAGGTGGCCAAGGTCGAGCAGCACATCAACGCACTGCCCGAAAACGACGCCGAGGACTGATATCGCGGCTTCGAGCCTTCAGCTCCTGGCGCCGATCCCCAGCCGGCGGTGGGCGCGGGTCAGCACCTCGTCCGGCAGCCCCGCCATCCGCTTGAGGTCGACGTCGAGCTGCAGCGGGTTTTTCTTGCGCCGGGACCTGCGCCGCTCGGCGCGAGGCGTGCGCCCGATGAAGCTGGCGGTCGTGATCGGGATCGGGAAGTCCGAGCCGTGCACCAGCACGGAGAGAGGATCGTCGGGCACCGTGTCGTAGCTGGCGGCGAGGCGCTCGGGATCGAGCAGGTCGAACAGGTAGCGCGAGCGCCAGAAGTTGGTCAGCGAGGAGGTGTCCCCCAGGCAGCTCGGATAGCGGGTCGCCAGCTCCAGAAAAGCGCCGAACGTCTCGCTGCGGTGGAAGCGCCCGGCCGATCCGCAGTGGGCGACGATCACGGTCGCACCCTGGTCCAGGACGGGTCGCAGCCGCGCGGGATCGCCGAAGCTCTGCTCGATCGCCGGCAGGGTGTGCTCGTAACCGCCGTGGACCAGCAGCGGCAGATTCAGCTCGGCCAGCTCGCGCCAGTAGGGGACGAACGACGGGTCGGCCGGATCGAATCCGTGCGTGTTGGGCAGCAGCTTGACCAGCACGGCGCCCATCTCTCTGGCGCGGTGCAGCTCCTCGAGCGCATCGGGACGAGCGGGGTGGACCGACGCTCCGAGCAGGAAGGCGTCCGGAGCGCGGGCGCAGACGCGTGCCGCGGCGTCGTTGGAGACATGTAGCAGAGTGCGCTTCGGATCGATTTCCCCGTTCGGGGAGTGCACGGCGTCGAAAGCGAGCAGCACGGCGCGATCGATCTCGGAGCCGCGCACCAGCGCGCTCAGGCGCTCCGCCACGCAGCGCTCTCGCTCCCGCGGATCGGCGGTCTTGCCGATCTTCAGCCTGCGGCGGAGGTACCAGGAGCCGACCCGGTGGCTCACGCCGCGAAAAAAATTTCCGCCCGGAGGCGATCCCAGATCGAGGTGGACGTGCAGATCGATCTTCATGGCAGTGCCCAGGGTGGATCAATCCGGCCGGGAATGCGAGGCGTTGTCTCGACAGCGTTGGACGGAGTAGAAGAAAGGCATGCGGCACGGCTCACAGCGCTCCGTCGAGGCGAGCTGTTGCAGGCTCTCGCGGCGGGAGATCGCCGGCTGGGCAGCTCTGGCGATCGGACTGGCGGTCGCGATCGCAGTCGCGGTGCTGGCGCTGGTTCCGGACGCCATGGATCCGGGCAACTTCGGGCGCTGGATGCCGGCGCTGGCCGGGGCATCGGCCGCCGGCTGGCTGGTCTGCTGGATCGTGGAAAGACGCCTCGGTCGTGCCCACCCGGCGTTCACCGCGGCGTTCGGCGCGCTGGCGCTGGCGGTGGTCTTCGTGCACGGCGGGCAGCGCCTGTACGGCTCGCTGAGCGGAGACTACCTGAGAACCTGGAACGTCTACCATTACTACGTGGGCTCCAAGTACTTCCGCGAGCTGGGCTACCGCGATCTGTACGCGGCGACGCTGGCCGCCGACGATGAGTGGCTCGAGAGCGGAGGCAGCCCTTCCGAGGGGTTCGCCCACGTCGATCGCACGCGCGACATGGCCAGCTACGAGGTGATCGATCGCGAGCAGGCGACCGCCGGCTACGATCGCTCGGCGTTTGGCGACGAGCGCTGGGAGCAGCTCGGTCGCGACACGCGAGCCCTGCGTTCTCATCTCGCTGATCGGCTCTGGAAGAAGGTGCTGCGCGACTGGGGCTACAACCCTCCGCCCAGCTGGACGATCGTCGGCACGCCGCTGAGCAACCTGATTCCGGCGGACAGCTCCGCCATGAGACTGATCGCCAACCTCGATTTGCTTCTGTTCGCGGCGATGTTCGGATTTCTCTGGTGGGCGTTCGGGCTGCGCGCGGCCCTGATCGCGACGCTGTGGGCGAACCTGATCCACTTCAACCGCGGGCGCTTCTTCGGCGGCTTCTTGCAGTACGACTGGCTGGCCAGCTCGGTGATTTCGGTCTGTCTCTATCATCGCGGCCGCGGGGCGGCGGCGGGCGCGATGCTGTCCTGGGGCGCGATGACGCGCTTTTTTCCCGGGTTGATGGCGCTGCCGATTGCCTTGGGAGCGCTGGCCGAGGCCGTTCGCGGCGAGGGTCCCCTGTGGAAGCGTCCTCGGAGACGCCGGTTGCGCTTTCTGGCCGGGCTGGCGATCGCCTGCGCCGTGCTGTTCGGCGCCTCGACGTTGACCGGCCGCGGGGCGCGCGCCTGGGACGAGTGGATCGACAACATCGCGCGTCACAGCGAGGTGCTGCACCTTGATCCGATGCACCTGGGCGCCGGGCGGCTGGCGCAGCACGATCCGGCGGATGACGACTTCTGGGGCGGCCACCATCGCGGCTCGCGCGAGGAGAGGCTCGAGTCCGGGAAAAACCCGCTGTTGGCGATGCGCTTGTTCGGAGGGCTGCTGCTGCTGGTCGCGCTCTTGCGCCGGCGGGACGAGGACGCGATGATCCTGGTCTTGCTGGCCGCCTTTCTGGCGGTGACGATGACTCGCTACTACGGCACGATCTGGGTGCTTCTGTTCCTGCTCGGCGTGCGCGATCGCCTTGGGCGAATTCCCTGGCCGTCGCTGGTGGCTGGTTCGATTCTCTTGACGATGGCCGCGCTGTTCTACGCACCGGGAGACAACTGGGCGCGCTACACGCTGGCGTGCTGGGAGGCGCTGGCGTTGCTCGTCGTCTTGTGCGGGGGGTACATAGCCTCGGACGTCAAGGACTGGATTACGCGCGGCGGTTGCGCCAGGAAGGCATTGGCGAGAAAATGAAGAGCATGCGAACCGTAGTTGCAGTTTTGTGTGTCGCCTGCGCCGCCTGCGGCACCGCTCCGGCCGCGCGGTCCGGGGTGGAGGACGAGGCCGGCGTGGCGCTGGAACGAGTCGACTTGGGGGCCGGGGGAGACGACGAGCTGTTGGACGAGATGCGCAAGGACGCCTACGTGCGCGCCGTGCTGCGCGAGTCCGGCGTTGCGGTCACCCCGGAGAACCGCGTCGAGATCTGCGACCCGGGCTCGGTCGAGCTGCTACTCGAGGAGCGGCGCCTCGCCTTTGTCGCCTGGGAGTTCATCGAAGATCTGCTGGCTTCGTGCCAGCAGTCGTTCGAGGCGGATCCGGGCGAGGGCGACGAGGATCGCGCCGCGCGGCTCTCGGAGCTGCGCGCGCGTGTCGAGCGAATCATCGAGGATCGCTGCGACAAGAGAAAGGAGCTGCTGCGCCAGTTGGCCGAAGGGGAGGGCTCGAAAGAGGATCTGTCGCGGCTGCGAGAGACCCTGCTGGAGGGCTGCGAGCAAGGAGGAGAACGATGAGGTGGAGCACGATGCTGGCGGTGCTGATCGCGGCGGGCGCCTGGGCCTGCGAGAGCGGGTCCCGGGACAGCGGAGAGACCGACACGGACTCGGAGTCGGACACATGGGACACAGGGGACGAAGAGGACACCGACTCGGGCTCTGATCTCGACACGGACACGGACACGGATACCGACAGCGACACGGACACGGATACCGACAGCGACACGGACACGGATACCGACAGCGACACGGACACGGATACCGACAGCGACACGGACACGGATACCGACAGCGACACGGACACGGATACCGACAGCGACACGGACACCACCTCGCAGGCGTGCGCGGATGTGGGCGGGGCGTGCACACCGTGGGAATGGGAGGTCTGCCCGGTCGGCACCGAGCCCTACGGCGACGACGATCCGCTGGGCTGCGGCGGCCACTGCTGCGTGGAGGCCCCGGACTCGAGCTGCACGGCCAGCGAGAACTTCAACTGCCTGGAGGGATCGTGCCAGGGCTGCTGGCTGCCGGTGGACGGACCGGTAACCTGCGAGCAGGGCCGCTCCTGTTGCTCGTGGGGATGCTGGTGAGGGTCAGAGGCTAGTGCCTCGTCAACCTCTCCCGTTCGGGTGAGAGCGGCCCCTGCCTGCGTATCCCGGCATCGGACACCAAGGCCCGGGTGTCAGACACCAAGAACAAACAACGGCGGCATTCGCCGGCCGAAGCATATCCGGCCGGGCTGCTGCCTGACATCTCGGCTGTCCGCGCCCCGAATCGGTCGCCTGCGGCCGGTTCTCGCCTCGGCTCGCCCCCCGATCTCGTCCGTTTTCTTCTGGAAACCGAGCTTCGGGCGCACCCCGGCGCCCGGCGCCGCGTTCGGCGGCGTCACTCCCCCCTTCGCCCCTGCCGATTCAGCCCGGCTAGACGTACCCGCTCCAGTACCGGTGCTTGGGCCTGTAGGGCTCGATGATCGGCGGCCTGAACGTCCCCACCGGAAACTCGCGCCAGTAGTCCCCGGCCAGGTAGTCGCGCGACGCCTCCCGGTGCTCCCGCTCTGTCTCCCTGATCCGCTCCTCGCGCAGCTTCTTCAGCTCCGGGTCCGAGGCCAGCACCCGCGGGATCGGCCCGCTCTTTTCCCGCGGCTTGCTCGGGCGGTCCCGCGGGTCCAGCGCGTACAGCGCGGGCACGCCCCGGGCCGGTCGACCCTCCCTGCGCCGCTCGGCGGCGAAACCCTCCTCCATCTCGCGCACGTTGACCCGCACCCACGTCCG
>JAWOBP010000197.1:0-16173 GCA_046484285.1 Polyangia bacterium
GGGCATGGTGTGCGACTGGTTAAACGAAATCGGCCAGACCTATTGCGAGTTCGATATCATGGCCAAAAACCCCACATGGTGCCAGCCCTTGTCCCGCTGGAAACAGTATCACCGGAAGTGGATTGAAAGCGATGATCCGGAACGGCTGCCATGTACTTCACCCACTCCCCCTCGGTGATGCGGGTCAGCGAGTCGTTCGCGAGGTCGTACATGTAGATGTCGGCGTTCTCGTAGCTGCCCCAGTACTCGCCGTCGCCGTTGCGCAGGTCGGTCCACACGACGCGGGTGCCGTCCATTTGGGGTTCGAACTGGTCGGAAGGATGGGCCGTCAGGTTCCAGGTGGTAGCGGTGGCGATACGGTGGGCGCAAATTTCTAAGTTGGTTTGGTCACTGATTTCGGTCCATACTACAATCCCTCCGGCTAGCAATAGCTTGGCAGGGTAAATATTTGGTTCAGAAATGGGTTTCGTTTCCCCTGTCGATAAGTTGTAGGCAAACAACTGTGCATTGTTGTGGGATGTGCCATACGGCCGAATGTCGTATGCGATTTTGTTATCTGCGGTTGCAATCTTGAGAAATCTAGGACCTTCCTCTTGGCTATTTGACTCCATTTCCTTTAGCACACAGATTTCTCCATCAGGAATATTGAGGAGAACCATGGTGTGGTTTGCTATGGGCTCAACATACTTGTACGCTGTCCAAGCGACGTTGCCTTTGTCGGATGATGAAGATTGCCAGTACACGTTGTCGTAGGCTGGGTGTGCTACATACGTCCAACATTCGTTTTGCGTGTCGATGACTACAGCCTTGTTGCCGTAGTTGACCTCGGTCGAGCAAGCAACGAAACGGCCGTCACTCGACCAGCCTGCAGCGGAAAAGATCGGTTCGAATGTGAGCTGGCGGCAACCCGGTCCACAGTCGTAGCCTTCGGGCAGTGGTTGCCAGTCGAAGATCTCGCCCGAGTCGGCGCAGTTGTCGTCGGTGTCCGCGTCGGTGTCGGTATCGGTGTCCGCGTCGGCGTCCGTGCTGCTGTCGGGGCCGCCGTCGCCCGTCCCCCCGGAGCCGCCGCAGCCCGAGCAGCCGGCCGAAAGCGCGAGCGCGAGAGTCGCCGACAAGAACATGCTTCGTCTCATTGTCGCACCGCCCTTCATTGCTCGGGAACGACTACGAAGCCGACCGAGTCGACGAGCAGGCTGCGCTGCCAGCCCGATATCCGGTTCACGAGCGCGACGTACGGTGCTCTTCATAACCCCAAAACGTCCAGATCCTGCGAGAACAGGGCGAAGAGCGGCTCGTTGGGGACGCGCTTGAAGAAGAATACCTTGCCGCCGGCGATGAGAGGGCCTGTCTCTGCGCCGTCCAGAGTTGTAATCTGGTGGTCCTCGCCGGTGGCCAGATCGTGCATCCAGATGTCCACCTGAGAAAAGTCCTCCACGTTGTTCGGCTGGTCGCAGGCGCGGTAGTCCTGCCAGACGATCCGGTCGCCCGAGATGTCGGGTCGGTACTTGACCCACTCTCCATCGGTGATGCGGGTCAGCGAATCGTTCGCGAAGTCGTACATGTAGATGTCGGCGTTCTCGTAGCTGCCCCAGTACTCGCCGTCACCGTTGCGCAGGTCGGTCCACACGACGCGGGTGCCGTCCATTTGGGGTGAAAATTGGTCCGACAGGTGGTCTGTCAGGTTCCAGGTTGTGGAGGTTGAGATGCGGTGGGCGAAAATCTCGATATTCAGCTGGTCTGTCAGGTCTTCCCAGACAGCGTATTCTCCATTCGTTCGTGTTTTCGCTAGCATTATACCGTTGTCGGTAATTGGAGCAGTTTGGCTGTTGGAGATGGCATACCGAAATAGCTGGCCGTCATCCCCGCCAAGATGCATGGTTTCGTAGACCATATTGCTGCCACTGAGTGACAATTCCTTGTAGTAGAGTTCTTCTGATTCTGGATCTTGTTCCATTTCCTGTACGACGCATGCAGTGGTATTGGCGATGTCGAAATATGCAATCGTATGTTTGTGAATCGATGAATCGGTATGGCGTGCTCCGAATGCAACTTTGCCATCACAAACATCCGAATACAGCCATCGTGGATTGTCGTATTTGGGATGAGAAAGATAGGTCCAGCAATTGTTTTGCGTGTCGACGAGTATCGCCTGTATTTCTGGATTGGGATCTAGAGTGCAGGACAGATACCTTCCGTCAGTTGACCAACCCATGACAGAATTCACTGTTTCGAATGTCAGCTGGCGGCAACCCGGTCCGCAGTCGTAGCCTTCTGGGAGCGGTTGCCAGTCGAAGATATCGCCCGGGTCGGCGCAGTTGTCGTCGGTGTCCGCGTCGGTGTCCGCATCGCCGTCCGCATCCGTATCGGCGTCGGCGTCCGCGCTGCCGTCCGCGTCGTCGTTACCGGCGCCGCCGCAGCCCGAGCATCCGGCCGACATCGAACATTCGGCAGCGGCGAAAATCGCGAGGAAAACAAGGCGCTGTCGCATCGTCGTACCGCCTATCGCTACAGCCCCAAAACGTCCAGATCCTGCGAGAACAGGGCGAAGAGCGGCTCGTTGGGGACGCGCTTGAAGAAGATTACCTTGCCGCCGGCGATGAGCGGCTGGGATTCGCTGCCGTCGAGGTTCGTTACCTGGTGGTCCTCGCCGGTGGCCAGATCGTGCATCCAGATGTCCACCTGAGAAAAGTCCTCCACGTTGTTCGGCTGGTCGCAGGCGCGGTAGTCCTGCCAGACGATCCGGTCGCCCGAGATGTCGGGTCGGTACTTGACCCACTCCCCATCGGTGATGCGGGTCAGCGAGTCGTTCGAGAAGTCGTACATGTAGATGTCTGCGTTTTCGTAGCTGCCCCCGTACGAGCCGTTTCCGTTGCGCAGGTCGGTCCACACCACGCGGGTGCCGTCCATCTGCGGCGTGATCTGGTCCGACGGATGATCGGTCAGGTTCCAGGTGGTGGCAGTGGAGATGCGATGAGCGTAGATTTCGATATTCGTTTGGTCTGTCAGGTCTGTCCATACGACATAGTCGTCATCCATTCTCAAGTGGAATGTCGTTAGCTCCTGATCGGATATCACGCTCGTGTTTTGCTCTTCGAGGTTGAAGAGTTCAATTTGCATGTTTAGATGGTCGGCATCGTTTTTTTCATAGGCAATGTTGGAGCCGCTGATTGCAACACTCCGGAAATGAATGTTTGCGTCTGATGTCTGGCTATTACTGAGTTCCTGGACAACGCAATTGGTCGTGTTTTCGATGTCGACAAGCACGATTGTGCTTGTTCCGCTATCCACACCACTGTGCAATGTGCCGAACAACGCGTTCCCGTCGGAGATGTCAGTGTATCCCCAGAGTGTCGAACTATATTTCGGGTGGCTGATTTCGGTCCAGCAATTGAGTTCAGTGTCAATGATGAGAGCCTTGAAATCGGGTTCCGGTTCCGTTGTGCAAGACAGATACCTGCCGTCTGTTGCCCACCCTGTGACAGAGTTTACGGTTTCGAAGGTGAGCTGGTGGCAACCCGGTCCGCAGTCGTAGCCTTCTGGGAGCGGTTGCCAGTCGAAGATATCGCCTGCGTCGGCGCAGTTGTCGTCGGTGTCCGAGTCGGTGTCGGTATCGGTGTCTGCGTCCGTATCGGCGTCGGCGTCCGCGCTGCCGTCCGCGTCGTCGTTGCCGGAGCCGCCGCAGCCCGAGCATCCGGCCGACATCGCACATTCGGCAGCGGCGAAAATCGCGAAGAAAACAAGGCGCTGTCGCATCGTCGCACCGCCCTTCATTGCTCGGGAACGACCACGAAGCCGACCGAGTCGATGAGCAGGCTGCGGTGCCAGCCCGATATCCGGTTCACGAGCGCGAGCTGCACGGAGCTTTGCGCCTGGGTCTCCACGAGCAGCGTCTGCCAGTCGTCGTCGCCGCCGGTCTCGAGCACCGCCACCGTGCGCTCGAGCCCGTCCTCGACGAGCACCACGTCCACCTCCAGGTCCTGGAACAACGCCTCCATGCGGCGCTTGTAGACGAGCTCCAGGTGCAGCTCGCCGTACTCGGGCGGCAGCTCGACCAGCCCGGAGACGTCCACGACCGGGCCAGAGACCACGTTGGGGTTGCACTCGCCGAATCGCAGCAGACCCGAGCCCTTCAGCTCGGCCCGCTCCTTCCAGTGCCACCAGCTCCAGTCCACGGAGAAGCGCGGGAGGCCGCACTGCCGCTCCTCCTCCCAGCCGCCGGCCTCGAGCGCCTCGCTCATCTCCCACCAGCTGTCGCCGCACTCGGCGTAGCTCGAGAAATCGTCGAAGTAGAAAGTGGGCGCGTGAGGATCAGGGTCCAGCGCGTTTACCATCCCGTCCGAATCGTAGTCCGCGCCGGGCTCGGCCTCGAGCTGGGTCATCCAGCCGTCGCCCTCGCTGCGCCAGTAGAGAGAGTCACCGCTGCTCACGCTGCCGCCCGGGTAGACCTCGACCGCCACCCCGGGGCCCTGCTGCCGCACCACAAGGCCGGGCGAGGCGGAAGGCGTCGGCGTCCCGGCACCCTCGCCCCCGGCCGCGATCAGCTCGAAGCTGCGCGTCGGCAGGTCGAACCGCCACAGGTCGTTGGCGAACCCGTCGCCCGGGATAAGCCCGCCGTACACGTACATCTCCCGCAAGCTCGAGCCGACCGCGGCCGCCATTCCGGCCCGCGCCCCGGGGCCTCCGCCCTCGACCGGGATCTCGACCACCGAGCCGTCGTCCATGCTGACCCTGAGCACCGAGTCGGTCGAGGCGCCCTCGCCGTCCCGGCCGCCGAAGAGGAACACGCTCCGGTTCCAGACGACGGCCCCGGCCGCGGCCCGACCGTAGTCGCTGTAGCCGTTCGGAGGGATCTCTTGCCAGACCTCGTCTTCCAGGTCGAAGATCCACAGATCGCTGCGGACTCCCTCGTGGTCCTCGCCGCCGAACATGAACAGCCGCGAGCGCCCGTGGTCGTATACCAGCAGCGCGTTCTTGCGCGGCGGAGGAGAGACGTCCCCCGGGGGCACGCGCTCCCACTCCACGCGGTGAAAGCCGCTCTCGTCGCGGGGGAAGAACGAGCCGAGCCACAGCTCGCTCGACAGGTTCCCGGCCGCGTCCTCGCCGCCGAACAGCGCGATGCGCGGAACCAGGCGGAGATTGGACGCCACCTCGACCATCTCGTTCTGTTGGCTCTCCACCGGCTCGGGATCGAGCAACGATCGCATCCTGGCCGGCGTGGCGACCAGCGTCGTGGCCGCGAACCCGTCCACCCCGATCGCGTAGTCGCTGCTCGGGTAGACCGAGTAGGCCACGTTCTCCACGATCCCGCTGCGCGTATCGAACGCCAGCACGTTCAGCCCGGAGATCGCCGCGTTGGCCGGGATCTCGGAGGGGAGGTGCCCGAACAGCTCGAGATCACCCTCGGCGCCGTGACGGCCCGTGGCCCTAAGGGCCAGGACCTTGTCGGTCATCCCGCTGGTTTGGTCCAGCAGATCGAGCTGCGGCTGGTCGATGAAGGTGTTGATCCAGGGTTGCACCAGCCGCGTGAAGATTCCGGGCATGACCCAGAACTCTCCTCCCGCCATCTGGAACATGTCGAAATGGACCCACTCGTAGAACTGAGCTTCTTCTTCGTTCGAGTACGCCGGATCCGGGCGGAACCAGACGAGCCCCTGCTGCGGCGTCTCGAGCGGGTCCTCCACGTGCTTGTCCTCCTGCTCGCTCTCGTACCGGCTCTTCCACCACAGCTCCTGCTTCCAGCGCCACGCCAGGTCGTTTTCGTGAACCTCGGGCCAATCGAACGAATAGGGCCGCGGCTGGCAGGCCTCGGCGTTCAGACCGGTCCAGTCGTCCCACACCGTTTCGCTCGTGTCGCAGCTGGACATCTGGAGAAACAGGTTCTCCTCCCAGTCGACCTGCACGCTCGTCGTGTCGGTGCTGCTCGCCCACATCTGCCCGTCATCGAAGGAGATCTCGTGCCAGCCCCGGCGGTTGCTGAGGTAGTCCGTCGTCGATTTGGGACACTGTTCGATCATGCAATCTTCCGGGTTGGCTGACTGGACGCAATCACAAAATCGCATCTCGATCGGAACGTCCTCACCCGGTTCGCCTCCCTTGCCGAGCGCGCTGAAGCGCACGCCGGCCGCCGGCAGGGACTCCGTCACGGTCATCCCGATGGAGTTGGCGTAGGTGGTGCTGTCCCGAAGCTCTTCGAGCACGAGGGAGGGGACCGGGTCGCAGGCGTCGCCCGTTTGCAAAAAAGCAGAACCTGTAGTTGTTATGGAATTACCGTTTGTGTCCTCTTGAAGTGGATTCTCCTTCAACAAGCAGTTGTCGCAAGCATTTGGCACACCATCTCCATCATAGTCTCCTTGTGGATCAAAGTCGCTCGGTTCTATATCGTTAAAATATTCATCTATATTGTCAAAAATTGTATGATAGTGGTAATCAAGGCAGTTCAAATGATCAGGTTTTTTTGTGCAAACAATGTTCGAGTTCGATTCTGGATCTACCTCGTCCCATGTGTCCCCCGGTGTACACAAATCACAGGCATTCCCGGCGCCATCTTTGTCAAAGTCCGCCTGAAGAGGATTGGCCTCCAATGGGCAGTTGTCATCATAGCTGTAAAAGCCGTCGCCTTCCATGTCATAAATCGCATTATCAACTGCTATTTCATCCAAAATCCAATTTCTATGTCCTTTTATTTCTACCGCCCTGTCCTTGTAAACCCCTGCACCCGTCATTAGCCCAATTAACTCATTACTACTATTGAATACTGGACCACCGGAATCCCCTAAACACAACCATGCGTCATTCCAAACTGTTTGGCCATCTATTTGGAACCATTTGGCATCATCAGATGCAAATGTGACGTAGAATTTTTTACCTCTTCTCAAAGAGGCCGGACCGCTATTCTTCGGGTTATCGTACGGACAACTACCGCCATAACCAAAAACTTTTGCAAAGGTATAGTTCACCGGTTTATGCCAGTCATTGTTATTGTTTAAGGAATAATAACCCAAAGCAGGTGTTTTGTCAATCTTTCTGTCAAGTCTTACAAGAGCAATGTCATTGGACCAGCCGCCATTGTAGTTCTCAGGGATGTCAACACCCCCTGTTTGTGCACCATATACGTCAAAATCACAGCGTGTTCCATGAAATGGTCCATAGGTTTTGTTCGAATAGTCCCAATAACTACAATTATACTCGTTTTCATTCTCTTCATTTTTGAAATAGCCTTCTTCCCCTTGATATCCAAATCTGATTCTATCTATGTTCCCTGCATATTCACCATTATCGCACAAAGTATGCGCTGTCGTCACGATATGATATGGATCAATTGCAACCCCGGACGATGACCCGGAAGTGCTTTCTATCCAGCACATTGATCTTCTATGTGATACATAGTCTTCATCATCCCAACTGTGAATGGTCTTATAAAGACCATCATCTCCACCGTGAATAGCCTGCTGAACAGTCTCGAAATCCTGATCAAAATCGGGGGGGGGGTGTATCGCATGACGCTGTTATCAGCAGCGCGGCTGCGGCTACCAGAGCGGACGACGCCTTTTCCAGCGCGTTGTCGCGGCCGAAGTTGTCCTGCCGATTTGCCTGGATGCTCTTTTTCATTTTTGTCCTCCCCCTCGGAAGAAGTCGGGCTGTTTCCTGCCTCAAGTGGAATGATATTCTAGGATATTCAACGGTGTCAAGAGGAAAATGAAAAAAATATGTGACGGGCGAAAAATCTGCCGAGATCATCTAACGCGGGTGAGAACCAGGACCCAATTGAAACCGTAGGGTCTCCGTCGGCCCGTCTCTCGGTCGTCGCGTGTCACTCGCCCGCTGACGCCGCTCGTCCGGAGCTGATCGAGGTCTGGACAGGGCGCGGATCGTGCTACCCTGGTCTCGGGAGGTCGGATCATGCGACTAGACGCTCCTCTCGGCTATACGATGCTCGCCCTCTTCTCTGCGACGGCCTGGCTGGCCTGCGGCGGCGGGGACGACGGCGGGGACGAGGCCGGCGAGCAGATCCTGCGCGTGGATCACGTCGGGCTGGCCACGCCCGAGTCCGCGCTGCACGATCCGGTCGACGACGTCTACCTGGTCAGCAACGTCAACGGCGAGGGCGGCGCGAAGGACGGCGACGGCTTCGTCAGCCGCATCTCGCCGGAGGGAGAGGTGCTGGAGCTGAAATGGATCTCGGGCGGCAGCGGCGGTGCGATTCTGAACGCGCCCAAGGGCATGGCTATCTCCGGCGAGGAGCTGTTCGTGGCCGACATCGACGTGCTGCGCGTCTTCGAACGCGCCTCGGGCGAGCCGATCACCACCTTGGAGCACGACGAATTCCAGTTTCTCAACGACGTCGCGGCCGCCGGCGACGGATCGGTCTGGGTCAGCGACACCGCGGCACAGGCGATCTACCGCGTGGCTCCGGATCGCAGCTGCGAGCTCGTCGCCTCGGGCGATCAGCTCCTCTCGCCCAACGGAATCGCGATCGACGGCGAGGCGGTCTGGGTCGCCTCCTGGGCCGAGCCCCGCGTGTTCCGCGTCGACGGCGGCGAGATCTCCCACCTCCGCGAGACCCCGGCCGCCAAGCTGGACGGGCTGGTGCTGCGCGCCGACGGGACCGCGCTGGTCTCCAGCTGGGACGGCGAGGCGATCTACGGCGCCGCGCCGAACGACGATTTCGAAGAGTTGTTCGGCGGCGTCGAGAGCGCGGCGGACATCGGGCTGGACGCGCAGCGCGGCAGGCTGCTGGTACCGCTGTTCGGCCAGGACGCGCTGCTGGTGATGCGGCTCCCGTGACGCCGCCGCTCTCGCGGGCGTGACAAAAAAGCCAGCTTGGGGCTCGCCCCGGAGGGATACATGCTCGAGGCGCTGCGACAGGTCGGCGCGCGCGACCCGGTCGCGGCCGAGTCGATCGACGCAGCTCGCGCTCCCCTTCCCGGACGCGATCCGCCGTTTCGCTCGTTGAGCGGATCCACTTGCCGCGCGCGGCCGAACGTGACAGCTTGCGCTGCATGGAGTGCACGGTGCTCGGAACCGGGGGGATGATGCCGATGCCGATGCGGCTGACCACCTCCGTGCTGGTGCGCCGCGAGGGCCGCGCCCTGATGCTGGACGCCGGCGAGGGCATCCAGCTCTCGCTCAAGCGCGGGGGGCTCGGGATCTGCAACCTGGACGCGGTCGCGATCTCACACCTGCACGCCGACCACGTGCTGGGCCTGCCCGGGGTGATGATGTTCCGCAACCAGTGCCCCGATCCCGGAGAGCTGGCGATCATTGGTCCTCCCGGCCTGGAGCGCTTCGTGCGGCACACGCTCGACGACCTGCGCTACCGTGTCGACTACCCGCTCTCCTTTATCGAATGGAAGCCGGGCTCGTCGCGCCGGGCCTGGTCGTGGCGCGGCTGCTCGCTGCTCTGGGACGAGCTGGATCACTCGACGTTCTGCCTCGGCTACCGGCTGGAGGAGCCGCAGCGTCCGGGCAGGTTCAGCCCGGATCGAGCCCGCGAGCTCGGAGTTCCGACCGGACCCGACTGGGGACGGCTCCAGTCCGGAGAGGTCGTCGAGCTGGACGACGGACGAACCGTGCGCCCCGAGCAGGTCCTCGGTCCGCCCCGGCGCGGCAGAATCGCGGTCTTCGCCACCGACACGAGGCCCTGTCCCGGGCTGGACCGACTCTTGGAAAACGCGGACATCGCATTTGTCGAAGGTATGTTCTGCGAAAGAAACGCCGAGGAGGCCCGCCAGAAAAAGCACATGACAGCCCGCGAGGCCGCGCTGGCCGCGGCTCGGGCGAAGGCCGAGAGAATCATTCTAGTACATCTGTCCCCGCGCAACACCAGGGATGACGAGACGATTCTCCGAAACGAGGCGCGGGAGGTCTTCGCCGAGAGCGAGGTCGCACGCGACCTCTACTCGTACGAAATAAAGCTCCCAGACTGAAATACTGTAATTTTGCAATCAATGCATGATAGTTTGCCGCAGAGTTTCAGGCACTCTGACACCTTTCATTTCGTGTAAACACTTATTGCGCCGGCCGGGCACATCGCCGCCACCTTTCGCAGCTTGGCCTCCAACGAAGGAGAGACCTCCGGCTTGATCGGCATCCCCTTCTTGCTCCCCTCCTGGAAGCGAAACACGTTCGGCATCTTCTGAACGCAGACCCCGGCGCCGTTGCACTTGTTCTGGTCGACCACGATTCTCATGGATTCCTCCCCTCGCTGGCTCACTTGAGACTCTACCCCCGATCGAGGCTTGCGCAAGCTCCGGTTGCCTTGCACACTTCGCCCGAGGAGGTGACTACCGATGAGAAAACCGGCCCCCACCGAGCATCCCGTGCACGATCTCGCGCGCGAGCGATGGAGCCCCCGCGCCTTTTCCGGCCGCCCGATTCCGGAAGCCGAGCTGGCCTCCCTTCTCGAGGCGGCCCGCTGGGCTCCCTCGTCGCGCAACAGCCAGCCCTGGCGTTTCATCGCGGCTCACCGAAAAGAGCGCGCGAAGTTCGATGGCATTGGGGGCTGCCTGGTCGACTGGAACCGCGGCTGGGCGGATGGAGCGGCCGTTCTGCTGGTCGCCTGCGCCCGAACCCACGACGAGAAGAACCGCTTGCTGACCCACGCCTGGTACGACACGGGCCAGGCAATGGCATGGATGACGGTGGAGGCAACGGCGCGCGGTCTCCGCGTGCACCAGATGGGAGGATTCAACTCCGAGAAGGTGCGCGAGGCCTGCGACCTGCCGGACGAAGTGGAGCCGGTGGTGGTCGCGGCGCTGGGATACCCGACCGATCCCGATAGGCTCGCCGAACCGTACCGGGAGCAGGAGCTGGCCGAACGGAAGAGGCATCCGCTGGAATCGATCGCATTCTCCGGCCGCTGGAAAGAGCCCTTGCCGACAAAAGAATAGGTAGAGTCACTCAGCATCCGAAAAAAATGGGCCAGTAGCTTCGGGTGCGGGATGTCCTTTTCGGGGCGAAACTGTAGGTCCGATCCATGTTTTGCAGCCCCGAAAAGGATACCCCGCATCCGAAGCGGTAGAACGGAAGAGTCGTCGGTCAGTCGTTCTCGTCCAGGAAGTGTCCCGCGTCGATCGCGGCCATGCAGCCGGTGCCGGCCGCGGTCACGGCCTGCCTGTACCTGGCGTCCCGCACGTCGCCCGCCGCGAACACCCCGGGCACCGACGTCGCAGTCCCACCGGACTCGGCAACGATGTACCCCTTCTCGTCCAGCTCGACCTGACCACCGAGAAACCCCGTGTTGGGCCGATGCCCGATCGCCACGAACGCCCCGCTGACCTCCAGCGTCTCGCTCTGGCCGCCGCGCGGATCCTTCAGCCGCAGGCCGATCAGCCCGCTCTCGTCGCCGAGATACTCGTCCACCACCCGGAACCACTTGGGCTCGATCTTCTCGTGCCCCAGGACTCGCCTGCCCATGATGTCCGACGCCCGCAGCTGGTCGCGCCGGTGCACCAGGTACACCTTGCTGGCGTGCTTCGTCAGGTACAGCGCCTCCTCGCAGGCCGTGTCGCCGCCGCCGATCACCGCCACCACCTGGTCGCGGAAGAAGAACCCGTCGCAGGTGGCGCAGGCCGACACGCCGCGCCCCCGGTACTTCTCCTCGGAAGGAAGCCCCAGCCACCTGGCGTCCGCGCCGGTGGCGATCACCAGCGTCCTGGCCGAGATCTTCGCGCCGCTCGACATCACGATGCCGAACGGTCGCGACGAGAGGTCCACCCGCTCCACGCTGTCGGATACGATCTCCGCTCCCACGCGCTCGGTCTGGGCGCGCATCTGCTGCATCAGCTCCGGACCGGCGATCGGCTCGCCGAAGCCCGGGTAGTTCTCCACGTCGGTGGTGATCATCAGCTGGCCCCCCGGAGCGAAACCCTCGATCAAAACGGGCTCGCGCCCTCCCCTGGCCGCGTAGATCGCCGCCGTGTACCCCGCCGGCCCCCCGCCGACGACTGCCACGTTCCTCACCTCGCTCACGCCTTGCCTCCTGAGTTCGAGACCGCTGTGCCGCGGCCGATTTCCGATTGGCACGAAAAGTAATCACACCCTCCCGGCGCGTCAACCGACCCGGCTTCTCCCCGCCGCTCTTCCATGCCATGCTGAGCTGTTTTCGCACCGGGACAAGCCAACGAGAAAAAATGAGCAGCAGACTGGATCAGCGAATCGCGATCGTCACCGGCGCCGGATCGGGCATCGGCCGCGCCGTGGCGAAACTGTTCTCGCGTGAGGGGGCACGGGTGCACGCGGCTGAAATCAATCCGGAGTCGGCGCGCGAGCTGGCCGTCGGATCAGACGGGGGAATCGTCGCGCACGAAGTCGACGTCGCCGACCCGGACGCGGTGGAGAAGCTCGCCCGCAAAGTCCTCGCCGCGGAGGGCCGCGTCGATATCCTGGTCAGCAACGCCGGCGTCTGCGCGGGCGGGCGTGCCGAGCAGCTACCGCTCGAGGACTGGCGCCGGACCGTCGACGTCAACCTGATGGGCGCGGTTCACTGCCTGCGCTCGTTCGGACCGTCGATGATCGCGGCCGGAAGCGGACGGATCGTGCTGGTGGCCTCTGCCGCCGGGCTGATCGGCTTCCCGTTCGTCGCACCCTACGTGGCGAGCAAGTTCGCGCTGGTGGGGCTGGCCGAGAGCCTGGACATCGAGCTGGCCGCGCGCGGTGTGCGCGTCGCGGCGGTCTGCCCCGGCCCGGCCGGAACCAAGCTGTTCGAGCGGGCCGAGCTGCGCACCAGCCCCGAGCTGGCGGGTCGCCTCGCGAGGCTGATGGAGCGGGGAGGCACGCCTCCCGAGCGCGTGGCCCGCGACGTGCTCACCGCGGCGCTGGGCCGCCGTCAGAGCGTGACCCGCGGCGGGTTGCTGACACCGCTACTGGCGCTCAAGCGACTCTCGCCCGAGCTCTACGCCGCGGCGTTTCGAGCGATTGCGCGTCTGCTGCAGCGGAGGATCACGCATCCGGCGGAGATTCGATCCTGCGCGCAAAAACTCCGCTTTCCCCGCCAGCGGGCTCGAACCCCATCTTGCGCAGGTAGCGCTCGTGCTTGCGCTGCCGCGCCCGAGCCACGGCGCGATCGCAACCCGTACGCGCCAGCAGCTCGGCGCCGCTGGTGAAGAGAAATTCACCGACCTTGAAGTCGCGGTGCTCGCGGGTGACGAAGTCGACGTCCACGCGCAGATCTCCATCCCGCTCGCCGGTAGCCACGAACAGACCGGCCGGCACCGTGTTGCGCAGCACGAACAGCACCAGGCTGCGGCCCCGGGTCTCGAAGTCGAAATCCGGGAACAGCTCGGATATCTCTACGCGGTGAAACTCGAGGAAGTGCCGCAGATAAGCCGACTCGGGCTCGACCAGCACCACGCGAAAATGGTCCCGGCCGCCGTGAAACCTGGCCAGGTAGTAGACGTCGATCACGGCAATCGCGCCGTTGAGCACGCCGACCGGAATCGCTCCGATCAAAAACCCGTAGGCGGAAAAAAGCGAAGCCCCGACCAGGTTGACCCAGCGCAACCTGACCAGGGAGCTCATCATCAAGGAAACGACCACCACCGCGGAGGCCGCGTACCCCAGCCACTCCAGCCAGTCGATCCCGAGCACTCCGGTGCTCCTTCGGCCCTACGCTCCGTCCAGCCCCTGGCGCTCCTTGTCCTCGAGCCAGCCCTGGGGATCCTCCAGGTAGAACAGCGAGTCCTTGATCGAGAGCATGTGCTCTCGCTCGATGCCGGCCAAAAAGGAGAAGAACTTCTTCTCGGCGGGGTTGTCGCACTCCTCGGCGAGATCGGCGTAGAGCTTGGATCCCTTCTGCTCGAACTCGATCGCCTTGTTCAGCGCGGCGATGTCGTCGTCGTCGTGCGCGACGGTCTCCTGCTTGCGGGCGATCCCGTCGAGCACGCTCTTGACATTCGTGTCGGCCAGCTCGATCGGCACGTGCTCGGGCCAGGAGCCGTCGCTGGTCAGCTTCTCGTGAAGGCCGGTCAGCCTCCGCTCGTGCTCCTCCTCGTCCTCGGCCAGCGTCTCGAACAGACGCTTGGCGACCGGGTTTTGCGAACGCCCGGCCTCGTTGAGGTAGAATTGCCTCTCGGTCCTCTCGTTCTGGATCGCCAACTCGATCGACGACATCTTGTCCATCTGTCAAGCTCCTTTCCTCACCCCTCGAGGCGCTCGGCTGCCAAAAAGACGACAGCATTATGTACCAGGCCGCGCGGTTGTCCAGCGCCGGAATCGCGGCGATCCGCTCAGGAAAGCCCCCGCACCCGTCCGTCCCCGTCGATGTCGATGTCGACGAAGGCCGGCCGCCGCGGCAACCCCGGCATGCGCAGGATCTCGCCGGTCAGCGGCACGACGAAGCCCGCGCCGGCGGCGATCTCGATTCCGCGCACCGTGACGATGAAGTTCTCGGGCCGGCCGAGCAGCCTGGGATTGTCCGACAGCGATTTGGGAGTCTTGGCCACGCAGACGGCCAGGTCGTCGTAGCCCAGCTTGCGCAGAGTCCTGAGGTCGCGGCGGCCCTCGGCTGTGTAGTCCACGTGCTCGGCGCCGTAGATCCCGTGGGCGATCGCCTCGATCTTCCTGTGCGTATCCCACTCCAGCTCGTAGAGCGGGCGCAGCGGCTCCTGGCAGCCCTCGCAGATCTCCTCCAGCACCGCGGAGGCCAGCTCGGTTCCTCCCTCCCCGCCGCGCTGGTGGATGTCCGCCACCGCGGCCCGCACGCCGAGCTCCCTGCAGCGCGCCAGCACCGCGTCGATCTCCTCCGGCGTGTCTGCGGCGAAGCGGTTGACCGCGACCACCACAGGCACGTTGAACATCCGGATGTTCTCGATGTGCTTCTCCATGTTGGGCAGACCGCGCGCCACGGCCTCGGGATCCGGCTCGCCCAGCTTCCGCTTCTTGACTCCCCCGTGCATCTTCAACGCCCGGCAGGTGACGACCAGCACCGTCAACTCGGGAGCAAAACCGCCGGCGCGACAGGTGATGTCGAAGAACTTCTCGGCCCCCAGATCGAACCCGAACCCGGCCTCGGTCACGCAGTAGTCCGCGTGGTGCAGGGCCATCCTGGTGGCCAGCACCGAGTTCGAGCCGTGCGCGATGTTGGCGAACGGGCCGCAGTGCACGAAGGCCGGCACCCCTTCCAGGGTCTGGACCAGGTTGGGGTGGATCGCCTCGCGCAGCACGGTGGTCATCGCCCCGGCAACACGCAACGACTCGGCCGTGATCGGCTCGCCATCGTAGGTCAGGCCCACCAGGATGCGGCTCAACCGGCGCCGCAGGTCGTCGTAGTCCCGCGAGAGGGCCAGGATCGCCATCACCTCGCTGGCGGCGGTGATGTCGAAGTGGGTCTCGCGCGGCACGCCCATCGCATCGCCGCCGAGCCCGATCACCATCCTGCGCAGCGAGCGATCGTTGACGTCCATCACCCGTGGGAAAATGATCCGTCGCGGATCGAGATCCGGGATCTGACGCCGGTGCACGGCGTTGTCCAGGGCCGCGGCGAGCAGGTTGTGCGCGGCCTGCACGGCGGGGAAGTCGCCGTTGAACATCAGGTTGATGTCCTCCATCGGGATCAGCTGCGAGCGGCCGCCTCCAGTGGCGCCGCCCTTCATCCCGAACAGCGGACCCATCGACGGCTCGCGCAGCGCCAGCGCCACGCTCTCGCCGAGCCTGGCCAGCCCCTGGGCCAGCCCGATCGAGACCGTCGTCTTGCCCTCGCCCGCGGGGGTCGGAGTGATCGCGGAGACGAGCACGAGCTGCCCCTCGGGCCGACGCGGCTCGCGTGCGGCCCGGTGGTGGACCTTGGCCCGCCAGTAGCCGAACGGAATCAGGTCGTCGGGGTCCAGCTCCAGGTCCGCGGCCAGCCTGCCGATCGACTTCGGCCTGGCCGCCTGGGCGATCTCGATGTCGGAAAGCGAGCCCATCGTGGCCTCCTGCGTGGTTGTTCCGATTCCCAAAAAGATAGCATCGATCCGCCCGCTGCCAAGCGTGCCTCCTGCTCCGACGGGTGGTTGGCGTTGGACTCGAGCCAGTGGAGCAGGACCGGGTTGTCCCGCTGCGCCCAGGCCGCAACGGACAAATCCCGGGCTGCCACGGACAGGAATGATTGGGAGCGGGATACGGGATTTGAAACCGGAGTGCCAGAGCTCCAAAGTACGGTCAACGGACAAATCCCGGGCTGCCACGGACAGGAAT
>JAWOBP010000053.1:0-13912 GCA_046484285.1 Polyangia bacterium
GAGCTGAAGAAGCTGCGCGAGGAGCGGATCAGGGAGACAGAGCGGGAGCACCGGGAGGCGTCGCGCGACTACCTGGCCGGGGACTACTGGCGCGAGTTTCCGGTGGGGACGTTCAGGCCGCCGATCATCGAGCCCTACAGGCCCAAGCACCGGTACTGGAGCGGGTACGTCTAGCCGGGCCGGGCTGATTCGTCAGGGGCGAAGGGGGGGAGTGACGCCGCGCAAGACGGCGCCGGGCGCGGGGGTGCGTCCAGGACACGATTTCCAGGCGAAAACGGACGAGATCGGGGGGCGAGCCGGGGCGAGAATCGGCCGCAGGCGACCGATTCGGGGCGGGAACAGCCGAGATGTCAAACAGCAGCCCGGCCGGATATGCTTCGGCCGGCGAATACCGCCGTTGTTTGTTCTTGGTGTCTGACACCCGGGCTTGAGGGAGCATTTCTCCCTTGACCGTGGCGGCCGCTTTATCGATGACACCCGGGCTTGAGGCGACCGCAACGCAAAGCACGTGGACTATCGAGTGGCGAGGTGACGAGCCAGGGCGGGCGGGACGCGATCGGCCGCGCGCTTGTCGGCGGTGAGCCAGACGCCACCGCACTCCTCGGCGAGGGCGACGAAGGTGGCGTCGTAGCCCGAGAGCCCCTGGCACGACAGCGCGGCGCAATGCGCGAGGCCCGACTCGGACAGGCCGAGGGTGACGAGGCCCAGCCGCAGCAGCAAGCCGATCGCCTGCTCGACGAATGCCGCATCGCCGCCGGATTTCCTCGCCAGGACGTGGATCATCTCGGAGTAGAAGAGGTGCGGAACGACGAAGCGCCGCGGGTTTTCGGCCACGGCAGCTCGAACGGCGAGCGCCTCGCGCCTCAGGGGCTCGTCCGTGAAGAACCACTTCACGACGACAGAGGTATCGAGGACCGTGATCGCTCTATCCATGCTCGCGCATCTCGCGGACCGCTCGAACCCCGTCGCCGCCGCCTTTCGACGGCCGCGCGAGGGCGTCGATCTCCTCGAGGATCTTCGCGCGGGACGCGGAAGCCGCCTGGGCCACGAAGCGCTCCTCGAAGTCCGTGAGCGATATCAGCGCGGCGACGACGCGCTTGCCCCGCTCGAGCAGGATCGGCTCGCCGCCCTCCTCGAGCTTCTTGACCACCTTGCCCAGGGACTGCCTCAACTCGACTGCGTTGATCGTTTTCATGCCATATGACATGACACATGTCATGACATATGTCAATCATACCCGAATTCACCTGTCGAGTTGCCGAAGTCGTCGGCTCTGAGCCGAAGTCGAGCGCTCTGACCCGAGGATCCGAGATCTGACGGGGGCCGGCTGCCTCCACGACGAGCAAACAGCTTCTCCGCCAGACGCTGTGCGTTGACATGTTCGCTCGCGCTGGGCTAACCTCCACCCGCGCCGTCATCCGACCGCCCGTGGGAGCGTCGCGATTCCAGATGTCACACCGCTTACGAGGCATCGGCATTGCCATCATCGCCGCAACGGCGTTGGCCGTGCTGATGTTCTTCCCGCGCGTGCTCTCCTTCGGGGTGGGGCTCGGCGTGGTGCTGACCGCGCTGGTCGCGATCGGCCTGCTGGACGCGATCGGCGCGTGGAAAATCGTGAATCGGGAGACGCCGGCGCCTCCCGATCCGGTCGACCTGGACGGCGCTTCGCGCTGGCTGAGAATCGTGGCCGGCTTCGAGCCCCGCCTGCTGTGGCTGGCGCTGGCGCTGGTCGTCGCCGGTGCCTGCCGCCTGTCGGTGATCGGCACGCTCGGGGCCGCGGCGCCCTGGAGCGGCCCGGCGCTGATCGCCGCCGGGCTGGTCGCGGCCGCAATCGCGCGCAAAGCGCGCCCCAGGCCGTTTCGCGGCGAGCTGCACCTCGGCATGCTGGTGCTGCTCGTCTACTCGGCGGCGGTCGTCGCGGCGCTGGGCTCCCACGGGCTGTGGGACTGCTGGGAGACCCACTACGGCGAGGTGGCGCGCAGGCAGCTCGAGCAGGACGACTGGATCAGCCTCTGGTGGCAGGACAAGTGGTTCTACTCCAAGCCGATCCTCCTGTTCTGGCTGATGAACCTGGGGATGGCCCTCTTCGCGGTCAACGTGGCTCCCGACGCCGTCTCCGCGCACGCCGAGTGGGGAGTGCGCTTCTTCGTGGCCGCTATCGCCGTCGCCGCGGTCTGGGCCGTCTACCAGCTGATCGCCCGCCGGATCTCCCGCCGCGCGGGCCTGATCACCGCCGCGGTGCTGGCCTCCACTCCGCTTTGGGCCTTCATGGCGCGCCAGGCTCTCACCGACATGCCGTTCGTCGGCCTGATGACGATCGCCGCGGCGCTGTTCCTTTTGGGAATCACCGCCGATCCCGAAAAGCGTGTCGAGCCGGTGCGGATTCCGCTCGGGCGCAGGCGCGCGCTCGAGCTGAGCGGCTTCCACGCGGTGATTGCCGGCTACGTGGGAGTCGCCCTCCCGCAGCACATCTACCTCGCCACCCGCAGCCACTGGTTCCGCAAGGGCACGGTCGGCTGGGGAGACCTCGACACGGTGGCCTCGAAGCACTCGTTTTTCGACGTGCATCTCTCGGACGCGGTGGGCTCGCTGGCGGGCTTCGAGATCGGGGGAGCCGTCGATCTCTCCCTGGACTGGCTGCTTTTGGGGATCTGCTTCGCCGCTTTGCTGTTCCTCGTGCTGATATCGCTGCGGCGGGAGCGCCGAGTCTCCCGTCTCTGCTTCCACGGAATGTACCTGGCGCTTGCGCTCTCGGTGATGGCCAAGGGGCTGCCCGGTCTGGCTATGCCGATGCTGGGGCTGTTCGGCCTCTGGCTGGCGGCCGCTCCGTTCGGCCTGCTCACCGAAACAAGCGGCCTGCGCCGCCTGCTCGCCTGGCATTGGGAGAAGCTGCGCAGGCTCGATCTCTGCCGCGGGCTGGCGATGCTGGTGCTGGTCGCCGCTCCCTGGTTCGTCGCGATGCTCGTCCGCCACGGCGATCGCTTCATCGACAGGTTCTTCATCCACGATCACATCAAGCGTCTCTCGGTCGGAGTTCACGGTGACACCGGGACGATCGAGTACTACATCCAGCAGCTCGGTTACGCCGCGATTCCCTGGGTCGCGCTGTTGCCGCTGGCGCTGGTCGCCTGGCTGCGCTGGAGAAACCGTCTTCGTTCGGATCCCCCCGGCGACCCCGCTCACCGCAACCTCGCCGTGATCCGCGTGTTCGTCACCTCCTGGGGCGTGCTGTCCTTCTTCTTGTTGTCGATGATGGTCACCAAGTTCCACCACTACACCTTCCCGCTGATGCCGCCTGTGGCGATCGCGGTGGGCCTGCTGCTGGACGACATCTGGAGCGGGCGCGAGAAACGGATCGGCGCGGTGGTCGTCGTCGGCGTCGCGATCCTGGCGGCGGTGGCCCGGGACCTGGTCGTCGCGCCCCCCGAGGGCGAGGGGATCGGCTCGGGGTTCGCCCAGCTGGTCGGGCTGTTCATCTACAAGTACTCGCGCCCCTACCCTACGGGCGAGGAGCACGACTTCGGGCTCGCGCTGCTCGTGTTCCTCTCCGCGTTCGGCCTCTCGCTGCTGGCCTGGCTGTGGAGACGGGGGCGCCGGGGAGCGATCGTGCTGACCCTGTTGCTGGCGCTGGTCTTCGAGCACTGGCTCGTCCACCACTACATGATCCGGATCGCGCCCCACTGGACACAGAAACACCTGATCGAGGAGTACTACGCGCGCCGGAGCTCCCCGGCCGAGAAGCTGGTCGCCTTCCAGATGAACTGGAAGGGCGAGAACTTTTACACCGGCAACCGGCTCGAGGTGTACGTCTCCACCAGGAACAAGCAGTTCGAAAAGTGGGTGGAGCGCCACCGCGGCGAGCGTCACTTCTTCATCACCGAGCACCACCGCTACGAGCGGATGTCCCGCCGCGCGGACGCGGCCAGCGGTCCGCTCGAGCCGCTGCCCGACCTGTGCAACAAGTACCGCGCCGGCGTCGCCGACGAGCTTTGAAGGGCGATCAGCGCTTGCGCTTCTTCTTGCGCTTCTTCTTGCTGCCGCCGCTCGTCCCCTTCTTGGCAGGGGACTTGCCGGATTGCGAGGGTTTCTTCTTGGATCCGGAAGGAGTGGAGGTGCGCCTCTCCTGGCTGACCTTGCCGCTCGAACGCTTCTGCTGCGAGGGCTGGGCCGCGGGCGCTTTCGAGCCCAAAGCGGGCTTGCGGTCCTTGATCGGCACGAACTCGGCGAACTCCTTGTCGCTGAAATCGGCCTCTCGCGAAGGCAGCGAGATCTCCACATACTCGCCGACCGCGCCCGCGATATAGGACAGGACGTTGGCCTCGGACTGCAAGAACCCGTCCTCCCTGGGGCTGTTGACCAGCTCGATCGCGCCGAGCGTCCGGCCCTCGTGCTGAATCGGCGCGCAGACCACGTTGCGCGTGTGGAACCCGCTCATCTGGTCGAAATTCTCGTGGAAGCGCGGATCGCTGGCCGGATCGGAGACCGTCAGCACAGCGCCGGCGCGCGTCGCGAACCCGACGATCCCACTGGTCAGGGAAAGCTTCTGGCCCCGCAGCTGGTCCGCCACCTCTCCCTCGGCCGCCGCCACGTACAGCTCGTACTTCCCGGGAGTGATCAGCATCGAGCTGCCCGCCTCGCAGTCGATGAACTCGCGACCGAGGCGCAAGGCGAACTTCGCGACCTCGTCGTGATCGCGAATAGAGTAGATCTCCTGCATGCGCTCGAACGCCTCGGCGATCATGCTGTCCTTGAGCGGGCTGCGGTGCTCCTTTTCTTCCGCCGCTTGGCGCGCCGGCCCGCGCTGGGCTTCTTTCCTCTCCAAAACGGGCTTCTCGTCTGGCTCGGCCGCCGGAGGCTCCGGCTCCGCGACCGGCTTGACCGACGGTCGTGTCAGCGGCAAGGGAGCCGGCCGCGGCTGCTCCCGAGGCTGCGCTTGCGGCTGCACCACGGGCGCCGGTCGAGGCTGAGGCTGCGCCTGAGGCTGTGGCTGCGCGGACGGCGCGGCGGACTGCGGTTCGGCCACCTGCGTCGTCAGGGGCAACGGCTGCTCAATCTTCTCCGTGGCCGCATCCCCGGCCGATCCCACGTCCATCGAAGCGGGCAGCCGAGAGACCTTGAAGCTCTCCTGTCCGGACAGCGGAAACTGGAGCTTCGACCTCTTCTGGCTCCACTGCTTCCAGGTCAACGCCGCGATCGCGGGCCGCTGCGAGCGATCGACGAACCGATGGTCGAAGACCTGGACCGAGACGAAGAGCTTGGTGCCCGGGGTGTGTCCGAGATCGCGAAGCCGTCGAAAGACCGCGACCGCCAGCCGGCCGGCCTCCTCCGGAGTGACGCTGGGGTTAACCTCCAGCAGACGCTCCCGGTAGAAGATCGAGCTGCCGTCGTCGGGCACCTCGTCGCGCGTGAAGAAGACCTCGTGAGGCACCAGATCGACCGCCGGCGCGGCGGCGGGCTCCGGCTGCGGCTCCGGCTCCAGCTCCGGCTGCGGCTCCGGCTGCGGCTCCGGCTCCGGCTCGGCCCGCCGGGGCTGCGGCGCGGGAGCCGGGTCGGCCTTCTTCTCCTCGGCCGGCGCGGAACCGTCCAGTGGCCGCAGCATGAAGACCTTGCGCGTGACGAAATCCGTGACCTGCACGCTGCGATCGGGCTTGATGTCGCAGCTCAGGTTGGAGATCAGGCGGCCGTCCAGGCCTTTCTTGTTCAACGCATTTCGCAGTGCCGAGAACCAGTTGTTGGCCTCGACCGTGACGGGCGCCGTCGAGCCGCCATCATCCGCTGGAACCGTTACCTCCCAGTACATTCGCTAGCTCCCTTGGCCCTCGTTTCGCCCCGCGCTCGACGATCCGGTCGAGCAGGGCCCCGAAAGTTAGATGAGGGCCGCACACTCGTCAAGCAGGACTCGACTCGTATGTGCGAGATCAACGATGAATGGATGACAGTCTTCGCACCTCCGACGTCAGCCAGCGCTTCACCTCGAACCAGCCCGGTGATTCGAGAAGCATCGGATCGGGCTCCGAATCGGCCTCATCGAAAAAAGCCAGGGAAATGACCACGTGCCCTACGTCGTCCAAATCGTATTTTTGGCCGTACAGCCGCAACGCCCGCTCGAGCGGTACGGCGCTCTTGCAGACCGCCGCCACGTCGAAAAAGTCCTTTTTGGATCCGCGCTGGGCCGCGGCCGCCAGCTTCATGCACGCCAAGTCCTCAAGGCTGGCGCGCACGCATCCGAAAGGCTCGAGGAAATCGGGTCGAGATAGCAGCGGGTATCGATAGCGCAGAAAGCTGACCAGCACGCCTTCGATCGATCCGTGTAAAGCGCCGCGGCCCAGGTCCCGAACCGAAAAGTCGATCCCGTGCCGGGCGAGGCTGCCCCGGATCTCGTCCGGATCGAATCTCTCCCCCTCGCTGAACCAGTCGAAATCGATCGAGCGCCTGTGACCCAGATGCAACGCCAGCGCGGTTCCGCCGCCGAGGTAGAAGCCCAGCTCCCGACAGAACGAGCCCGTGGCGCGCAGGACCCTTTCTCCCGCGGAAGTCAATACTTCTGATCGAAGCCCGGCGCTCATCTGCGATCCCAGCTGCCTCGTCGCGGATCGGACAGCCACTCGTCCACCGCGTCGGCGTCCATCTCCAGCACCGCCTGGAAGAATCTCAGCCTGCGCGCGTCGAGAGCCCGGCCCCGAGTGGCGACGATCCGTTCGCGCAGAGCCGAGTCGCCGAGCCGTTCTCGCAGGCCGCGAATCTGCTCGAGCGTGCCGTGCGCGAGAACGCGATCGATCGCGAATTCGCGCCGGGACGACCCCCGCAAGGCCCCGTCCGGCAGGTCCCAGCGAAGTTCATCTGGAAGAAGCCGGTCTCGACTCGAACTCAAGCATCCCTCCTGCGACGCAGACTAACACGAGCCCGCGTTTCGGCGCCATCTCCGGGCCGGGCCGACTCCATAGAAAAAGCGCGGTTTCCCCTAGTGCCGAGTCAATCGAAAACGTTCGGGTAGAGCGAGCAACTGTCCGCGAGGCCAAGGAAGGACGACGAAGGCGTGGCAGCGCCACGTCGAGGAGGAGTGACGCAGGGATCGTGGCCAGGGGCCGCTCTCACCCGAACGTTTTCGATTGACGGGGCACTAGCCCGAAACGAAGGGCGCCAGGCGGGAGACCGTCTCGGCCAGACGACCGATCGCCGCCGTATCGTCGAAGGTCACCGACATCCGGACACGACCCTGCTCGTCCCGCTCCAGGCAGCTTTCGAAACCGAGCTTGAGCTTTTCGGCCATTGCTCGAGAGGTCTCGGTCTCCTCCGAGGCCGGGAGCAGCTCGCCGAGGAACTCGAATGCAGCTCCGATCAGCTTGCCTCCGGCAAGCGAAACACGGTCGCGCCGCTGCGCCTCGGCCGCCTCCTCCTCGGTGCGACGCCGCTGAGCATCATCCACCGGCGCGTCCGGTTCGGCCCCCAACAGCTTCTCCAGCCGCCGCTTCAGCTCCTCCATTCCGCTCTCCAGCTGCACCTCGTCGACATCCGACTCCATGTCGAGCGCCGCGAGCGAAAGCTGGTGCTTGGCCGACAACGTCGACAGCAGCTTCTCCTCGATGGTCTCCTCGGTGACGAGCAGAAAGACCTGAACCGGATCTCGTTGTCCCATCCGGTGAACACGGGCGATTCTCTGCTCCAGGACGGCCGGGTTCCACGGCAGGTCGACGTTGATCACGGTGTTGGCCGCCTGCAGATTCAAACCCGTGGATCCCGCGTTGGTCGTGACGAAGACCCGACATTCCTCGTCGTCGCGAAAACGATTGACGAGAGCCTGCCGTTTCTTTTGAGGGACCGAACCGTCCAGACGCACGTAGTCGAGGTCGCGTCGCTCCAGCAAAGGCTCGACCAAGCCCAGCATGGTCGTCCATTCCGAAAAGAGAACGATCTTTCGATCGCTCTCTTCGGCCAGAGCCTCCAGCAGCTCGTCGAGGCGTTCCAGCTTGCTCGAGCTTCCCTCCGGTCTCTTGTCGACGAGCGAGGTGCTGTCCGCCGTCATCCGGCACATCAACAGCGCCTTTTGAAGCCGCAGCAAATCCATCTCGGTCAACCACTTCTTGTTGACGATTGCGTTGACGGTCAGCATGAAGCCTTCGTGCATCTCCCGCTGAGCCGCGGTAGGAGAGACGCGCACAATGGATGTGTTACGTTGCGGAAGGTCGTCCATCACCGAAGATCTCGTCCTGCGGAGAAGGATCGGAGCCAACTTTTCCCTGACCTCGTCCAATCCCTCGTACCCCAGCACCCTGCCCCGCTCGTCCACGATGCGATGCCGGTTGAAGAAACGAAACGCGGGACCCAGCCGGTGCTCGTCCACGAACTCCACCACCGAAAACAGATCGTCCAGGCGATTCTCGAGAGGAGTTCCGGTCAACGCCAAGGCGAAACGGGATCTCAAGCCCTTCACGATCCTGGTCGTTTTCGTTTCCCAATTCTTTATTCTCTGGGCTTCGTCCAGGATAATCAGGTCCCAGCGACGGTTTTCGATGCTGGTGATATCTCTCAGCACCTGCTCGTAGTTGCAGACGGTGAAAAAACAGTCCCGCGCGTACTGCCCGGCTCGTTCAGCGGACGGACCGAGGACCAGCTGGACCGAACGATCGGAAAAACGCCGAATCTCCGATCGCCACTGCGCCTTGAGCGTCGCGGGGCAGATGACCAGAACCCGCGATACAGAGGCCTCCCTCGCCAACAGCTCGGCTACGCCGATGCCCTGGATGGTCTTGCCCAACCCCATGTCGTCGGCCAACACCGCCCTGCCCGCACCGACGCAAAAAGCGATCCCGTCGAGCTGATAAGGTAAAAGCTCCGCATCGAGAAGCTCATGACGCAGAGGATGGGACGCCGGCTCCCGGCGAATTTCCTCGGCCAGAGACTCGAGCCGCGACCGCTCCAGCCTGGCCTCGATCATCTCCCTCGCATCCGGGTAGATGGTCACCTCGTGTCCCAGCGCCGTGAGCTTTCTCACGCGGACGAGCAGATCTCTTACGTCTTTGATCGAAACATTGATCAGCGGTTTCGCGATGCGCTCGGATTCGGAATCGACCGAGGCGGGGGCCAGAAAACGCAGCTCCGGCTTCCCTGCGTACGCAACGTGTACGGCGAACGAGCGCCTTTCGTAAGGAGATTGCCATCTGTTCCTGTCGAATCTCCGCTTTACTACGCGCTGGACCTTGATGATGTGCTTGCAGGTTCCGAGCCTGTTCTTGCGAAAATCCGGGCAGGAGCAAAACGACTGGCCCGGCTCGAAACCTCTCAGCGCAACCCTGTATGCGCGCCCGGAGGAGCGATTGGTGACCAGGTAATCGGTCCAGACTTCGCTTTCGTCGGTGGACTCGACGACCATCCTCTCTTCGGAGGCGCGCCGCCGGCGTTGTTCCACGGCGCGTTCGATCAGCTCCGCCTCCGAAAGCATGCCGAGAGGCGCCTCCTCGGGTCGAAGAGAGGAAAGCCCGAGAGCCATCTTTTCCTCGAGAATCAAAGAGAGCGCGGCACCCATGTGCTCGCAGGCCCCGGAACAGGCGCTGCACTCGATGGAAAGCCTCCTTCGCGCGGAGTCTTCCAGGCGAACAACCACCCTCGCCCCTTCCACCTCGAGGCAAAAGGATCCTTCGTCCAGCTTCACCTGCTCGTCGATCTCGATTTCCATCGCTCCGCCGCGGGCCAGCAGGGTTTCCGCTTCGTTGCCCAGCAGCTTTTTCGCATCCTGGGGACTCAATCGGGAAAGCTTGTCCGCCAGGCTCAAATCGGTGCTCCTTTTCGTCCTCGCCATGTCGATTCTCCAGCTATCGTTGGTTGCGCATTGCGGTTACGACCCGAATCGCCGCGCAATCTAGCACAAGGCTCCCCGCTCTTCCCAGCCTCATGTCTCGCTCGACTTGACCCTGAAAGGATTCAATCCAATATGAGACTGTTGCTCAACGGAGATGTCCATGCAGGGCAGCGTCTCGATCGCATTCGCGCTGACCGCCTTCGCCGGCCTCTCGACCGGGCTGGGCGCGCTGGTGGTGTTTTTCACGCGGCGGCCCAAGCTGACGATGCTGGCCTTCGGCCTGGGCTTTTCCAGCGGCGTGATGGTCTACATCTCGCTGGTGGAGCTGCTGCCGCTCGCGATGCAGAGTTTCAGCGAGAACCTCGAGCCCGGATCCGCTTGGATCGCGGTGGCCTGCTTCTTCGGCGGAATCGCAATCTCGGCAATCATCGACAGGCTGGTACCCGAGCCGAGCAACCCCCACGAAGTCGTGGCGCTGGAGGACGTACATCGGGCCAGCGCCGGCCGGTCCGGATTCTCGTCCCCGGACGACTCCCATCGAGACGACTCCCATCGAAGTAAGTCGTTGTCCAGGCTGGGGCTGCTCTCCGCGGTGGCAATCGGCGTGCACAACTTCCCCGAGGGGATGGCGACCTTCGCCAGCGCGATCCAGGACGTCTCGCTGGGCACCTCGATCGCGGTCGCGGTCGCGATCCACAACATACCCGAGGGAGTCGCGGTCGCGGTGCCGGTCTTCTTCGCGACCGGCAGTCGCGGCAAGGCGCTGCTCTACTCCTTCGCCTCGGGCCTGGCCGAGCCGATCGGCGCCCTGATCGTCTACCTCGCGTTGATGCCGCTGTTGGAGGCGAACCCGCTCGTGATAGACGGCATGCTGGCAGCGGTGGGAGGGATCATGGTCTTCATTTCTTTCGACGAGTTGCTGCCCACCTCGCACGAGTACGGCTCCGGTCACGCCTCGATTCTGGGCTTGATTCTCGGAATGGCGGTGATGGCGATCAGCCTGCTCTTGCTTTGAAGCGGCGGAATAGATCCCAGCTCGGAGCGTTTGATCTCATGGAGGTTCGAACGGATGGCAGACCTGTTCGCCGAAAAGTTCTTCGCTCGTTGCAAAAAGGTGACAGCAGTGCGGTACAAATCCGTAAAGCAGAGGTTCGAAGCGGAAAAACGCGAGACGGAACCCTGTAACGGTTGACGGTATGAAGCTCAATGCTTACTATGGAAAACGTAAAAAGCGTAGCTTTCTCGACTGGCGGATCGTCGCGTATCGGACGCACGATCCGCCGAAAGCACGCTCATGGCGCAAGAGAGGAGGCATGCCATGAGAACAGACAGTGATCAGCTTCCTCCGTTTGGCGGCGAGACACCGTTTGCGGACAACGAGCTGGAGATGTTCCTGGAGCGCAGCGAACAACTGTTGCGCTACCGGGAGGGACAGGTCGAGGTCGAGCGACAGGGAAAGTGGTTCGTGCTCGAGGGCACGGTGGACTCCCACCGCACGCGCTCCCAGCTGTTCAGTCTGGTGCCGCGCAAGGACGGAGCCCAGTGGATCGTGGACCGCATTCGAGTGGGGGTGGCCTCTTGAGTGTCGAAAAGAAAACTCGACTGCTGGTATCGGACATAGACGGCACGCTGCTCGACGATGGAGAGCCGACCGCCGGGCTCTCGACTCTGCGCACGGTCCTGTGGGCCTACCGCGGCGCGGTGCGGCTCGTCTACGCCACCGGGCGATCGTTCGCATCCACCAGGTCCCTGATCGACTCGGGCGCATTGCCCGAGGCGGACGGCATCTGCGCGTTCGTCGGCACCGAGCTGTGGCTGCCCCCCTGGAAAGGCGCCTCCAAGGATTACGCGGCGCACATCGAGCAGGGCTGGCGGCGCGATCGCGTCGTAGAACTGGCCGCCAGCTTCCCGCAGGTCGAGTGGCAGCCCGACGAGTTCCAAAGCCCGTACAAGGCCAGCTTCTTCCTGCGCGAGCCGACCCTGCTGCCCGCCTTCGAGCTCGAGCTGCGGCGCGTCGAGGCGGGGGCGCGCGCAATATACTCCTGCGACGAGTACCTCGACGTGATTCCGGCCTCCGCGGGAAAACGCAACGCCGTCGATTTCGTGCGCGGTCTGTTCGGCATCGACCGCTTCCACGTGCTGACCGCCGGCGACTCGGGCAACGACCTCGACATGCTGCTCGACGACAGGTTCTTCGGGGTGGCCGTGGGCAACGCCGAGACCGAGCTGCGCAAGCTGGCCAAGGTCGGCTCGGCTTCACTGCACGAATCCAACCTTCCGTTCGCGGCCGGAGTTCTCGACGGCGCGGAGGTCTTCGACTTCTGGCCCGGCTGATCCGGCCGCGCCCCCGGCCGGAACGATCCGCTGCACGATCTCCACGACGTGGCGAAAGCGCCGCTTGGCGAGCGGCCTCCTTCCGCGGGCGTAGTGAATCGCGAACACCCCGGTCAAATCGCGGGTGTAGTCGATGAATCCCTTGAACCCCGAGGTCCCGAAGTGGCTGACGAACAGGGGATCCCCGCTTCCGGAGTCCTCGGCGCCCCGCCACAGGCCCAGCCCGTAGGACTGCTTGCGCTCGAAGAGCTGGGGCACGCACTCGAGCTCGAGCCCGAAGGTGTGGTTGCTGTGCATCTGCTCTATCGCGCGCTCGGAGAGCACGCGCCTCCCGCCGACCGAGACGCCGCGCCTCCGGATCATCTCCACGAACAGAGAGTAGTCCTCGGCGGTGGAGAATCCACCGGCCGCCAGCCGCGGATGGTCGCGCCTGAAACGGGTGCTCTTCATTCCGCAAGGCTCGGCGATCCTCTGCTGGAAGATGTCGTCCCAGTGGCGGCCGGTGACGCGCTCGGCGATCTGACCGGCGATCTGGAACGAGATGCTGCCGTAGCAAAAGCGCGACCCCGGGCTGGCGACCAGCGGAGCGATGCGCGCCACCGGGCCGATCCGCGGGCCCGATCCCCTGCGCCACAACCCGCGCATGCGCAGGTGGGGCGCGTAGCCCGAGGTGTGCGAGAGGAGCTGGCGCACGGTGACGCGTCCCTTGCGAAAAGAAAGCTGCGGCAGGTAGGTCGCGATCGGAGCGTCGAGATCGATCCGGCCCTCGTCGCACAGTGAAAGCACCGTCGCGGCGGAGAGCCACTTGCTGCTCGAGGCCGTCGGGATCACGGTGGTCGCGTCCGCTCCCAGCAGGCCGGCTCTGTAGATCTCCTCCCCGCCCTGGCGGAGCACGACCGCGACCGACCGGGCCAGGCGCGACGAGCGATGCAGAAAACGATCCAGCTCCTCGAACTCGTAACCGTCGCGGGCCCCGGAGCCGGCCGCGACCAGGTAGGCCCGCTCCCGGTAGCGCGCTGCGGGGGGAGCCGGGGCCGGCCCGCTCTCGCAAGCCGCCAGCACCGAAGCAAAACACGCCAGCAGCGCTGGTCGCGCCGCAATCGAAGCCGAACCCATCTCGACGACCTCCGCTCCGCTGCCCCCGTCGTAACGAGATTATCGCCGTGCCGCGGTCCGGCGCAACACAATAGCGAGACCGGGTGTGACTCCCTCTCGCGCAATCCGCGCTGTAGGGTTTTCTGAGAGGCGCCGAGTCGCACCGGCGGGCAGCCCCGGGCGTCTTCGAGACAGGGACGAGGCGGAGCGGCGCTTTCGAAAGGGCGCGCGGCGGGTGGCGTCGCGATGGGCGCGCAGACCGGGTGTCAGACACGCTGAAGCGCGGCGGGGGTAGATAATCAGTTGATTGGAAAGTTCCGTTCCCGACGGTTTTTCGCGCAGGGCCAAACTTTTTTGCAACCGAGCGGGCCGATCGTCCGATGTAAGGGGTATGGGACATCCAATCAGAATCTACGAGCCGGGGATCGTCTACTCGATGGTCTCCAACATCGTCGACCGCCAGTTCATGTTCAAGCCGGACCACCACCCGGACAACCCGCTTCTGTCGCTCGAGAGCCCGCCCGAGGCGCTGTCGCCGGACAACGACATCATCCCCGAGCCCAGCGTGATCAACATCATCGGCTCTGCGGCGGCCAGGGCGCAGCGCGACAACCCGGTGTTGCTCCACTGCCTCGAAGTGACCCCCAACCACCCGCACTCCAGCACCTCGGTCGAGGAGGAGCAGCA
>JAWOBP010000054.1:0-5474 GCA_046484285.1 Polyangia bacterium
TGTCGGTGTCCGTGTCGGTGTCGGTGTCCGTGTCGGTGTCGGTGTCCGTGTCGGTGTCGGTGTCCGTGTCGGTGTCGGTGTCCGTGTCGGTGTCGGTGTCCGTGTCGGTGTCGGTGTCCGTGTCGGTGTCGGTGTCCGTGTCTGCGTCGGTATCGGCATCCGTCCCGGTATCCGTGTCGTCGTCACCGCCGCTGCCGCCTCCTCCGCAGCCGACCGCCAAAACCGCGATCAGCAACAACCAGCAAGGAACTGTTCTGAAGCCATGCATTGCTCTTCCTTTCTCGAGAGGTGAATTGCCCCCCTTTTTGAAACTGTTAGCGTGGACTGATTGGAATTTCTTATCGCATTTCGAGCAAGAATCAAGGGATTTTATTCAGCATCGAAATCCAGTGGGCAAACCGGTTCATATCCGCCAGCGAAGCGAAAAACGACACGCAATCGAGCCCACGCGCTCCGCCCGCCGGGCAACAAGGTTTGAGTCCCTGCGGCCGGCGGGATTCGTTTCCAGTCTGCAAACGCCGCGGGATTTTCTCGCGGCCGGGAAAGGAGCCAGCCGATGAAGACGGCATTCGAACTCTTGCTCGTCCTCGCCGGGCTCGCGGCCGCGGCCGCCTGCTCTTCCGGCTCGTCGGGAGAATCTCCGGCCGGCGGCGCGGACGCCGACACGGACGCGGACAGCGACGCCGATACCGACGCGGACAGCGATACCGAAGCGGACGCAGACGCGGACACCGACGCGGACACCGACGCCGGAGAGCTCGGCCCCTACGAAGCGTGCGAGTCCTCCTCCGAGTGCCAGCCCGATCTGGACTGCGTGAGCGGATACGCCGAGGCGCTCTACGGGCAGTGCCTGGCCGAGTGCTCCTCGAACGAGGACTGTCCGCCGCCGCCCGATCCGGAGACGATGCAGGTCGGCTGCCACCCCGAGGAGGGGCTGTGCCTGATCCTGTGCGGCAGCTACGACAGCGAGTGCCCCGAGTGGCTGGAGTGCGTGGCCTGGGAGATGTGCCTCCCGCCCTCGGGCGAGGAGGCGACCCAGGAGTTCGGCGAGGAGTGCAGCGGAGCGGCCCAGTGTCTGGGAGAGGCGGACTGCGTGGAGTTCTCCTCGGGGGTGGGTCACTGCTACCCGCTGTGCGAGGTCCAGCAGGACTGCGACCAGATCTCGCCCGATTACACTTCGACCTGCACCAGCTTCGGACCGGCCTCGATCTGCCTGTTCGACTGCCCGATGGGAGGAGGCCCGGACGACTGCCCGGGCGACCTGACCTGCCAGTTCGGCCTCTGCCTGTGAGCGGCTCGACACTGCCGCTCGAGTCGAATTCGTACGACCGCCCCGGAACAGGCTACGAAGCAGAGCTCCCGGCCGCCTCGCGGGCCGGTGGGCGCGCGGTACTGGCCGGGGGCACCAGCAGCGAGGCGACGACGAAGACCACCGCCGACATCGCGATCCCGAACACGTTGGCGTCCAGGCCGAGCGGCAGGCTGTCGTACAACACCTCCAACTCCACGGTGGTCGCGCCGCCGGCCAGCATCGCCCAGAAAGCGCCGGTGGGGCTGGAGCGCCTCCAGAACAGCGCGCCCAGCACCGGGACGAACAGCCCCGAGACCATGAAGGCGTAGGAGTAGAGCATCAGGTCGAGCACGGTGGTCATCATCCAGGCCAGCATCAGCGCCAGCGCGCCGATCAGCAAGGTGGTGATCTGCGAGACGATCAGGAAGCGGCGGCCTCCCGACTCCTGGCCGATGTCGAAGAACTTGCTCAACAGGTCGCTGGTCACGTTCCCGGAAGAGGCCATCAGGCAGCTGTCCGCGGTGGAGAGGATCGCCGAAAAATAGGACGACATCATCAGGCCCATCAGGCCCACGGGCAGCACGGTGCGCAGCAGCATCGGCAGCCCGGTCTCCGGGTCGGTCTGGGAGACGTTCTCCGGGCCGAGGTAGTCGAACATCCCCTGGTCCGCGGCCACCCGCGCCAGCACGCCCAGCGCCACGCCCATGAACGCCATCACCGGCCACTCCAAAAGGCCGGCGAAGAACCAGGCGCGCTTGGCGGTCTTCTCGTCGCGGCAGGCGTAGATGCGCTGGTAGAGCGTCATCGCCACGAACCAGATCGGGATGATCGTCACCGCCCACTTCAGAATCTCCTGCCAGGAGGTGTTCCACAGCGTCAGCATCTCGGGCTGCAGGGTCTCCTCGATCGCGTCCCAGCCGCCCACGGCGAAGTAGGAGATAGGAATTCCGATGAATATGAGGCCCACCATCAGCAGGATCCATTGGATCGTGTCGGTGTAGATCACCGCCTTGATCCCGCCCATTCCGGTGTAGAGCACCGCGATCGCGCCCATGATCAGCAGCGCCGTGCCCTGGTCGAGCCCCTCGAACGATCCGTCGGCCAGCTTGGCGCCGGCCAGGATCTGCGAGCTGGTGAAGCCCATGTAGCCGATCGCCGAGATCACGCCCGCGGCCAGCGCCACGCGGCGATCGTAGAAGACCTCGAACACCTCGGGGAAGGTCATCGCCTTGTCGAAGGCGCGGTTGCTCTTGACCCGCGGAATCAGCAACACCGCGCTGACCCAGGCGCCGACCAGCCCGGTGAACAGCATCCACGAGCCGGTCAGCCCGATCGTGAAGCCGAGCCCGCCCAGCCCGATCGAGAAGCCGCCGCCCACGTCGGTCGCCACCACCGACAGCCCCACGTGCACGGATCCCATCGAGCGGCCGCCCACGTAGTAGTCGTCGGCCCCCTTGTTGCGAATCAGGAAATAGACCCCCACGCCCAGCACCAGGGCCATGTAGGCGATGAAGATCAGCAGGTCGATCGGATTCATGGTACGCGACCATTGATAGCACGTTCGGCGTCGCTGACAATACGGCGCCAAGGTGACCTGCCAGCTCAACGAGAAGTGGGAGCACGGGGGTCCCGTCTTTGCCGGGCGATGTCAGGTAGCAGTGCGGCCAGATGTGCTTCGGCCGGCGAACGCCGCTCTCGTTTCAGAAAACCATGCAACGCGAATTGCTCCGCCGAGGCTCGACGCGTCGGCGATTGTGCAGTACGAACCGTGAGGGTTCCCGGCATGTGCGATTCAGCCGACCAGATATCGAAACGGGCGATCGGCGAGCAGCGATGGAACGACTGGCGCTGGCAGATCTCCCAAGCTGTGCGCATTCCCGGGCAGCTGGCCGCGGCTCTGCCCGGCTGCGACGAAGATCGTGTCGCGGCGGCCCACCGCCGCTTTCCGCTGCTGGTCACGCCGTACTACCTGGCGCTGGCCGATTCGGGAGACAGACTCGATCCGATCCGGCGCATGTTCGAGCCCGATCCGCTGGAGCTGAGCCGAAACGAGCACCTCGACGACGATCCAATTGGCGAGGAGCGCCACGCCCCGCTGCCGGGAGTGGTCAGGCGCTACCCGGACCGCGCGTTGCTGCTGGTCTCGGGCAGCTGCCCGGTGCATTGCCGCCATTGTACCCGCCGCGTGCTGGGCCGCGGGCGGATCCGACCGCTGGACGCGGACGGCTTCGAGACCGCGCTGGAGTTCCTGCGCGTCAATCCCGAGATCCGCGACGTGATCGTCTCGGGCGGAGACGCCCTGCTGCTGGAGGACGAGCAGCTGCTCGGGATGCTCGATCGCATCCGCGCGGTCCCCTCGGTGGAGATCATCCGCGTCGGGACGCGCGCGCCGGTCGCGCTTCCGATGCGCGTGACTCCCGGGTTGGCGCGCGGTCTGGCCGAGCGCGGTCCGATCTACGTCAACACGCAGTTCAACCATCCGCGCGAGGTGACCGCCGCCAGCGCGGCGGCCGCGGCCGAGCTGGTCGACGCCGGAGTCCCGGTCGCCAGCCAGTCGGTGCTGCTGGCCGGGGTCAACGACGACGCCGAGGTGGTGGAGGAGCTGTGCCGCGCCCTTTTGCGGATCCGCGTGCGGCCTTACTACCTGTTCGTCGGCGACCTGGTGGCCGGCACCGGGCACCTGCGGGCGCCGCTGAGCGCCGGTGTGGAGATCATCGATCGGCTGCGCGGCCGCCTGGGCGGGCTGGGGATTCCGCAGCTGGTGGTCGATCTGCCCGGCGGCCACGGCAAGGTGCCGGTCGGCCCCGAGTACGTGGTGCGCCGCGAGCCGGAGCGCACCGTGTTCCGCGCCCCGGACGGAACCACGGTCGACTACCCGGAAAGGATCTGCCCCCGCTGAGGCGAATCTCTCCGCCGAGGTCGAACAGAGCCGGCCCTATCCCGTCGCGCGTCTGCGTCGCTTGCGGACAAATGTAGAACGTAGTACATTCATTTTGGAGGCGTTCGGATGGAACAGATCGTCAGCATTCGCGAGATGAACCAGCGACTGTCGCATTACCTCGCGGCCGTGGAGCGCGGCGAGGTGATTGTGATCACGCGACGCGGACGCCCCGTGGCTCGTCTGTCTCCTCTCGAATCGACTCGCGAGCTGACCGAAGAGCAACGCGCCGCTCGCAGGCGAGCCCTGGCACGTATGCGCGCCGGGTATTCACTGGGAGGCGCCAAGGTGGATCGCGATGAGATCCACGAGCGGTGAGCGGGTCAGCCTGGACAGCAACATCCTCGTCTACTCGGTCGACCGCGACGCCGGGCACAGGCATGAGCGCGCGATCGATGTGGTGGATCGCTGTGTGGAGCTGGACTGCGTGCTGGCGCTGCAGGCATTGGCGGAGTTCTACTTCGTCGCCACGCGCAAGGGAAAGATGCCTCACGCGGACGCCGCCGCCCAGGTCACCGACTGGCAGGATCTGTTTCCCGTGGCGCTGCCCGGTCCAGACACCGTCGTTCGCGCCACGGCCGCGGTTCGCGATCATCAGCTCTCGTTTTGGGATGCCATGCTCTGGGCCGTGGCTGCTCGCAACGATGTCGACATCCTCTTGAGCGAGGATCTGCAAGACGGAAGGACGCTGTCTGGAGTGCGCTTCGTCGATCCCTTCTCGAATGCGAAGTGGTGACCCTTCCTAGTGCCTCGTCAATCCGACGATTTCGGGTGAGAGCGGCCCCTGCCCACGATTCCGGCGTCAGACACAAAGGCCCGGGTGTCAGACACGCTGAAGCGCGGCGGGGGTAGATAATCAGTTGATTGGAAAGTTCCGTTCCCGGCGGTTTTTCGCGCAGGGGTCCAACTTTTTTGCAACCGATCGGGGCCAGCGTCCGATGTAAGGAGCATGGGACATCCAATCAGAATCTATCAGCCGGGGATCGTCTACTCGATGGTCTCCAACATCGTCGACCGCCAGTTCATGCTCAAGCCGGACCACCACCCGGACAATCCGCTTCTGTCGCTCGAGAGCCCGCCCGAGGCGCTGTCGCCGGACAACGACATCATCCCCGAGCCCAGCGTGATCAACATCATCGGCTCTGCGGCGGCCAGGGCGCAGCGCGACAACCCGGTGTTGCTCCACTGCCTCGAAGTGACCCCCAACCACCCGCACTCCAGCACCTCGGTCGAGGAGGAGCAGCA
>JAWOBP010000075.1:0-21149 GCA_046484285.1 Polyangia bacterium
GGGACGACCTCGACCTTGCCCTTGTAGAAGGGGTGTAGCTTCATCGCGTCTTCGGAGGGTTTCTCGGCCTTTTTTATCAGCTCTTCCGGTGTCAGCTTGCGTTCGGTCATCGGCGGCTCCTTTTGTTGCGGATTCAATCGGTTTACACCGCTTGCGGGACAAAGCAACCATGACCTGCGTCAGGCCGAGCCCCGCGGCTCGAGGGCGAAGAAGGGGCTGCTTGACAGCTCGGGATTGCGAAGACTAGCTTTGCAGTGATTCTTTTGGGGGATCGGGAGGAGCTGTCGTCATGAGCCCATACAGCCGAAGCGAGAAAGAAGAGGAGTACTTTCTCAAAAAGGAGGCGGAGAGGCTCCGCCAGCAGGCGGAGGAGCACCGCCGCGCCCTGGAGGAGGCCGAGCGCGAGCGGCTCGAGGAGCTGCACTGGATGCGCTGCCCCAAGTGCGGGATGGAGATGAAGGAGATCGTCTACCAGGGGATCCACATCGACAATTGCTTCTCCTGCGGCGGGATCTACCTCGACGACGGGGAGCTCGGGCAGATCGTGGACGGCGAGCGCTCCGACGGCGTCCTGTCCCGCATCTCCGGCATCTTCCGCACCGGGAAAAGGCCCGAGACCAGCCCCGAGGTCTGACCTCCCCTCGAATTCGAGCACGCGCCGTTTCGCTTGCGCGCCTTTGCGCTGGCGGCTACGATCTTCACCCGAGAGATCGAAGGGAGATGGAAAATGGAGCCGTGGATGCTGGCGGTCGTCGCGGCGGTCGTGATCGGGCTGATATTCGTGATGCGCAAAGCCGGAGCGGGGCTGAGCGCCCAGCGAGAGGCGCAGGTGCGCGCCGCCTGGCAGCAGGATCAGCGCAAGATGGTGGAGACTCCGCTCTACCACCGGATTCTGGAGCCGGCGATGGCGCTCAATCGCGATCACCTCCAGGACTACGCAGCAGCGCAGCAGATCTACGGCGAGGGGGTCGGACGAGGGGTCGGGCGGCAGGACGCCGCGCAGGTCACCAAGGGCTTGAAAGGGATGCGCGCGCACCTGGCCGCAGCGATCAGCAAGGGCCGCGAGGTGGTGGCGGCGCTGTCCGGAGAGGATAGCTGGCAGCCGGTCGACGGGTCCACTCCGCCGGACACCAGCTATCGTCCGCCGCGGCCTCCGCCGAGCGGGACTCGCAACGCCCGCTGGGAGCTCCAGAGTGAGATAGTGGCGCTGGCCGCCGCCATCGGCGAGCTGGGCCCGCACTACGCGGCGTTCTGGAACTCTTTTCTGGAAGCTGACGAGGCCGCGCAGCGCGCAAGCGCAATCGAGCCGGCGCGCAAGTGCGTGGAGGCGCTGGAGCTCGGCCTGGAGCGCCTCTCGGTGATCGAAGATCGTTTGAGAACGTGACGGTGCGAGACGCGTTCGCCCCGGGGCGGACGAGCGACCACCGCGAGAAAGGCGAGGGGGATGTTCCGTAATTCTGTTTCAGTGATCTGCCTGGCGTTTGCGGGGATGGTCGTCGCGGCCGGACCGGCGCACGGCGACGGAGGCTACATTCCTCCCCGCGTGGTCGAGACCGACGCGGGCGCCTTCGTCGAGATGGTCGACCAGCGGGCGCTGCTGCGCGTCGAGAGCGATCGGGCGGAGCTGTGGCTGCAGAACCGCTACCAGGCCAACGTGGAGAAGTTCGGTTGGGTGATTCCGATTCCCAGACTGCCCGACGTCGAGTGCGTCGACGAGCGCGTGCTGGACGGGCTCGATCACGAGACCGCGCCGCTGTTCTACGAGCACTGGTGGACTTGCGGAGAAGCCCTGGGCTGCGGGCTATTCGGCTGCGCGGGGGGCCGGGAAGCCGACTCCGAGTCGGAGTCGTCGACGCGCGCCGGGGGAGGCTCGGTCGAGGTCTGGGAGACGGGCTCGAACGAGTGCCTCGACTACTCCGTGATCTCTTCTCCGCACGGAAGCGAGGTGATCGAATGGGTGCAGGAGCACGGCCTGTCCCTCTCGGTCGCGGCCGCCGACGAGATCGAGGGCTACGCCAGCCGCGGCTGGGTGTTCCTCGTGGCCGAGATCAGACCGCCGCTCGGAGAGGTGCGACCGCTGGCGAATCGGACCGTGCGCATCGGCTGGGATCGCAGCTGGCAGGACGAGGTGGTCTACCCGCTGGCGCTGACCGGCGCGACCGCCAAGTCGTCGCTCGATCTGCGCCTCTACGTCATTGCCGATCAGCCGATGCTGCCCGTCAGCCATCCTTCGGCCGCGGTGCCCGATCCGATCGAGGGCGGGCACTCGATCGAGACCTACAGGAAGGGGTACGAGCGTGTGCAGAGCTACGGCTCCCCGGACCGGGGGACGCTGGTCGTGGAGTACGCCCACACTCTCCCCTCGCCCCGCTACGGGGGATCGGCGGCCTGCGAGGGCGCCTGGGACACGGAAGCCTGCGACGGCGGGTTGGAGCGGCCTGCGTGGCTGGACGACCTGTGGGCTTCCGACGTCTGGGACGAACTGCTGTGGTCCGGCGCGGTCGTAACGCGCCTGAGCGGGTATCTGCTGCCGTCGGAGATGACGGCGGACGTCGTGTTGCAGCCGGTCAGCGAGGTCGAGATAAATCCGATTTACGAATACGACCATCCCTGCGAAGAGGAGCCGCCCGGGCAGGCGGCCGCCGGGACGACTTCGCTGCGTTTGCCTCCAGGCTGGCTGCCGCGGCTGGCGCTGGCCGCGCTGGTGCTCGCGATCGCGTTGATCGGCGGGCGCAGCCGCAAGCCGGCCCTGGCCGCCGCCGCCCTGCTGCTGGCCGGTTGCCACCCGTTCTTCACAGAGAAGGACGAAAGCGACGATCGGGTCGATACCGACACCGTGCTCTGCGAGCCCGAGATGTGCGACGGAATCGACAACGATTGCGACTCCATGATCGACGAGGACTGGCCCGCGCTGGGGACCTACTGCCGGGAGGGTACGGGCGCCTGCGCCGTCGAGGGCTACTGGGAGTGCAGCGCGTCGGGGCGGGGCCTGGTCTGTGAAGGGCAGGGCGGACAACCGTCGAACGAGACCTGCAACGGCGAGGACGACGACTGCAACGGGATCTGCGACGACGGCTACGACTGCTGCGCCGGGACCTCCGCGCCCTGCCACGACGGGTGCGGCCACGCCGGATACGGGGTCTGCGAGGAGACCTGCACTTTCGGCACCTGCGAGGGCGAGCCTGTCGAGAGCTTCGAGCCGACCGGGCTGAGCCGCGACGAGATCTCGTCGCTCGTCGAGTTCGAGCGCGACGGCCAGTCCCCATCGGAGTACGCCGGTCTTGGCGCCGGCGGGTCTCAGCCGGAGCTGTTCGTGCTGTCGGCCGGGGGAGAGGAGGAGACGTACCCGCTCGAGATCTCCGGCGAGGTGGCCGGGCTGTGGAGCGCCGATCTGGATGCCGACGGCGCGGACGAGCTGTTGTTGCTCACCGGCTTCGAGGGAGACGGCAGCACCGAGCCGCCGGATTCCGACTGGTCGCTGACCGCGGTGGAGCTGACGGGAGAAGGCGCGGAGGTGCTGTGGCGCATCGCGGATCCGGGCATCTCCGGCGAGCTGCCCGGGGCCTTCGTCGCTCCCGAGGACATGATCTGGGTCGGGCCGGCCGCGGCGTCCGCGGGCGGGGTCGTGATGCTGTCAGCGGACGAGGCGGGCAACGAGTGGTACGCCTGGGAGCTTTCGACCTCGACTCCGCAGCAGCCCCACGTCTTCACCGCGCTCGTCGACTGCGTCGAATCCGACCAGCTCTCCGCACTGATCGCCGATTTCGACGGCGAGCCCGGCGAGGATCTCGCGATCTACTGCCCCGGGGCGGTCGAGATGCATTTCGTGCCCGGCTCCGCCTTCGGCTCCAGCTGGGAGACGACCCCGGTCGGTCAACCCGGTGGAGTGTCGCGATTCGCGGCCGACTCGGACGGCGACGGCAAAGACGAGCTGTGGATCCTGGATGCGTACTCCAATCTGGTCGCGCTGGAGATGCCGGGATTCGAGATGATCGGGAGCATCGATCTGGAAGACCACCCGGAGCTGGTCGATTTCCTCCTTGCCGACGATCTGGACGGCGACGGTCGCGACGAGCTGGTGTTCGATGTCAACCTGGAAGACGGCGAGCTCGTCGAAGGTTGTCAGGACGCGGTGGGCATCGCTTGCGAGCCCGAGCCGGGCGTCTACTCCGTGCTGGGAGAGGTCCGCATGGTCGGCACCGAGCAGCTGATCGGCGAGGTGGAAGAGTCGCTGATCTCGGCCGATTACGACGGGTTGCCCGGCCGCGACCTGGTGCTGGTCGTGTACGGCGAGGAGAGCGAGGATCGCCTGGACGTGGCGATCTCCCCGGCCGGCTGCGAGCTGGATTGAGTGGAAACGGCGAGAAATTAAAAATCATTACACGACAATGAAACATGTGCGTGAAAACCAAGTCCAGACGGGGACTTGAGATGTTTTCCATCCATGATTATATTATATAAATGTCTTGTTCTCGGAAGAATAATTCACAAATAACGTTTTCAGCAAACTGTAGCGAGAATGCTATGCTCAACGATGTTTACCGCCGCCGTCTCGAGAGCGCGCTTCGCGGCGCCGGGATGTCGCTGTGGGAGGCGAACCTGGTCAGCGGCGAGCTGCGTTTCGACGATCGGTTCGCCGGGTTGCTCGGTCGAGAGCCGGACGAGCTGCCGGTCGATCGTCTGGCCTGGCGCGAGTTGATCCACCCCGATGACCTCCAGCGCCTCTTGCGGGCGATGCGGGCCAACGCCGCCGGAGAGGTCGCTTCGTTCGAGGTGGACTACCGCGCCCGCCACGCGGACGGGAGCTGGCGCTGGGTGTGCTGCCGCGGGGGCGTGCTGCGGCGCGACGAGAACGGCCGGCCGCTCCTCGCGGCCGGGACGCAGCAGGACATCCAGCACACCCGGGAGTTGGAGCAGCGCGTGCGCCAGGCCGAGAAGATGGAGACGGTCGGCCAGATCGCGGGCGGGGTGGCGCACGATTTCAACAACCTGTTGGTTCCGATCCTGGCCGGATCCGAGCTGGTTCTCGATGAATTGAAGGAAGGCGATCCGCTTCGAGAGGACGTGGAGGATATCCGCAGGGCGGCCAAGCGTGCCGCGGCGCTGACCAGGCAGCTGCTGGCCTTCAGCCGCAGGCAGGTGCTGCGCGCAGTGCCGACCGATCTGGCCGGCGCGGTGCGCGATTCGCGCAAGATGATCCGCCGCGTGGTTCCCGAGCGGGTGCGGATCGAGATCTCGTGCGGCGACGGACGCTGTGTTGCGATGGTCGATCCGGTCCAGCTCCAGCAGGTGTTGCTGAATTTGGTGATCAACGCGGTGGACGCGATGCAGGACGGCGGGCTCTTGGAGATCCGTACGCGCGCCGCGGATTTTTCCGGCAGGGATCTGTCCGACCTGCCCGGGCCCGCGCCCGGTCGCTACGCGGTGCTCGAGGTGGCCGACGACGGAGAGGGGATGGACGACCACGCGCTGCGACGCGCTTTCGAGCCGTTTTTCACCACCAAGCGCCAGGGCAAGGGCACCGGCATGGGGTTGGCCACGGTCTACGGAATCGCGCGGCAGCACGATGGGTTCGTAACGATCGATAGCGCGCCCGGAGCGGGGACGACGGTGCGCGTGCACCTGCCGCGGGTCGAGGCCGAGCCGGTGTCCTCGTCGGTTCCGCCAGCGCCGGCCGCGGTGGAGACCAAGGGCGTGCGCGTGCTGGTCGTGGAGGACAACGCCTCGGTGCGCGAGGTGACGGCGCGCGTGCTGCGCGGAGCCGGCTACCGGGTGCTCGAGGCGGCCAGTGCCGAAGAGGCGTTGGTTCTGGCGGAGCGCGTCGGCGACCTCGACCTGCTGGTCACCGACCTGATGCTGCCCGGGCGCGACGGGCGCGCGCTGGCTGGGCGACTGACCGAAGACGATCCCGCCCTGAGCGTCTTGTACATGACCGGCTACGCGGAGATGTCGGGCGAGACCGGCTTGTCCGATCCGTTGTTTGGCAGAGAGTTGCTTCCCAAGCCGTTCTCCTCGTCGCAGCTTCTGGGAGCGGTGGCGCGGGCGCTGCGCTGTCAGAGCTGACCTGCTCGAGGATTTTTCGCTCGACTCCACTTGAACCGTGTACTTTTTAGGAGCTATGCAAGCCGGCGTGACACGGAGGTGCCTCGATGAGCTCCGACGACGGCAGGCGCAAGCGAAAATTCAAGACCAGGAGCGTGATCAGCCTGCTGACCGCGCTGGCGTTCGCCATCTCGGGGCTGACCGGGCTGGTGCTGTTCGTCGAGCCTTACGGCCGCGTGGCGTACTGGAGTGGCTGGACGTTTTTGGGGCTGGGCAAGGACGAGTGGGACGGGATCCACGTGATCTCGAGCTGGCTTTTCATCGTTGTCGGCATCTGGCACCTGGTGCTCAATTGGCATGCGTTCGTCGGCCACCTGCGCCGCCGCGTGCACAACGCCGTTCACCTGCGGGCCGAGCTGGCGGTCGCGCTGGCGGTGGCGCTTTTGGTGATCGCCAGTGGAATCTGGAGCCTGCCGCCGCTGTCCTGGATCCTGGATTTGAACGAGGAGGCCAAGAACGCCTGGACCGAGAACTTCGACCAGCAGCCTCCGTACGGTCACGCCGAGCTGTCCACGCTGAGCACCCTGTGCGGTCGCCTCGGTGTCGACCCCGAGGAGGCGCGCCGGCGGCTGGAAGAAGAGGGGATCGAGGTCGTGGGCGAAGATCCCACCATCGAAGAGATCGCGCGAGAAAACGGCCTGAGGCCCTCGCAGGTGTTCGAGGCGATGGGCGGATCGTTGGGCGGCTTCGGCCGCGGCGCGGGTCGTGGTCTGGGAGGCGGCCGGGGCCTCGGGAGAGAGCAGGGGCTGGTTCCGGAGTTGAATTTCGGAGGCGCCTTCGACACGGATCCGAGCGGCGGCCTGCACGGCGACGAGTGGCTGGATCATCATCACCGCAGTGGACGGGGCCGAGGCTTGGGTCGCGGTCTGGGCGACGGGCGAGGCTTGGGTCGCGGTCTGGGCGACGGGCGAAGTTTGGGGCGCGGTCTGGGCGACGGGCGAGATTTGGGGCGCCGCCGCTACCGGGACATGGACGCCGGCGTGGAACGCGACAGGGATACGGATCACTTGCTGGACCGCGACGCCGGTCCTGGCGCAGGGCGGCTCCGACACTACGACAGGAGATATCGCGACCGGTATCCCGGCTTCGGCAGGGGGCAAAGCGGCATGGGACGCGGGCAGGGGCCGGGCAGCGGCCTGGGCCGAGGGCGCGGGGGCGGCGGACGCGGTCTGGGCCCTGGAGGCGGGAGAGGGGGCGGCCGCGGCTGGTGGTAGCCTTCGGTCCGTTCTGACGAGGCAGTATCCACAATCGTCCGGGAATTCGATTTCCACGAAGGAAACAGGGGCGTGAAGGGAACGGTTCGTACCGCGTGTGGACCATTTTTGCCTTTTGGCCCCTTGTCACTGTTGCGCGGGCCGGATATGCCGCACATTTTCATCTCGAAACAGATGACAAGAAAGCGACATAATCCCACAACCCTCGAAGAGCGGATCAGAACGCGGATTCGCCGGTTGCGCAAGGAGCGGAGGTTGACGCAGGAGCAGCTTTGCGATCTTGCCGGTATCTCGCGAGATGCGATCAGCCGTATCGAGGGTGGAAGCCGGGCTCCGACTCTGTCCACACTGGAGAGAGTCGCGGCCGCGCTGGGGGCCTCCTGGGCGGATATCGTTGGCGACGGACCGGAGCTGAAGCACACCCACTCCCTCGTGGCCGAGCGCGTGGCCCTGCTCGTCGACCAGCAATCGGAACAGGTGCAGGAGATCGCCGAGTCGCTGGTGCGGGCCCTGGTCCGGTCGGTCGAGCGCTCGAGCAGCGAGGCCGCGGATCGAGCCGCCGAGAAGCCGGCGCCGTACCTTTCGGGAAAGAAGAAGCCGTGACGCCGCGCCCGGGCGGCGAAGCGGCGGGATTCGCTACTCGGATGTGATCGACCAGCGGTGCAGGATCGCGGGCAGCTCGTCGATCGCGTCGCTCGCCACCAGGCCGGGCTCGCCCCGGGTCTTCGCCGCGCGATCTCCGGCCAGACCGTGGATGTAGACGCCGAGCAGGGTTGCGTCCAGCACAGACAGCCCCTGGGCGAGCAGCCCTCCGATCACGCCGGTCAATACGTCGCCCATCCCACCGGTGGCCATCCCCGGGTTGCCCGTGGGGTTGATCCAGGCGCGGCCGTCCGGCGCGGCCACCACGGTGCGGGCGCCCTTGAGCGCGACGATCACCTCGTGCCAGCGCGCGGCCGCGCGGGCCGCCTCCACGCGGTCGGCCTGAATCGCCGGCACGGTCTTGCCCATCAACCTGGCCAGCTCGCCCGGATGGGGAGTGAAGACCATCGGCGTGGTGATGCGGCCCGCGGCCGTCGGATCCGCGGCCAGGATGTTGATTCCGTCCGCGTCCACCACCGCCGGAACCTCGGCGTCGTGCAGCAGCCTGATCACCAGGCTCGAGATGCCCGGCGCCGTGGTCAACCCGGGTCCGACCGCCAGCGCCTGCTTGTCCGCCAGCGCCCGCTCCAGGCGCTCTGGGATCTTGTCGCTCAGCGGGGCGTCGGTCCGCTCGATCACGCTGTCGGTCATCAGCTCGGCCGGACACCTGGCTTCCAGCACCGGCTGGGCGGTGGAGGTCGTCGCCGCGGTGACCAGCCCGGTGCCGATGCGCAGGGCGGCCCGGCCGGCCAGCGCCGCGGCCCCGGTCTTGCCCAGCGAGCCGGCCAGCAGCAGCAGGTGCCCGTAGGTGCCCTTGTGGGAGCGAGCCGGTCGCGCCGGAACCAGGTGGCGCAGCGCCTCCTCTCCCAGCAGCTCCGCGTCGTGGCCCGCGCGCTCGCTGACCGCGGCCGGCACGCCGATCGAGACGGCTCGCACCCGGCCGGCCAGCTCGACTCCGGGATGGATCGCCAGGCCGCGCTTGAGGTGACCGAAGGTGGCGGTGCCCCGCGCGCGGACCGCGGTGCCCCACGGGTTGCCGCTGTCCGCGTCGAGCCCGGAGGGGATATCCACCGCCAGCACCGGTACTTTGCAGCGGTTGACCGCATCGATCACCTCGGCCAGGTGCCCCTCGACCTGTCGAGAGACTCCGGTCCCGAGCAGGGCGTCCACCACCAGGTCGTGCTCGGCCAGCCTGGCGGGCAGCCGTTTGACCTGCTCGCCGTCGAGCACGGGCTCGATCTTCGCCGCCGAATCCGCCGCGCGCAGCACGTCGAGGTTGAGGCGCGCGTCGCCGCGGATCTTGTCCGGCGGCACCGCGACGAAGATCGAGACATCCAGCCCGCGGATCAGCAGGTGTCTGGCCACGACGAACCCGTCGCCGCCGTTGTTGCCCGGTCCGGCCAGCACCGCGACGCGACGGCGGCCGTCGAGCATCTCCAGCGCCATCTCTGAGGCGCCGCGGCCGGCGTTCTCCATCAGCACCGGTCCCGGAATGCCCACCTCCTCGATGGCGATGCGATCGTACTCGCGCATCTGCTCGCGCTTCATCAGCAATCGTTCGTTCCAGCTCATGGCTCGCCCCTTCCTTCGAGAATCACCACCGCGGCGGCGACGCCGGCCGCGTGGGTCAGGCTGATACGCGCACGGTGCATTTGCAACTCCCGCGCCCGCTCGGCGGCTCGTCCGCTCAGCTCGAGCGCGGGGGCGCCGTCGGCGGCGTTGACCACCTCCATCTCGTGCCAGCGCAGCCCGTCGGGAGCGCCCAGCGCTTTGATCGCCGCTTCCTTGGCCGCCCAGCGGGCGGCGAGGCGCTCGTCGCGGACCGGACCGTCTCCGGCGTGAGCCCGCTCGCCGGGAGTGAAGATCCGCGCGGCAAAGACATCTCCATGCCGCGCGAGGATATCGCCGATGCGGGCCACGGGGCAGATGTCGATGCCCAACCCTACGATCACCTTTCCCCCATCGCCTCGAGCAGCTGGTGCACGGCCCGCTCCAGGCCGACGAACACGGCGCGCGCGATCAGGGCGTGGCCGATGTTGAGCTCCTCCACCTGGGGGATGCAGGCCACCGGTCTCACGTTGTGGTAGTGCAGCCCGTGGCCGGCGGCGACGCGCAGCCCGAGATCGGAGGCGCGCTTCGCGCCTGCGACGAGCCGCTCGAGCTCGGCGTCGCGCTCGGTTCCCGAGGCGTTGCAGTAGTCACCGGTGTGCAGCTCCACCATTTCGGCGCCGGTCTCGCGGCTGGCTTCCAGCTCGTCCGCGTCCGGATCGACGAAGAGGCTGACCCGGATTCCCGCCTTTCTCAGGGAGTCGACCGCGGCCTCGACCGCGGCGGTGTTCGAGGCGATGGCCAGACCGCCCTCGGTCGTCCGCTCCTCCCGTTTCTCCGGCACCAGGGTGCAGATGTCCGGCTTCACCTCGCGGGCGATGCCGATCATCTCGTCCGTGGCCGCCATCTCCAGGTTGAGAGCGGTGCTCACCACCTGGCGCATCAGCCGCAGGTCGCGATCCACGATGTGGCGGCGGTCCTCGCGCAGGTGGATCGTGATTCCCGACGCGCCGGCCATCTCGCAGATCGCGGCCGCCGGAATCGGATCCGGGTAGCTCTCGCCGCGGGCCTGCCTGATCGTGGCCACGTGGTCGACGTTGACGTGCAGTCTGGTCATTGCTCGGGCTCCTGTTCTGCTTGTGTCTCGGCCTCGGCGTCTGTCGCGGTTTCACCGGAATCGGGTTCATCGGAATCGTCGTCGGGGTCGGATGTCGACTCGCCGTCGGTTTCGTCGCCCGTCTCTTCGACGTAGGATTTCAGGTCGTCGGGGAGCTCCTCGCGCTGCTCGGGGTCCATCTCCTCGACGAGCTCGCGGTGCTCCTCCCACAGCTCGGTGAACTCGCGCAGGGATGGCAGGTCGTCGAGCGACCTCAGGCCGAACAGCTCGAGGAACGCGTCCGAGGTGCCGTAGATGATCGGGCGGCCGGGCTCCTCCTTGCGACCCAGCACGCGGATCAGACCCTTTTCGAACAGGAAGCGCAGCGTGCCTCCGCAGTCCACGCGGCGCACGTCCTCCACCTCGGCGCGGATCACGGGTTGGCGGTAGGCCACGATCGCGAGCGTCTCGAGCGCCGGCCGGCTGATTCGCAGCGGCTTGACCTTGAGCGCGGCCCGCACCACGTCGGCGTTGGCCGGATGAGTGCGGAACTGGCATCCGCCGGAGATCTCCTCGAGCACGATGCCCCGATCCCGGTAGTGATCGGCGAGCTGCTCGAGCAGCTCCCGCACGCGCTTGCCCTTGAGGCTCAGGATGCGTCCCAGCCGGCGCACGCTGATCGGCTCCGGGTAGGCGAAGATCAGGCTCTCCAGCCGCGAGAGCAGCACCTCGTCGGGCAGCCCCTCGCCCTCGTCCGACGTCTTGGCCAGGCTGGGACCTCCGGTCTCGTTTTCGTTTTTGGAAAGGTCGTCGCTCATTCGTCCTCCACCTCCAGCTTGGATTCGGAAATCACGCGGGACGACTCGTCGGCGTCGGCGAGCAGCGTCACGTGGATCTCCGCCATCGGTCCCGCCTGGTGGATCCGCAGCAGGGTGAGTCGGGTCATCTCCAGGATCGCGAGGAACGTGACCACCACGTCCGTGCGCGTGTAGTCCCCGTCGAACAGTTCCAGAAAGGGACAACGCGAGCGGTCCTGCATGCGGTCGACGAGCTGCTGCACGCGCGCCGAGACGGTCATGCGGGTGACCGAGATCTCGGTCGAAGGGTCGCGCCCCACGCGGTCGAAGACCTGCTTGAGCGACTCGAGCAGCGAAAAGAGGCTCGGAGCCTCCAGGCCCGGCTCCTCGGTCTTCTCGGTCGCGCCGCGGGCGAAGGTGTCGCGGCCCTTCAGCGGCAGGCCGGCGAGCCCGTCGGCCGCCTCGCGGTACTTCTGGTACTCCAGCAGCTGGCGGACCAGCTCTTCTCTCGGATCAGGTCCTTCCTCGAGCTCCGCCGTCTCTTCCTGGTCGGACTCGTCGGCCGGAACCATCGTCCGCGACTTGATGTAGGCCAGCGTGGCCGCCATCTCCAGGTACTCGGCCGCCAGGTCCAGGTTGAGCTCCTGCATGGAGCCCAGGTACTCGAGGTACTTCTCGGTGATGAACGCGATCGGAATGTCGTAGATATCGATTTCGTGCTTGCGGATCAGGTGCAGCAGCAGATCCAGCGGACCCTCGAATACGTCGAGGCTCACCAGGTATCGCTCGTCGGACGGAGTCTGCCGCGTATCGTTCAAGCTGCCTCCTCAGAAGAACAGCGACCAGAACCACAAAAAAGAGTTGCCGATCGCGCTGGCCGGCAGCCAAAGGGCCCCAGGCGCGGTGTTGATCAAGACTATGAACCCCACGAACACCAGGAGAGTATACCGGGCCAGCTTCTCCTGCCACTCCAGAGGCAGCATCCGGCTGCCGTCCAGCGGGGGGACCGGGAGCATGTTGAATATCGCAAGACCGATATTCATCGCCAGCAGGTGGCTGAGCAGCAGCGAGATCACGGCGTCGACCCTGCCGAAGCCCCTGGCCGCCAGCAGCTTCTCGTTCGGCCCGACGAACTGGTCGTGCCCCAGCGTGAGAAAGCCGGAAAAACGTGAGCTGGCGCCGTGCCGGGCCAGCTCTCCGATCAGCTCCGAGTAGAGCGCCATCGAGACGCCGGCCACCAGGAAGGCGATCAGCACGTTGGAGGCCGGGCCGGCCAGGGCGGTGATCACGGTTCCCTTGCGCATCGAGATGCGCCTGGAGAAGCGCTGGGGAGATATCGGGACCGGCTTGGCCCAGCCGATCAGCCCGATTCCGCCGCTGACCACGGCGAAGATCGGGATCAGCAATGTGCCGAACACGTCGATGTGGGAGGCCGGATTGAGCGTCATCCTCCCACGGGAGGCGGCCGTGTCGTCGCCCAGCTTGAACGCCGACCAGGCGTGAGCGTACTCGTGCACGCTCAAGGAGAGAATCATCGGCACGAGCACCACGGCGATGTCGCGAACGATCGTAATGTCGAAGCTCAAACCCAGGCTCCCGGATCGCGGTCCAGTCAGTACGCTCTAGTAGCACAAAAGAAAGCGGCATCACAACGAGTCTCGTCGGCTCAAAGCGGCTCCAGGTCCGAGTCGAGCGAGCTCGCCAGCTCGGCTCGAACGCCCAGCACGGCTTCGTGGTGAGGCGTGCGCAGCCGCATCAGGCGATAGTCCGCCAGCGGGCTTTGGGGGCAGGTGTTCTTGGAGAAGGCGGCCCGCGCGCGGAGCTCCTTGCGCAGCGTCTCGGCCGGCGAGGTGATCGGCAAGGGCCATTCCAAAAAGACGATCACGTCGGGCTGCCGCATCTCTATCTGTTCATAGGTGTTCCACTTCTCGTGTCCGGGCATCCCTTCTCCCACCGGGATCGGCAGCCTTGCGACCGCCGGATCGGTCAGGCCGAACAGGTCGTGGCTGCGCAGCCGGGAGAAGTAGGGGATCGCACCCGCCGTGCCGGTCAGCAGCGAGGCGCCGGGCGGGAGGATCTCCCCGAGCCTGGTTCCGATCTCGGCGCGGCCCGCGGTGCTGACCCGCTGGACCATCGCGAACTCCAGCTGCGCCGGCTGTGCCGCGGCTCGAACGGATGAGGCCAGGGCGAGCAACGCCGCCGCGGCCACCACCCAGCGCCGGGGGGCCGAAAGCGATTCGTCCTCGAGAGCGGCCCGCGTTCCGGTTCCGATCCCGCGCAGCGCCAGGTCGGCGTAGAGCATGGCCCACAGCGGGACGACCGGAACCGTGAAGCGGTGGAAGGGGAAGAAGTCGCCGCCCACGTACACGATTGCGCCGGCCTGGCAGAGCAGGGCGGCGAGCAGGAAGGCCGTGCGCGTCCGCTGTCTCGAATCGAGGACGAGGCGCAGGCCGGCGGCGGCGATCGTCGCGATCCAGAGCGGGTGGACGGACAGGAACTCCCAGACGTATCCCAGCCCGCGCAGGCGGAGCTCGAGGCCGCCTCCGTGCACCTTGGCGTAGAAGGTGTTGGGCAGGGGATCTCCGAAGTAGGCCCAGCGGAAGATCAGCGGCGGGGCGAAGGCGACCAGCAGGCCGATCGCCATCGGCAGGGCCCGGCGGAGGCCGCGCCGGAGCCCCGCGTCTCCGATCAGGGGAAAGGCTGCGGCCGGCAGCAGCGCCAGCGCCTCGATGCGGGTGGCGGCGGCCAGGCCCCAGAGCATTCCGGCCGTCGCGAGGCGGCGGCGATCGAGCGGGCCGCCGAGCAGAACCAGCGCGGCGCCCGTCAGCAGGGCGGTGTAGAAGCAGGTCTCGAGGCCCACGTGCAGGTAGAGCAGCAGAGCCGGCGAGGTGAACGCGGCGACGAGCGCGATCGCGATCCAGGCGCGACGAAGCGCGCGTCGGTCCGCCAAGACGCGCCGCGCGTGCAGCATCATTCCCAGCGCTGTCAGCCACAGGGATATCGCGCCGACCAGCAGCGCACCGGCGGGCGGCTCGATTCCCAGCGCGGCCAGGCCACCCAGCACCAGCGTGTACAGAAAGGAGGAGCTGGCCTCGACCGTTTCGCCGGGGTTGTAGACCGGTCCGTGTCCCTCGGCCAGGTTTCTCGCGCATCGGTAGGTGATGAAGGCGTCGTCGGTCGGGGCGAGCCCGAGCGCGATTCCGGCGGCGAACAGCGTGCCCGCGATCAGCGCCGCTGGCAGCGCCAGGGTCGCGACTCTCAAAGCGAGCGCTTTTCGAGATGAGCGCGTCGGCGTCAATCCAGCTTGGATATGATCTGAAAGCGGTCGGTGATCCTGGAGCGCAGGCAGCCCCAGGCGTTGCACAACGCCACCTGGTTGCCGTCCTCGAGCTTTTCGTCGAGGTAGAGCCCGACCAGCTTGCTGTCCTCCTGGCAGCCGCACGGGCCGATCACGGGCAGCGCGACGCCGCAGACGGGGCAGGTGACCTCCAGGATCTCTCCCGGCTCGAAGTCGGTCTCGCCGAAGCGCGTGTCGTCGCCGTGAATCGGGCTGAGGATGACCTTGCCCCCGGTGTGGCGGCCTTTGGCGTTGACCGCTATTCCGGGGTATCCGTTGAACCGCGCGCCCGAGCTCTCGTCGACCAGATTGTGGCCGTTGGGACAGAAGACGCGCGTGACCGCGATCACTCCCGATCGGATTCGCGCCAGCCCGCTGGGCAGCTCCTCCTCGTCGTCGATCGCGATGTCGAGGGTGGTGCCGTCGTTGGCCTTGGTCGCCTCTTCCTGTTTCTCGTTGGTCATTTCACCGCTCCTCGCAACGGGTGGACTCTACACCACTCGAAGGCCGCGGGCCAAGGTCGAAAGAGCGTCGCAGATCAGGACGGTTGCACCTCGAGCGTGAACGGGCCGCGTTGGCCGTCGTAGCCATCGACGACCAGGTAGTAGAGCTGTCCGGCGACGACTTCGAAGCCCGAGATGATCTCCGGGTTGTCTCCCGTGTAGCCCTTGGCCACGCAGTCGAGCGGGCTGCAGCAGTTGCAGCCGCTGTCCTGCAGCACCATCACGTCCAGGTCGGGCACGCCGTCGCTGCCGTTCAGGCAGGTCAGGATGATGTCCACGGTCGCATCCTCGCCGGGGACGAACTCGTAGATCAGCTCCGGCCCGGTCTCGAAAAAGGCTTCGCAGCCCGGGTAGTCGTCGTAGAGATAGGTCGCCCACGAGCTCTCGGTGTCGCCCGACATCTGGCCGCCGATCGCGAGCGTTCCGGTCGTTTCGCACTCGGGAAGACAGTCCGGGGAGTACTCGCAGTCCGGATCCGCGCAGTCGGTCAGCCCGTCCTCGTCGTCGTCCAGACCGTCTCCGCAGTCCGCCTCGGTCGCGAGCGGGTCGCAGCCGCCGCTGTAGAGGGCGAACGCCCAGTCGCGGAATTCCTCCAAGGGGTAGAAGTCCTCGCCGGGAAGCCACTCTCCGTTGCCGCCCCAGCCCGGGCCGGGCGCCACCTGGCCGGGCATGCCGTGATCGATCGAGGAGTGCGCGGCTCTCCAGCCCCAGGCGTCGTTCTCGTTCCACGAGCCGGTCGGGAAGAAGGAGAACCAGTAGGTGTGTCCGCCCTGGAGCTCGAGCGGATCGTCGCTCAAGTCGATCTCCACGTTGTACGAGTCGTGGACGGTGATGCGGGAGTCGGTGAGGCTCAGGTTCTCCAGCGACCAGAACTCGTTTCCGTCGCCCGGGTACGCCGCCGGCTCGTCTCCGGCGTCGTGGAAGAGGTAGACGCTCACGCTCTCGAACTCGGTCAGCGGGATGGTGTAGCTGCCGGGATCGGATCCCCAAACGAAGATTCCGGTCACCGTGGCGTCGTCTTGAAGCTCGAAATCGTCCGCGCCGTAGATGTCGCGATCCTGCGAATCCGTGAACTCGCCCACGCGGAGGGAGAGGTTCGCGGACGGCGGCTGGTAGTGGACCATCGAGCACGGCGGCTCGTCGCCCACGCACAGGTATTGTTCGTAGAACTCCATGCAGATCTGGTAGGGCGGGCAGTCGAAGCTCGAGTTGCAGTTGAACAGGGCGCAGTAGCAGTTGTTGTCTCCGTCGGTTAGGAGACAGAGGCTGTCGGCGCCCCAGGGGGTGTTTTCGCACGAGGCCTCGTCCGCGCAGTCGCAGTCCGGGGCGCAGACTCCCAGCTCCTGCTCCGGGGTCAGCACGAGACAGCTGCTTCCGTCGTCGCAGGTATCACCGGGCAGACAGGCGCACGGCCAGCCGGAGCCCAGCGGACAGACGGAGGTGTCCGTGTCGGTGTCCGTGTCGGTGTCCGTGTCGGTGTCGGTATCGATGTCGGTGTCTGTGTCTGTGTCCGTGTCGGTGTCTGTGTCCGTGTCGGTGTCTGTGTCCGTGTCGGTGTCCGTGTCTGTGTCTGTGTCGGTATCGACGTCGGTGTCCGTGTCTGTGTCCGTGTCTGTGTCGGCGTCGGTGTCCGTGTCGGTGTCCGTGTCGGCGTCGGCGTCCGTGTCCGAATCGGGGGATCCCGAGCCGTCGTCCGCTTCCGGCACGATCAGCGAGCAGGCGCTCGCAGACAGGAGCGTCACGAAAAACGCACAGAGAAGAGGGGGCAGTCGCATCGTTTATTTCTCCCGGTAGGTTGCTCTGTGAAGCTCGCCGGCACGAGAAATTATAGGCGGCGGCAGGTATCGGAATCAACCGAATTTGTCCCGGGCGGCGGTTTGATGCCTTTGCCGAAAGAGCCTTCGAGGGTAGTATCTCGTCAGGTGGCGAGTGCGCCACGGGATGGGCCACGTTTCTTCGGAGGAGCCGGCAGCGCATGGACCCGATGATCGGCAAGGTGATCGACACCAAGTACCGCCTGGTGCGCCTGGTGGGCAGGGGGGGGATGGGCGCGGTCTACGAGGCGGTCCACGTACGGCTCGGACGCAGCTTTGCGATCAAGGTGATGCACCCCGAGGAGGAGTCGCCCCACGGCTCGGTGGAGCGGCTGTACCGCGAGGCGATGGCGGCCAGCTCGATCGGGCATCCCAACATCGTAGAGATCTTCGACGTCAATGAGGAGGAGGACGGCACCGCCTTCATCGCGATGGAACTGCTGAAGGGGACCAGCCTCTCGGACGTGATTCGCGCCGAAGGGGTGGTAACGCCCCAACGCGCGATCGCGTTCTCCTTGCAGATCCTCTCGGCGCTCTCCGCTGCCCACGCCAAGGGCATCGTGCACCGCGATCTCAAGCCGGACAACGTTTTCGTCGCGGTCGACAAGGGCATGCGCGAGGTGGTCAAGATCCTGGATTTCGGCGTGGCCAAGGTGGAGGACCCGCGCGAGGGCGAGATGGAGCTGACCAAGTCCGGGGTGGTCTTCGGCTCGCCGTACTACCTGGCGCCGGAGCAGGCGCGCGGGCGCCGCGACATCGACGCCCGCGCCGATCTGTGGGCCGCGGGCGTGCTGCTCTACTACATGCTGACCGGCAAGCGACCTTTCGAGGGAGAGAACTACAACGAGATCCTCGGCTGCATCCTGATGGAAGACCCCGAGCCGTTGAGCAGCGAGGTGCCCGAGCTACCCGAAGCTCTGGTCGAAGTGGTGGACCGGGCCCTCGAGAAGGACAGAGAGGAGCGATGGTCGAGCGCCGACGAGATGATCGATGCGATACTCGACTTTCACGACACCTCGCGCGACGAGATGAGCACCTCGGTGATTCGCACGCTGCGCGGCTCGGACGCTCCCCCGGCGCCAGTGGATCCGCGCTTTCGCGTCGAGATTCCGGCCGGCATTTCTACCTCGGCCAGGCGCGTCGATCCGGCATCCGTGACTCAGGCCAGCGCAGCCTTCTCCGATCGGAAACGGCGACTGGGACGTTTCGGCAGGATCGGAATCGCGGCGGCCGGGATCGGGGGAGTGGCGATCGCGTTCGCGGTGGGCGCGCTGATCTTCTGGGGCGCGGACAGCGGTTCGGCACGAGAGGATGATTCGGCCGCAGCGGCATCGGCCGACAGCGGCGGAGCAGGGGACGGGACGCGGCTCGGCGAGGCGTCCGGGGCGATTCCGGCAGACTCCGAGGGAGGCGACGCCGCGGCCGACGATTCCGGGGAGGGGGAGGCGACGATCGCGCTCGAGGGCCTGCCCGATGGCGCGCGGGTCACCGTCGACGGGCGCGAGGTGGAGGCCCCGATCGTCCTTCCGGCGAGCGGCGACGAGGTGCTGCTGAGCGTCACGGCGGGCGGTTTCGAGCCGTTTTCCAGGAAGCTGGTCGCCGACCGGGATCGCTCCGTGGAGGTGGAGATGGAGCCGATCGAGAAGCGCCGGAAGAAGCGGCCGGTCCGCGGTGTGCAAGCTCGCAAGAAAAAGCCGCGCGAGGGTTCCGGCAGCGAAAAGAAAAAGAAATCGGAAGATTCCAAGAAGGGCGGCAAGAGCTGGGCCGACAACCCCTTCGATTGATAGCTCAATTATTACGAGGGCTTCACAGCGGTATATTCGCGTGTCGCTTGAAGGGCCTTTCCACCTTCTTGTTCTCCAAGGTGGCGTAGGCGTCCAGCAGGCGGGCCCTGGTCTCGCCGGGCCTGATCACGGCGTCTATGTAGCCCAGCTCGGCGGCCTTGTAGGGGTTGGAGAAGTTGTTTTCGTAGTAGGCGACGAGCTCCTTCTTCTTTGCCTCCGGGTCATCGGCCGCGCGGATCTCCTTGCGGCCGATGATGTTCATCGCGCCCTCGGCTCCCATCACCGCGATCTCGGCCGAGGGCCAGGCAAAGTTGATATCGCAGCCGATGTGCTTGGAGCACATCGCGTCGTAGGCGCCTCCATACGCCTTGCGGACGATCACGGTCGCCATCGGCACCGTGGCCTCGGAGTAGGCGAACAGCAGCTTGGCGCCGTGGCGGATGATCCCGCTGTGCTCCTGCATCGCGCCGGGCAGGAATCCCGGAACGTCGACGAAGGTCAGCATCGGGATGTTGTAGCAGTCGCAGAAGCGCACGAAGCGCGCCGCCTTGTCCGAGGCGTCGATGTCCAGGCAGCCGGCCGAGAACATCGGGTTGTTGCCCAGCACGCCGACCGTGCGACCTCCGATCCGGGAAAACGCGGTCATGAAGTTGCGCGCCCAGCTCTTGTGCACCTCGAAAAGCGAGCCCTCGTCCACGACCAGCTCCGCGATCTTGCGCATGTCGTAGACCGACTTGTGATTGTCGGGCACGATCGAGGCCAGCTCCTCGGCGCGCGGATCCTGGTCCGGGTCGTAGTCGGCGCGGGGCGGGCGCTGCTCGCAGCTCTGCGGCAGGTAGCCGACCAGCCTGCGGATCTCGGCCAGGCACTCCTTCTCGTTTTTCTCATCGAAGTGGCAGACGCCGGATTTCTTGCCGTGGGCGCGCGCTCCTCCCAGGTCCTTGGGGGTGATCTCCTCGCCGGTGGCCGCCTTGATCACGTTGGGGCCGGTGATGAACATGAAGCTGGTGTCGCGGACCATGAAGATGAAGTCCGTGATCGCCGGCGAGTAGACCGCGCCTCCGGCGCAGGGGCCCATCACGGCCGAGATCTGCGGGATGACTCCCGAGGCGATCGTGTTGCGGAAGAAGATGTCGCCGTAACCGCCCAGCGACATCACCCCTTCCTGGATCCGCGCGCCGCCCGAGTCGTTGAGCCCGATGATCGGGCAGCGGTTGGCCAGCGCCAAGTCCATGATCTTGACGATCTTGCCGGCGAAGACCTCGCCCAGCGCTCCGCCGAAGTCCATGAAGTCCTGGGAGAAGACGAACACGCGGCGTCCGTCGATCGTGCCCCAGCCGGTGATCACGCCGTCGCCCGGGATCTTCTTCTCGTCCATGCCGAAATCCACGCAGCGGTGGATTCTCATCGCGTCGGTCTCGCGGAAGGAGCCGTCGTCCAGAAGCTCGTGGATGCGCTCGCGGGCGGTCAGCTGTCCCTTGTCGTGGCGCTTTGCGATCTTGGTCTCGGGCGCGTGGCCCTCGGCTTTCGCCAGCCGCTCTTCGAGCTCGGCGATCTTTTTCTTCATCTCTTCGTTCGCCATCTCAGTGCTCCTCGCACAGCTCGGTCAGCACCCCGGCGCTCGCCTTGGGATGCACGAACGCGATCCGGATTCCGCCGGCGCCGATCCGGGGCTGCTCGTCGATCAGGCGAACGCCTTTCTCCTTGCACTCCGCCAGCGCCGCGTCCAGGTCGTCGACCTCGAGCGCCACGTGGTGGACCCGGGGCTTGCCGTCGTTCTTGGCCAGGTACTTGCCCACCGGGCTGTCCTCGGCGGTCGGCTCGAGCAGCTCGAGCCGGGACTCGCCCACCTCGAGAAAGGCCGTCTCCACGTGCTGGTCCTCGACCACCTCGCTGCCGGTCTTCTCCAGCCCCAGCACGTCCGTGAAAAAGGCCAGGTACTTCTCGATGCTAGGAACCGCGATGCCGATATGGCTGATTTTCTTCACCTGCATGCTCTCGTCTCCTTTTTCTAAGTGATCCACGGAGCCAGATCGACCGCGCGTTTGCAAGAGAAATTCCGGGGATCGATCCGGGGATACGCCGACCATGCCGACGACCTCGGCGCTCTATCAAAGCGTGCGTTGCTGGGCAACGGCGGGCGGATCGCTTAGGGTTGGTGGAAAGGAGGGTTCTCATGCGGGTATTTCGTGTTCTCGCCGTCTTGTTGCTCGTGGCGAGCCGGGGGGGCGGCGGTGACGCCGGGGCGGGGGCGGGGGGCGACGCCGGCAGCGACGCTGATTCCGACGCCGATGCCGACGCAGACTCGGATG
>JAWOBP010000141.1:0-20133 GCA_046484285.1 Polyangia bacterium
ACACCCGCGCTTCAGCGTGTCTGACACCCGCCCCACCCGCGCTTCAGGGTCTTCAGTTTGTAGACGCACGGGTCAAGCTGCGGAGGCTCTACCCGATCTTGGAGGCCTGACGTGCTACTAGTGCCTCGTCAACCCCACAATGCCGGGTCGGGCCGGCCCTCATCGACGATCCCTGCGTCACTCCTCCTCGACGTGGCGCTGCCACGCCTTCGTCGTCCTTCCTTGGCCTCGCGGACAGTTGCTCCTCTACCCGAACGTTTTCGATTGTAGTGCCCCTGAGCCGCGACGTCTTGCGGATAGACCTTGCATCGCCGCCCCGGTGACGTGTAGCTTGTCGCCCCGGGTCGGGGTTCGGATAGGCTTTTGCTCGAAAACGTCCATCTTGGGAATGGGAAGAAGAAAGAGAAAGCGCAAGAAGCGAAGCTACCGCGGAGGCGGCGCACCGACGATCGGCGAGTTGGGGACCTTTGCGGAGGAGGCGGCGCGAATCGAGGATCTCTTCCGGCGCGGCGCTTTCAGGGAGGCCCTTTCGCGAGCCAAGGCGCTGCACCGACGCGACCGCACGGACGAGGCCGAGAATTTGGTCGCGCGGGCATACTCGGCGCGCGCCGACGCGATGATCGCCTCGGGGATGAGAGTCGAGGCGAAGGCCCTGCTCGACGTGGTCGAGAGCGATTTCACCCGGCACCGCGAGATCGTGCTTTGCGGCCGCGCCCGCCTGGCGGCCCTGAATGGAGAGGTCGACGATCTGCTCGCCCCTCTCGCCCGTCACTATCTTCCAGCAGAGAAGCGGCGCGGGATCGAGGACGACATCCGGCGCTTCGTGGTCGATCCGCGCCACGTGGCCGAGTGCGAAATTCTGAGCCGCGAGCACCCGCTGCGCCTCGCCGCCGCTGAGCTGTCCGCTGCGCTGGAGGCGGCGACGAGCGGGCCGGTCGTAGAAGAGGATCTGGCCTGCCCGAGCGTGTCCCGCCGCAGCCCGCTGGCGCCCTGGAAGCTGCTCGCTCGCGCGATCGCGGCCTTCTACCGGCGCGATGATGCCACGTGCGAGGAGCTGATCGGGGCGCTGCCACCCGAAAGCGCACCCGCCGCGATCGCGCCGGCTTTCGGCCCCCTCCTCGGCGGAGCGCGGCCGCGAATCGCCACGCCGCCGGTCGCGGCGCTGGTCGCCGCTGTGCTCGGCGAGCGCGCCCGGCTGCGCGATACCCTCGCCGCCGTGGACGAAACCATCGCCGCGGGCAAGCGCCTGCAGGCGGGGCGGGTGGCCAAAGCGGCGATGAAGGAGTGCCTCCGGACCTCGCCCGAGCTCGCCGGGCGCCTCGCGCAGCGGATCGCGGCACGGTGCTTGCTGATCTACATCCCATTCGAGCAGGTCCGCCGGGCGCTCGGCGGCAAAATAACGATCGATTCCGATTTTTGGCGACTTTTCGTGCGCACAAACGAGATCCTGGCCGAGCGCCACGGCGAAGCGATGTCACTTTGCGATGCCTGTGCGGGCCTGGAGGAGCTCCGCAGACATTGCTTGGCCGAGGGAAGGTTCACGAAGGACGGTCCAGAGGAGGCGGCCCTCTACCTGCGCATGATCGACCTTCTCGATCTGCCCCCCGACACCATCGTCGAGGAGGCGCGCGCCCTGTTCGAGAGGGATGGCGATGGTCTGGCCAACGTTTACAAGGGCCAACCTCCGCAAATCCGAGCGCGCGCTTCACTGGGGCAAAGGCGTGATTTCTACTTCCTCTACCCGGAGCGAATCTGGGAACGCGCCTGTCACGGCGATCCGGATCCAGACATATTGAAACGCAGGTTCGAGTGGACCGCAGCCAGGAACGGAGACTGGAGAGCGCTGGACGAGATTGCGCTCGCCTGGCGCGAAGCCGCGCCCGGAGACGTGAGACCGCTCCTCCACCTGGCGCGCTCTGCCGAAAACCGGGGCTCGCTCAAAAAGGCGCTCGGCCATGTCGAGCGCGCGGAGACGATCGAGCCCAACCGGGCCGACGTGCAAAGGGCGCGGCGCCGGCTGCTCGCGGCCACGGCGCGGCGCCACCTGGCGCAACGCAAGCCGCACCTGGTCGAGCGCGACCTCGATTGCCTGGCGCGCCTGCCCGGCGCGGAAGAAGCCGGGCGGCGCGCGATGATCGCGGCGCTGCGCTTTTCCATGCACGTCCTGACGGGTGATATCGAGAGAGCGCGGAGTCACCTCGTCGCGTTGCAGGAGCTGCTGGGCGACGACCTGGCAGCCGCGGCGCTGTGCGAGGCGACGGCCGAGCTGGACGGCGCGCTCAGCGGCGCGAGCGGAGAGCTTCTGCCGGACGCTCCAGCTCTCGTTCCTCCCGGCTCGATCGCGCTGGCGGCCGCGCGGGTCTGTGCGATCGGGGAGGATCACGAGGCCCCGCTGGGTCCGCCCCGCCAGTGGAGGAAGCGAATTGTCGACGATCTGGCCGCCGGATCGGGCGCGCTGGGAGCCACCGAGCTGGCGGCTCTCGCCCGAGCCGCGACGCGCGCGCGGCAGCACGATTTGGCTTACGCAGCCTCGGGCGCCGGACTGGCCCTAGGGTCGCCGCACGCGGCGCGCTTCTTGCTGCTGCGGGCCGACGCCTTGCCGCCGGCGAGGTGGTTGCGGATCCTGATGTGCCTGCGGGCCGCGCTCGGTCTGGCCCGCAGGGCGGGCGACAGCGAGCTCGTCGGCGAGATCTTGACCGCTCACCGCGAGAGCGGGCGCCGAGCGAGATTCCCTGCGACGCTGCTGCGGGGCGGTGGCGTGCTGGAGGAGCTGGATCACTCCCGGACGGAGGAGGTGATCCTACGGGAGCGGGATGCGGCCTCCAGGCCATCGTCGGCCGGCGACGATCCGACGGACTCCTGGTGGACCGAAGAGCTGGCGCCGTGCGACTGCCCTGCCTGCCGGCGCGCGCGCGGGGAGGAGCCATTGCCGCGCGGGGAGGAGATCGACGACGCTGTCGACCAGGGGGATGAAGAAGGTCCGGTCCTCGATTCGCTGGACTCGCTGCGCGAGATCCTGATGTCCCAGCTCGACATGCCCCCGGAGATGCTGCACGAGTTCATCGAGGAGATGATCGAGCGCGAGGGCAACCCCATGCCCGACCTGCCGCCGCGGCTGGCCGCCTGCATGCTCGAGATCTCGATCCGCTTCGGCCAGTCGATGATGGACAGGCCCGACCCGGAAGAGTTGAAAAAACGCGCTCCGGATCTCTACAGACGCCTGGACGAGGCGATACGCCAGGCAGAGGCTTCCGGAGATTTTTCGGTCGATTGGCCCGAATCGACCGGGCGCGAGAACAAGAAAGACAGAAAAAGGAACAAGCGGAACAGGAAAAAGAGGAAGAGGAAGAACCGCCGTCGATAGCGCGGAGGCTCACCGAGGGCAAAACAGATGGACGAACATCTCGTAGACGACGATCCCTGGGCCGTTCTGGGAGTGGGGCACGACGCCACCTCGGAGGAGATACGCGGCGCCTACCTGGACTGTGTCCGGCGAAACCCGCCCGACGGGGACCCCGAAGCGTTCGAGCGGATTCGCGACGCCTGGGAGGCCATCTCCGATCCTCGACGGCGGGTCGAGCGTCTGCTGCTCGCGGACGATCCGGAAAGGCCGCTGGTGGCCCTGCTCGACGAGCTGCCGGCCGAGCGCCGCTTCGTCGGTCCCGGCCCCTGGCTGGCGGTCATCGCGAAAGGAAGATAGGGACGTGGAGGGCGAACAGCGGGACAACAGCGCCGGGGAGACTGCCTCTCGCGTGGCGGAGTGGGTCCGCGAGGTACTCGCCGACGAGGCGCCGCCGGCCGGCGTCGCCCGCGAGCTGCTGTTGGCTACCGAGGGTGCCGGGGACGCGGGCGCGGAAAAAGGCGGCGGTTACGATCTGCACTCGCTGTGGTCGGCGCTGACGACCCTGGCCCGGGAGATCGGCCTCCAGGGGCGATCGTTCGACCGACTCCGCGGCGACCTCTCCGCCTTGGCCGGACTGCCCGAGCGCGTGGACGCCGCACTCGCCGCCTGCCGCCAGAATTCGACCGGAGAGCACGTCGCTCGCGAGGGCGCAGCGCGCGAGACGAACCGGCGGGAGATGGTCGAGGTGCTGATCGACCTGCGCGAGCGGCTCGACCGGAGCCAGGCCACGGCGCGGTGCGGGCTGGCCGCGGCGCGGGAGTCGGTCGCGTCCTCGTGGGTGCTGCGCGCGTTCGGCAAGCGCGCCGCCGGGGAAACGATCGAGGCGGCCGAGGCGATCGCCGACGGCGATCTGCTCGGCCTGGAGCGAGTCGAGGAGCTGTTGCGCGAGTGGGGCGTGACCCGGTCGAAGTGCGAAGGGCGGCCCTTCGATCCCGGGCGCATGCGGGCGGTGGAGGTGGTGAGGACGGACGCCGAACCGGAAGGCCGGGTGCTCGGAGTCCTGCGCAACGGTTACGAGTGGCGGGGTCGGGTGATCCGCCACGCCGAGGTCGAGGTTGCCAGGCCAGCGACAGAGGGGGAAGAACGATGAGCGACGAGACGACGGCGGGCATCGATCTGGGCACGAGCAACTCGGAGATCGCGATGTTCGACGGCGACCGGGTGCGGGTGCTCGCACCCGACGGCGAGGAGATGCTGCCTTCCTGCGTGGGGCTGTCCGCCTCCGGTGATCTTCTCGTCGGCGCGCCGGCGCGCAACCAGAACCTGCTCTACCCGGAGCGCACCGCGCGTGGAATCAAGCGGATGATGGGCACCGAAGAGGAGATCGAACTGGGCGATCGCCGCTTCAGCCCCCAGGAGCTCTCCGCCCTCCTGCTCCGCGAGCTGGTCGAGCGCGCCGCGCGCGAGCTGGGGAGCGCTCCCCGGCGGGCGGTGATCACGGTGCCGGCCTACTTCTCGGACGCCCAGCGGCAGGCCACCCGCGAGGCCGGGGCGCTGGCCGGCCTGGAGGTCGAGCGGATACTCAACGAGCCCACCGCGGCCTGCCTGGCCTACGGCCGCGGGGGCGCCGGCGAGACCGTGATGGCCTTCGATCTCGGTGGCGGAACGCTGGACGTCTCGCTGGTGCGACTGGAGGGCGACGTGACCGAGGTGCTCGCCAGCCACGGCGACAACCGGCTCGGCGGAGACGATTTCACCCAGATCCTGTTCGATCACCTCGCAGACGTTTTCGCCGAGGAGCACGGTATCGATCTTTGCCGCGGCGATCCGGCCGCCCGCTCTCGCCTGTGGTGGGCGGCGGAGGCGGCCAAGCGCCGGCTGAGCGAGGAGCCCTACGCAGAAATCCGGGAAGACGGGCTCGTCCAGCGCGGCGGCAAGCCGCTGCACCTCGAGCTGGAGATCGGCAGGGACGACTACGACGAGATGATCCGTCCGCTGGTGGAAAAGACGATGGAGAGCGTGACCCGGGCGATGGACGACTCCGGGGTCGGGGCACGGGAGCTGGACGCCGTGCTGCTCGTCGGCGGGTCGACCCGGACCCCGCTGGTGCGGGAGATGTTGCACAATCGCCTCGATCTCGATCCACACGAGGAGATTCACCCCGATCTGTGCGTGGCGCTGGGCGCGGGTGTGCTGGCGTCGAGAATCGATGGGCGCGAGATCTCCAACGTGCTCGTGGACGTCTCGCCGTACTCGTTCGGCATCTCTTTTCTCGGCGAGCTGGGGGGCGAGCCCTACCCCCACTGCTACAAGCCGATCATCCGCGCCAACTCGGCTCTTCCGGTCACGCGCACCGATCGCTACACGACCGCCGTTCCCTATCAGCGCGAGGCCCGCATCGACGTCTTCCAGGGGGAAGACCCGGACGCGCTGCGCAACGTCCCGGTGGGATCGTTCACTGTCGAAGATCTGACCCCCAGGGAGGGCCCCAACCAGATTCTGTGCAAGATGAGGCTGGATCTCGACGGAATGCTGAACGTCTCCGCGATCGAGAAGGAGACCGGGCACGCCAAGCACGTCGCGATCGACGGCGCGCTGGCCCGCAAAAGCGAGGCGGAGATCGAAGCGGCCCGGGAGCGGCTGGAGGCTCTTTTCGGCGAACGCGTCGGGGAGGGGAGAGCCGCGGGCGCGGCGCCCGAAGACGCCTCCGCGCGGGACGGTTCGGCGCAGAGCTCGGACTGGCGCGAAGCGGTGGCGCGCTCCGATGCGCTGGTCGGACGCTCGCAGCGTCTGCTCGAGAAGATGCACGCCGAGGACAAGGAGGAGGCGGTCGACCTCCACGAGGCTATTCGTCACGCAGTCGAATCCGGCGACGAGGCCGCATTGAGCGCTGCGGTGCGGGAGCTGGAGGATCTCGTGTTCTTCGTGGAGGGCAGATGAGCGCCGATCCGCCGAGATCGCGGTGCCCGGTCTGCCGGGCGCGCTTTCGCGGCACGGCCGAGTGCTCTCGCTGCGGCGCGGATCTCGAGCCGCTCATGACGATCGAAATCCTGGCCTGGCGAGCCAGGCAGGCCGCGCGCGCGGAACTGCTCGCCGGCTCTCCGTCGAAAGCGATGCGCTGGGCCGCGCGCGCCCGGAGACTGCACGCGACAGGCGCCGGGCGGGATCTCGAGATCCTGGCCGCGGCGCTGCTCGAGGCGGAAGAGCTGCTCGCAGAATGACCGGCGCTCCAGCGAGACGGCGAGAGATCCTTCTCAAAGCTCGTAATCAGCGCCCGTAGTGGCCGCCGATCGCCAGGATGTGGATGGCGTCGTCGTCGAAGGCGTAGACGATCCTGTCCCGGTGGGTGAAGCGGCGGGACCAGAGCCCGGAGAGGTTGTGGCGCAGCCTTTCGGGCTTTCCCAGGCCGCGTGAAGGATCGCCTCTCGTCATCTCCTTCAGGATCTTGACCAGGCTCCCGTGGGCCGGCTTGTTCTTTTCGCGCAGCTTTTCGTAGACCTGCCAGGTGTCCCCTTCGAACACCAGCTTTCGGCCGCTCAAAGCTCGTCCGCGTCGACCGGGCGGCCCGCGCCGCGCTTCATGGTCTCCAGCGAGGCTCGCAGCTGGGACATCAGGTTCTCGTCCTTCAGCACGGCCAGCGTCGCCTGCTCCGCCTCGAAGTCCTCGAGCGACAGGACCACGAAGTCTCCTCCCCGGCGCCGGGTGACATGCAGCGGCCGGTGATTGGCGATCACCCGGTCCACGTGTGACTTGAGCTTGTCCCGAAAACTGTTCGCAGAGGCGCGTTCCACTGTGATCCTCTCTGATTCAACAGTACGGCTTTCCCGACTGTCAGTCAAGCACCCCGGCGAGGCCGCTTTGTCTGGCGAGGGCGGGATTCCGTGGCGCTTCCGGATGGAGGTGGCGGTGCCCGACGGCGCCGACGGCACGATCGTCGGCTGCGACGACGTGATTCCGACCGCAGGTGCCGAGGTCGCCTGCATGCGCAGCTACGCCGAGACATGGCTGGACGATGCCTACTTCGCGAACGGCTATTGCACGGCCATGTCCCGCGAGTGCATCGGTTCGTCCTACATCTGCTCCCCCGTGGGATCCAACATCGGCGACTACGACGCGATGGTCGAGTGCCCCGAGGGGTCGATCCTGCTCGGCTACGCCCACGAGCACTCGTGGCTCAGCTACTCCGGCACGGTTCACGGGAAGATCTGCGTGTTGCCGTGCGAGGACGACAACGACTGCCGCGGTGGTGAATACGACCCGGTCCTCCAGGAAACCACCCAGTACCAGTGCATCACCGACGACGCGCCGGTCAGCTTCTGCTACGACCCGCGCAACCTGCCCGCCGACTACACCCTGGAGCCGTTCCTGCCGGGACTCGACTGCACGTCCGGCGCCTGCACGCTGATCTGCCAGCTGAGCGTCGACACGCCGCTGGCAGCGGGCGCGACCGTGAGCCTCACCGCGAGCTGCATCCTCCCCGACGTGGCGACAGACAGCTACCACGTCGGCGCGATCGCCGATCCCGACGACGAGCTAACCGAATCGAACGAGGACAACAACGCGCTGGCCGACAGCTCTGGAACTCTGACCGTGAGCGGTCCCGACTACGACCTGGCGCCCGACATCACCTGGGACGACAGCCCGGTGTACGCGGGCGACGACGCCGGCTACAGCGTAAGGGTGTACAACTACGGCTCCGATGCAGTGGGGGAATTCGATACTCATCATCACCTCCGGGGCGCGTGATTCGGCCAGGCGCCCGTGCGCCCGACCGCGTTACGTAACCACCGTGCACGGCTGAGCGCCCAGTCCACCCTCCCGCGTTTTCGTTCGGATCCTCCCCGGCCAGATGCCTCGCTCGGAATCTCGATGATAGCACAGACCGAACGGGCGGGCTCGGTCGGTTGGCCGGTCGGAGCGATGGTGCTTGATCGCGGGGCGGGACGCCTCGATAATCGTCGCGGTCCGCGGGTTTTTCACTAGTGCCTCGTCAACCCGACGATTTCGGGTACGGGGCGAGAGATCATCGGCGAGGCCAAGGAACGACGACGAAGGACTGGCGGTGCCAATTCGAGGAGGAGTGACGCAGGGATCGTCGATGAGGGCCGGCCCGACCCGGCATTGTGGGGTTGACGGGGCACTAGTGCCTCGTCAACCCGACGATTTCGGGTACGGGGCGAGAGATCATCGGCGAGGCCAAGGAACGACGACTAAGGACTGGCGGTGCCAATTCGAGGAGGAGTGACGCAGGGATCGTCGATGAGGGCCGGCCCGACCCGGCATTGTGGGGTTGACGAGGCACTAGCACGCGCTCGGTTCGGGATCTTTGGATCGCGCGGGCGCCGGATTGGAGTGATGGCTTTGAGTCGGTTCGGTTCCGTCGGCTGCAGCGCGGCCGGCCTCGCGGTCGCGGCGGCTTCGGTCTTCGCGCTCGGAGCCGGCGGCGGAGAGAGCGAACGGACGGAGGCGGTAGCGGCGGCTTCGGCCGACGCCGGAGTCGAGTCCCGCGACGCCGGGGTGGATCCCGACGCGGGGACGGAGCCGGAGCCGTCCGTGGAGCGGGCCAGGCCTCCGCTGCCGGTGCCGTTGGCCGTCACGGTCAGCGGCGGCGTCTCGCTGGGAGCCTACCAGGCGGGCTTTCTCTACTACCTGAGCGAGACGATCAAGAAAAACCCCGAGCTGTTAAAGTACCAGGTGCTGACCGGCGCCTCGGCCGGGATGATCAACAGCCTGCTGGCGCTGCTGTCCGCCGGAGGAGAGCCGCAGCCGGATCCGCGACAGACCGCCTTCTACCGGGTCTGGACAGGCTTTCGTTGGCAGGACCTGGTCGACGTGGAGCGCGCTCCGGTGTTCGCCATGTCGTCGCGGGCCGAGCTGAGAGAGGCGGTGGTCGAGGTGCGCGAGCTGTGGGCAAAGGGCCTTTCCAGGGATATCGATATCGTGCTGGGAGCCACGGCGACGCGGATGCGCAGCGTGCAGACCGAGGTGCACGAAGGCCTGCGCGTGGCTCGCCAGGAGGAGAAGTTCGTCTTTCGGGTCCGCGGCCGCGGTTCGGGGCGCGAGCCGCTGGTGACCAACTACGCCGATCCGCGTCACTCGCTGCGCCAGCCTCTGCTGCCGTTCGCCTCGCCCTCGGAGCTGGAGGCTCGAGGCGAAAGCGGCAACTTCGACGTGCTGGTCGAGGTGCTGTTCGCCACCTCGGCGTTGCCGATGGTGTTCGAGGCCCAGCGGATCGCGTTTTGCACCACGCCCGAGGGAGGCGTTGGCGACGAAGAGGCGAGCGAGGCGCTGCAGTGCGAGGAGCCGAGCGAGGAGGCGGATTTCGCCGACGGCGCGCTGCTGGACAAGTGGCCGCTGAGGCTGGCTTACCGCACCGCGCGCGCCGGGCTGATCGAAGACGAGGACGGTACCGTCGCCTGGCGCGAGGTGCCGATCCTCGACGCGGACGAGAGGCCCGACGAGCGCCTCTTCTTCCTCTACGTGGATCCCGAGGATTCGTCCTACCCGCCCCTGCCGCCGCCGTACGCGGAACGCGGGCACGACGAGGACGAGAAGGTAGGGATGTTCGACCAGCTCGGGATGTTTTTCGGCGGATACCTGGTGTCGAACCAGGCCCGCGAGCTGTACAACCTGGTCGAGGAGCACCCCGAGGTGCGGGATCGGATGCGGCTCGCCGCCCGCGACCTGCCCACGGCCTCGGGGTTGATGGCCAATTTCTTCGGCTTTTTCGATCGCAAGTTCCGCCACTACGATTTCTACCTGGGCATGCGCGACGGGCGCGCCTTCGTGGAGACCCAGCTCACCTCGCGGGTGCGAGGCGTGACCGGCGTGGCCCACGATCTCGAGCTGCCCGAGCCGCCGCCGGGCTCGGAGCCGAGCGATTCCTGGCGTCCCTACTACTGCCTGCGCGGCTTTCTCGACGGCGACGATAGGTACCCGGATGCCTGCCGGGGAGAGGAGATGCTCGATTTCCGCATTCTGTTGCAGGCCTCGCTGGATCGCCTGCACGACCATTGCCGCCGCCTGGCCGAGGACGAGGAGATCAGCCATCCCCGCTGCCGCGAAGCCTACAACGGAGCGCCACCACCAGTGGTGCCCGGTGTGCCGAACGCGGGCGCGGGGGATCACTGGATCCACCGTAAGGGGGAGACGGAGTTCGGTTACGCGCTGAGGCTGCTCGAGGACTACTCGTTTCACTTCGAGGACCTGGGCCTGGATCGCGACGAGGCGTCGCGGGCGATGTTCGTGATCAGGGAGGAGCTGCTCTACATCGTCGACGAGTTCGGCAAGAAGCTGCCCTGGGGAGAGCGCCAGACAGTGCGTGTGCTGGCCAAGCCGGCGTTCAACTTTTTCAGGTACGCGCCGCCGCGGGCGATCGTCTACCTGACGGCGGGCAAGGGAGCCGAGCTGGGGTTGAGCCTGGCGGGCAGGTGGATTCCCTCGCGCTGGCTGCGGCTCAACGTGGGATTGCAGAGCCAGGGACTGGTGCAGCTCGCCTCGGCCGTCCCCAACGTGCTGACGCTGACACCGCTGGTCGGAATCGAGCTGGAGATACCGCGGATCAACGGGCCGATGGTGCAGCTGCGGGGCGGGGCGCGGATAGGCTATCAATTCAGCACCACCGACGGCTTCACCCGGCGCGGCTGCGACGCGGCGCGTTTCTCCGACGACTCGGTGCGCTGCTCGGCCCCGGTGGTCCAGGGTGTGATCTCGGCGGCGTTCTACGAGCGGATCCGTTTGCAGATCGGCGTGGAGTGGTTTCCGCGCTGGCTGCCGCCCACCATCCGCACCAAGGAGCATGTCTGGAACGGGCTGATCGAGGTCGGTTGGCAGTGGATATCGCCGTTCTGATTCGGCCCGGGTACGAATGGAGAAGTGCAATTTCTGTTTGGCTTGCCGCAAGGAGAAACGAGCAATCGGCCGGATAATGGCTTGAATGACTATTTCGATAAAGTAGAATAATTACAAAAGGAGTGTTCTGCGCTCGCCAAGGAGGAAGGCATGATCCGATCGTCACGAATTATGGCCGCATTTCTGTTTTCCATGCTTGCCTTCGTCACCGGCAACTTGGCTTGCGGAGGAGGGGGAGGGGGCTCGTCAGACGCCGATGCGGATGCCGATGCCGATTCTGACACGGACACCGACACGGACACCGACACGGACACCGACACCGATACCGATACCGATACCGATACCGACACGGACACCGACACGGACACCGATACCGACACGGACACCGACACCGACACGGACACCGACACCGATACCGATACCGACACCGACACGGACACCGACACCGACACCGACACCGACACCGACACGGACACCGACACCGACACCGACACGGACACCGACACCGATACCGACACCGACACGGACACGGACACCGACACCGATACCGATACCGACACCGACACGGACACCGACACCGACACGGACACGGACACCGACACCGACACGGACACCGACACCGATACCGACACGGACACGGACACGGACACCGACACGGACACGGACACCGACACGGACACGGACACCGACACCGATACCGATACCGACACCGACACGGACACCGACACCGACACGGACACCGACACCGACACCGATACGGACACGGACACCGACACCGACACGGACACCGACCCTGTCGATCTGTGCCCGGAGGATCCCGACAAGACCGAGCCGGGAGTCTGTGGTTGCGGCGTGCCCGACGAGGATTTGGACGACGACGGCACCTACGATTGCGAGGACACCTGCATCGACGCCGACGGCGACGGCTACGGCACGGCCGGGGGAGCCGGAAACACCTGCCTGGGCGACGACTGCGACGACGACGATCCTGCTCACTGGTCGGATTGCGGGCTGTGCGTGGACGTGGACGGCGATGACTACGGCGAGGGTTGCGACCTCGGTACGGATTGCGACGACAGCGAGGAGACCGGAGCGAGCTGTCACGACACGTGCGACACCTACTACGCGGACACGGACGGAGATCTGTACGGGGATGCCGGGATCTCGACCACCGCGTGCACGGCGCCTGCGGGCTACGTGGACAACGACCTCGACTGCGACGACGATCCGGCCAGCTGCGGAGCCGGTTGCTATCCGGGCAACACCGATCCCGACGTCTGCGACGGTCACGACCAGGACTGCGACGGGGAGATCGACGAGGACCCGGAGATCGTCTGGTACCACGACGCAGACGGGGACGGTTACACCAACAGCGACGACACGCAGTACGCCTGCTCCGATCCGGACGGGAGCGGAAGCGAGTGGTTGAGCGAGACGACGACGGAGGACTGCGACGATACGATCGCGACCTGCACGGACGACTGCACGACGGACCTGGACGACGATTCAACGCCCGACTGCGCCGACACCTGCATCGACGCCGACGGCGACGGCTACGGCACGGCCGGGGGAGCCGGAAACACCTGCCTGGGCGACGACTGCGACGACGACAACATCGACTGCTACCTGAGCGAGACCGACACGACGACCTGCGACCAAGACTGCACCGACGCGATATGCGGGGACGGCTACACCAACAGCGTCGCGGGCGAGAGCTGCGACGACGGTACCGACAACGGAAGCTACGGCTACTGCGCCGGCGACTGCTCGGGTCCGGGACCGTACTGCGGCGACGGTACGGTGGACGAGCCGTACGAGACCTGCGACGACGGCAACGAGGTCGACGACGACGGCTGCGACAACGACTGCGAGCCCAGCCTGGTTTGCGAAGTGGTGCTGCCCGAGGCGATATCGGCGACGGACGACGCGCTGCTGCTCGTGGGCGGAATCGGTTTCGACGCGGGGATGACGGTCACGCTCTCTGACGGCGTCACAGACTATCCGCTGGGCGAGGCCGACATCGCCGGATCCACCTCGGCCTTCGTGGGAGTAACGGGCGGGACGATTCCCGCCGCAAGCGACTACTCGGTCGAGCTGTACTTCAACTCCAAGACGGCCGATTGCGGCCTGATCGATGTGGTCGACGCGGCCGGTCCCACGCTTACGGACGTCAATCCCTACTCGGCCTGGAGCGGCGACGCCAGCGACGGAGTGCTTTCCGACGAGGTGCTCGATCTGACCGGGACGGGATTCGTGGAGGTTCCGTGGGTCACCTTCGTGGATATCGACGATCCGGCGGTCGGCTACGAGGCCCTCTACACGACATACCAGAGCTCGACCGCGGCGGAGACACTCTGTCCTTCGGAGAGCGCGTCGATGCCTGCAGGATTCTACTACGTGATGCTGGAGAACCCGGACGGTCTCGGCACCTTCTGGGCCAGCGGCGGCGTGCTCGAGGAGTTCGAGATCACGGATCTGAATCCGCCCGACATCGAGAGCATCGATCCGTTCCGTTCACCGGCCTCGGACACGGTCGTGATCACCATCTCGGGCAGCGGCTTCCTCAGCGGGGCGACGGTCTACTTCCTCACGGACAGCGGTCCGTTGGAGGTGGTGCCGGACACCGTGTCGGAAACCCAGATCACGCTGACTCTGCCGGGCAACACTCTGTCGCAGGGCATCTACCCCGTCCAGGTGGTAAACCCCAACGACCAGAGCGACACCTACTACTACTACGGGGCGACACCGTCCTCGGCCGGACACCTCGACAGCTTCCACCTGCTGGATGGAACGGACGGCTACCCGGCCGTACAGCTGGCCACGGCTCGCTGGCGTCACGCTTCTGCCGAGGGTTTCGACCAGTGGAGCGGATCATACATCTACACGGCCGGAGGGATCGACAGCGCGGGCGCCGTGCTCAGCGAGGTCGAGATCCTTCCGGTCGGCATCGACGCCTCGCCGGGTACACCGCGCGTGGCGCAGCAGTGGGGAGGATCGAAGGCCACGCCGCGCATCGACAACAATCTGACCACCCCGCGCCAGGGACACGTTTTGGTGCATTGGGACAGGTGGATCTACGCGGTCGGAGGACAGACATCCAACACGTCCGTCGCCTTGGACGGAAGCGATTCTCTCGATAGCGCCGAGCGCGCGGTGATCCTCGGGACCGAGGAGCGGCCGACGATCACATCGGCGACAGCGCAGACCGGCTCGGGGCTCGGGGCCGGCACCTGGTATTATCAGGTCTCAGCGGTCAACGACGGTGTGATGGGCTGGGGGGAGTCCCTGCCGTCGACTCTGCGACAGGTCAACCTGGCTTCCTCCGCCGACATCTACCTGGAGTGGAATTCGGTTGACCAAGCTACCAGCTACAACATCTACCGCAACGTCAACGCCGACGGCGACGGAGGCGCTACTCGGTTGCTGGTTGCCACGGTTACCAACACATATTACACCGACGACGGCAGCGACGCGGTCAGCAGCGCAGATGCGACTCCGTTGCCCGTCGGAGCGCTGGGCAACTGGCACGAGCAGTACGAGAAGATGCTCACACCGCGCGAGGGGCACGACGGCCTCACCGCCGTGATGGCAGGGCCGATGGAAGAATACGTCTATCTGTTCGTATTCGGCGGACGTCCGGCGGCGGATCCGGCGGGGAACAACTACCTGGCCACCGGCGAGCGTTCTCGAATCGGAGACAAGGGTGACCTGGGCATTTTCGAGGCGATGTCGAACGACATGCTCACCGAACGCACCTTCTACTCGCTGGTGACCAACCAGGGGCAGGATGCGTATGTCGGTCCCGGAGGAGAGACAGGCACTCCTCCGAGCGACGAGCCCGTCTACCTGATGGCGATCACCGGCGACGATTCCTATGCGGAGGCAGGTCCCGGAAACAGCGGGATCAACACCTTCGAGGTCTGCGAGATAGTAGACTACTTGGGAGACAACACGGTTTGGAACCCACAGTCGGACACCTTCAACAAGGACATTCACGGCAACACGTCGTTGTTGTTCTTCGACTACATGTACATTTTCGACGGCGTCAAGATCGAGAATCTCGGTTCAGACCCGTCGCCCCACGGGGCCACTCCGGGCCGCTACGGCTACTACGAGGGCGGCTTCGAAGACGACATGACCAAGGTGATCTACACCAGCCAATCCACGGGCGGATCGTTCGAGGACTCCCGCGCCTACTACTCGATGCTGCGCCTCAACGGCTTCCTCTGGACGCTGGGCGGCAACGGCGGCGCGGGACCGATTTCCACGATCGAGGTGGTTCCGAACTGAGGTCCGGAGGAAAAACGCCGTTTGCTCAGCCGGCCTCGGGCAAAAAGACACGTCCGATGAACAGGTACCCGGGCAGCACGTTTCCGCCGTAGCCCTCGAAGTACTCGGTGACGTACGAGGGGCCGCTGTTGCCCGCCGTGTTCTCCGGGTCGCCCGGATCCGGACAGGAGGAGCCCGAGCCGTTGCAGCCGTAGTAGCGCAGCCCCACCTTCTCGCCGCCCTCGACGATCCAGCCGGCGAAGATCACGGCGTGACCGGTCGAGTTCGATCTCGAGAGATTGACGAAATCTCCGGGCAGCACCTCGTCCCAGTAGTCCTGGTAGATGTTCTCGCCGATCCCGGCGGTCTCGAAGGCGTTGGCCGCGCTGGCGTAGCTGGCGACCCCGAAGCCCTGCCAGTGCTGGTAGAAGTCGCCGAGGTCCACCGAATCGACCGAGAGGGTGTTTCCCGCGTGCTCGAAAAGCACGCTCTCGGCGAGGTCGTGGTCGAGCAGCCAGAGGCGATAGGCCATCAGGAAGATCTCCAGCGTGTGGCCGGAGCAGAAGCAGTCCCCGCCGCCGGGGAAGAGCATCTCGTCGCCGTAGCGCCCGTCGTGGATCTGTCCCCAGTCGGCGCCGCAGGTGTCGCCGAAGTAGGCCCAGCAGTAGGGGTAGGTTCCGTCCTTGGGGTAGAGCGACCAGTCGTTGATCGCCTGGACCGTGTAGTGGTTGAAGCCGGGTTGGTCCGGCAGGACGCAGCTCTCCTCGATCGGGGTGAAGCTGACCTGGTCCTCGGCCACCTCGGCGTTGTCGGCGTCGAGACCAATCAGGACCACGGTGCGCTCGTAGTCGACCCCGCTGAACTCGTAGCTGTGGGTCTCCTGCTGTGCGGAGAACGGCTCGTCCTGCAGCGGCCAGTCGTCGCAGTACAGCTCCAGGGAGACCACCCCGCCCCCCGCGTCCAGCTCGAAGGTGACCGGGTTGTCCACCTCGTCGCCCTCCTCGGGGAAAAGGATCTGGACCCAGGGCTCGACCGAGGTGTCGGAGTCGGAATCGGAATCGGCATCCGCGTCCGAGTCGGCGTCCGTGTCCGAATCGGAGTCGGAATCGGCATCCGTGTCGGCGTCGGTGTCGGCGTCGGTGTCGGCATCCGTGTCGGCGTCGGTGTCGGCATCCGTCGCGCCCTCGAGACTGGCGGGCGCGCCGCCCTCGCAGGCCGCCAGCGCGAACGCCGTGGCGATCGCGATCCCGCTTGCATGCATGCTGATCTTCATCGAACCCTCCTGATTGGGCTGGTGAAAAACAGAATATCACGAATGGAAGTCGATGCCGTACCACTCGTCGCGGGCGCGGGCGATCCGTTCTATCTCGTCGGCGGAGTAGAGGCGCCCGCGGCCCACCCCCGGGCAGAGGTCGACCACCGACTCCCGCCAGGTCCGAGGCGAGCCCAGGTTCTCGCTCCAAAACGGCCAGCTTTCGCACTGCCTGGGTCGCACGGAGTGGATTTCGCAGTGATTATTTCCGTCGAGAAAGATGCATCTCGGCCCGGGCATCTTCAGCCACGTGCCGTCGGCGTCGCTGCGGCAGTAGCGGTCGAGCAGCTCCGGCGGCTCGATCCCGAGCCTTGCGGCGATGCGGCTCACGTCCGGCTCGGCGAGGTAGACGTAGGCGCAGTCGTCGTGCGTGGTGCAGCACGCCCCGCAGCCGGCGCAGGAAAAGCGGATGCCCGCCGCGTACCAGCGCTGGTCGTTCATTTTCGCGGCTCCCCGCGACCCAGCTCGTCGAGATGCTCGCCCTCCAGGCGCCAGATCGTCCACTCGTGCATTCCGCTGGCGCCGCGAGCGCGATAGAAATCGATCGCGGGCTCGTTCCAGTCGAGAACCGTCCACTCCATGCGGCCGCAGCCGCGCTCGACCGCGATGCGTCCCAGCTCGCGGAACAGACCGTCGCCTGCGCCCCGACCGCGCGCTCGTGGAGAGACGTAGATGTCTTCGACGTACAGGCCGGGTCGGCCCTTCCAGGTGGAGTAATTGAAAAAGTAGAGAGCGAAGCCGACCGGCGCGCCGTCCAGCTCCGCGATCAGGCACGAGAACGGCGGTCGGGGCTCGCCGAGCTGCTCGAGCAGCGACTGCACGGTGGCCTGCACGGCATCGGGCTCGCGCTCGTAGGCCGCCAGCTCGCAGATGAAGCGGTGGATCGTTCGCGCGTCCTCGATCTCGGCCCGGGCCGGACGAATCCCGATCCGTTTCGCCGTGTCGCCGGTAACGGTCCTGTCCGTTCTCACAGCTTGCGCAGGTGGGCTCTGACCTCGGGCGCCTCTTTGATCGCCGTGCCGAGGATGCGGGTTCCCATCCCCAGCAGGTCTCGGGTGGAGTGGGCGGGCTCGCCGGGCGGGTCGCCGACCTCGGGGAAGCCGTCCTCGTCGCCGGCCAGCTTCTCCCAGTTGTGGAACAGCCGGCCCCACTCGCTTTGCATCGCCTCCCACGCGCGCTCGTTGCCGTTGACCGGGTACCAGTAGAGGTCGTGGTAGAGCACCGAGGCTATGTAGGACCAGGGCGCCAGCCAGGACTTGAGCGACCATTCCACGGCCTTCTTGAGATGGCCCCAGTAGATCTGGTGCTGCATGCGCGCGGCGAAGGTCAGCTCCTCGGTCGGGTCGGTGAAGTCCCAGCTCTCCTCGGCGGCCTCGCGGTCGCCGACGATTTCTATCTCGGCCGGATCGCCGCAGCCCAGGCCGAGATCGTGGGAGATCTTGATGAACTTCATCCCGAGCGGATCGTAGCCCATCATTTTGGCGGCGACCGCGTCGATCGCGACCTGGTCGGCCGAGGCGAGCAGCACGTTCTTGACGTGCGGCCGCATGCAGCGCGGGCCCGGGCCGTCACCGGCGAAGGTGCCGTCCATCACGGCGAAAACGCCGGGGTGGATCTCGTGCTGGATGCGCAGCAGGTCGACCAGCGTCTCGTGGATGACCGGGTGGGTCCAGTGCCGGTGCTCGTTGAGCAGGCCGCCGAAGGCGTTCTTCATCGCGCCGGTGGTGGTGGTGAAGATGTGGTTCTTGACCGTGGGCAGATGCAGGATGTTCTCACCGACGAAGCGCTTGGGGATGTGGAAGCCCTTGGGGTACACGTCGCCGAGCACGAGGAACTCGTCCACCAGGTCGCCGACCGCCTCGCGAATCGGAATCCACTCCTCGTCCTCGTAGAGGTGGATGTTGCGCAGCCCGTGCTCCTCGACCGGACCCAGCTGCTTGTTCTCCCGCTCGCCGAGATGGGAGTCGATCACGACCGTGCGGTTGTGACAGCCGTGGATCAGGTCGGGGTCGTAGCCGTCCTTCTTCATCGCCCGGATCACGCCGTCCAGCTGCCAGGGCGTGGTCGATGCGGCCGGGTAGAAGAAGTGCCAGCTGATGTTGATCTTGAGCGCCGTGTCGACGTCCTTTTTCAGCACGTCCTGGTAACCGGCGAGGTTCATCAGCTCGTGGTAGTCCCTGCGCACGGTCTTGGGCTCGGTTTTCAATACGGAGACCTTGGATCGACTCATCGCACACCTCCCGGGCCAGAGGCCCCGTCACGTGCGATCGTTTTATGCCCTTCGCGGCCAAACGGCAAACCCCGCGGGGCGATCGCCTGCGAGCTCCATCCATTCGGTCGAGGTAGTGCACTCCAGTACTGGACGGGAGGGATGATGCGCGAGAGAAGGAGAGGTTCGCTGCCATCGACGTTGCTCGCCGCGGCGTGGCTGGCCGGCGCCTGCTGGCAAGGCGACGCCAGTGATTCTGGGTTTTCGAGCGAGGACGACGCCGGCGCCACGGGTGCGGATGCCGACGCGGACGCCGATGCCGACGCCGACGCCGACGCCGACTCGGACACGGACATCGATGCCGACACCGACGCGGACGCGGACGCCGACAGCGACAGTGACAGCGGGTCCGCGCAGGAACCCTGTCCGTTCACCTGCTATCCGCCCATGACCTCGTGCGGCGAGCGGGGCAACGCGTACTACCCGGAGTACTACTGTCCCGGCGGAGGCGTCTGCTGTCTCTACAAGCAGTACACGGACGAATGGCCGTGCCTGATCTGTACCGTGCCGTTTCCCAACGACAGCCGCGGTCGGATCATGCGCGGCGCCGCCGGGGAAATTCCGGCAAGGTACTAGTAGCACGTCCACGCTTCAAGATCGGGTCTCAAGCTCGGGTGTCAGACACCAAGAACAAACAGCGGCGGCATTCGCCGGCCGAAGCATATCCGGCCGGGCTACCTCAAGCTCGGGTGTCAGACACCAAGAACAAACAGCGGCGGCATTCGCCGGCCGAAGCATATCCGGCCGGGCTGCCGCCTGACATCTCGGCTGTCCGCGCCCCGAATCGGTCGCCTGCGGCCGATTCTCGCGCCGGCTCGCCCCTCGAGCTCGTCCGTTTTCGCCTGGAAATCGTGTCCTGGACGCACCCCGGCGCCCGGCGCCGTCTTGCGCGGCGTCACTCCCCCCTTCGCCCCTGCCGAATCAGCCCGGCCCGGCTAGACGTACCCGCTCCAGTACCGGTGCTTGGGCCTGTAGGGCTCGATGATCGGCGGCCTGAACGTGCCCGCCGGAAACTCGCGCCAGTAGTCCCCGGCCAGGTAGTCGCGCGACGCCTCCCGGTGCTCCCGCTCTGTCTCCCTGATCCGCTCC
>JAWOBP010000207.1:0-6783 GCA_046484285.1 Polyangia bacterium
GACATAGACGTGGAGATCCGGGAGGCCCACTCGGCGAAGCAGGAAGACAGGGCCTTGGACTTGATGCGCCAGAAGGCCGAGATACAAAAAGAGCTTCACGGAGTGGCGGGAGAGACGCGGTGATCCCCGTTTGATTGCCGGAAAGCTCTCGAGGGGAGTTCGCATGCAAAAATCGACCGACAAGAAGAGCATCCAGCAGCTCATCGAGCTCGGAAAGACCAAGGGCTTTTTGACCTACGAGGAGGTGAACGACCACCTGCCGGCGGAGATGGTCTCGTCCAACGAGCTGGACAAGCTGCTCGACGTGCTCAGCGGCGAGCACATCGAGGTCGTCGATCGCGGCGACAAGCCCAAGACAGGCTCCGGCGGCGAGAGCGGCTCCCGCGACCAGACCGCCGAGGAGCAGGAGCTGAGCTACTTCTCCAAGACCAACGACCCGGTGCGGATGTACCTGCGCAAGATGGGCTCGGTCTGCCTGCTGACCCGCGAGGGCGAGGTCGAGATCGCCAAGCGGATCGAGCAGGGCGAGCGCCAGGTGCTCGAGGTGCTGCTCTCCTCCAACATCGCGATTCGCGACATCATCGGTCTCGGCGCGCAGCTCAAGCAGGAGAAGGTGCGGCTCAAGGACCTGGTCGACCGCGTGGCCGTCGAGCGCGAGGCGCAGGAGGAGGAAGAAGAGGAAGAAGAAGGGGGAGAAGAGGTGGCGGCGGAGGAGACCGGCGACCTCGAGGACATCGACGTCTTCGACGAGATCGTGAGGGATCAGGAGGAGGACGACCGGCGCTTTCTGGAGACCGTGGACCGGGTACGCAAGGTGGACCAGGAGATTCGCAAGCACACCGCGCAGCTGCGCGGCTCCAAGAAGCTTTCCGAGAAGCGTCGCGAGACGCTGCAGCGCAGGATCACCGAGGCGCGCTTCCGGATCAGGGATCTGCTGGTCTCGCTCAACCTGAACAAGAACCAGATTCAGCGCATCGTCGACCAGCTCAAGGAGTACGTGCGCCGCATCGAGGATGCCGAGACCGAAATCGTGGAGTGCGAGAAGAAGGCCGGGATGTCCGCGCGCGACACGCGCCGTACCGTGCGCGAGATGAAGCTCTCCAAGAGCGCGGAGCGCCGTATCTGCCGCAAGCTCGGGCTGCGCGCCTCGGAGCTGCAGAACCTCGAGCAGCGGGGGCGCGGTGCGCAAAAGAAGATTCGCGCCGTCGAGGAGGAGGTCAACCTCGACCTGGAGGAGCTGCGCGACATCTACCGGCGCATTCACGAGGGCGAGCGCCGCGCCGAGCGGGCCAAGGCCGACCTGGTCGAGGCCAACCTGCGGCTGGTCGTCTCGATCGCCAAGAAGTACACCAACCGCGGCTTGCAGTTCCTCGACCTGATCCAGGAGGGGAACATCGGGCTGATGAAGGCGGTCGACAAGTTCGAGTACCGCCGCGGCTACAAGTTCTCCACCTACGCCACCTGGTGGATCCGCCAGGCGATCACGCGTGCGATCGCTGACCAGGCCAGGACGATCCGTATCCCGGTGCACATGATCGAGACGATCAACAAGCTGATCCGCACCTCCCGCTACCTGGTCCAGGAGATCGGGCGCGAGCCGACGCCCGAGGAGATCGCGGTGCGGATGGAGCTGCCGCTCGACAAGGTGCGCAAGGTGCTCAAGATCGCCAAAGAGCCGATCAGCCTCGAGACGCCGATCGGCGAGGAGGAGGACAGCCACCTGGGCGACTTCATCGAGGACAAGGGGGTGGTCTCGCCCTCCGATGCGGTGATCGGTCTCAACCTCTCGGAGCAGACCCGCCGCGTGCTCAAGACGCTGACTCCCCGCGAGGAGAAGGTGCTGCGGATGCGCTTCGGAATCGGCGAAAAATCGGATCACACCCTGGAGGAGGTCGGCCAGGACTTCGAGGTCACGCGCGAGCGGATCCGGCAGATCGAGGCCAAGGCGCTGCGCAAGCTGCGGCACTCCTCGCGCAGCCGTCACCTCAAGAGCTTCATCGAGCACTGACGCGGGCGAGGAGCCGCGGAGTCGAGGCGAGGATGGAGATCAACGGGCCAGACGGAGACCACTTCCGGGACCAGTGCGGCGTGTTCGCCGTGGTGGGCAACCCGGAGGCGTCCAACCTGGCCTATCTGGGCCTGCACGGCCTCCAGCACCGCGGTCAGGAGAGCGCCGGGATCGTCACCTCGGACGGCGCGCGGCTGCACGCCTACCGCCGGCTGGGCCTGGTGGGAGAGATCTTCACCCCCGATGCGATCGAGCACCTCGCCGGCGATCGGGCGATCGGTCACGTACGCTACTCCACCGCCGGCGAGAAGGTGGCGCTGGGCAACGCGCAGCCGCTGACCGTCCACTACGGAGCGGGCTCGTTGTCGGTGGCCCACAACGGCAACCTGACCAACGCCCTGCGCCTGCGCGAGGAGCTCGAGAACGGCGGAGCCATCTTCCAGTCGACCTCCGACACCGAGGTGCTGGTTCACCTGATCGCGCGCAGCGGCAGCGGGACCGTGGACGCGATCTGCGAGGCGCTCTACCGCGCGCAGGGATCGTTCTCGATCCTGTTCCTCACCGAGCGGCACCTGGTCGCGGCGCGCGACCCCCGCGGGATCAGGCCGCTCTGTCTCGGCCGGCTGGACGACGCTTGGGTGGTCGCCTCGGAGTCGGTCAGCTTCGATCTGATCGGGGCCCGGTTCGAGCGCGACGTGGAGCCCGGCGAGATGCTGGTCTTCGATCCCGACGGCGGCATCCAGAGCAAGTGGCCGTTTCCGCGCGGCGAGCGCCGCTCGTGCCTTTTCGAGTACGTCTACTTCGCCCGGCCGGACTCGCGGCTGGACGGCGTCTCGGTCTACCACAGCCGCAAGCGGATGGGGCGCACCCTGGCCGAGGAGTCTCCGGTGGATGCGGACATCGTCGTCCCGGTGCCGGACTCGGGGAACGCGGCCGCGTTGGGTTACTCCGAGCACTCCGGTCTTCCTTTCGAGCAGGGCCTGATCCGCAGCCACTACGTGGGCAGGACCTTCATCGAGCCCCGCCAGTCGATCCGCAACTTCGGCGTCAAGCTCAAGCTCAACCCCAACCGGGACGTGCTGTCCGGCAGGCGGGTCGTGATCGTCGACGACTCGCTGGTGCGCGGCACCACGGCGCGCAAGATCGTGGAGACCGTCCGGCGCGCCGGGGCGGCCGAGGTGCACCTGCGGATCAGCTCGCCGCCGATCCGCTTCTCCTGCCGCTACGGAATCGACACGCCGACCGACGAGGAGCTGATCGCGCACTCGCAGGAGACCGGCGAGATCGGCGAGTTCATCGGCGTCGACTCGCTGGCCTACCTCAGCCTCGAGGGGCTGCGCGGCGCCGTGAAAAGGGACGGCGGCTACTGCACCGCCTGCTTCGACGGGGACTACCCCGTGCGCTACGAGGACCTGGGGCGCAAGTTGCAGCTCCGCTTCGAGGGGCTCTGAGCGAGGGACGAGGGCGGCTCCATGTTTCCGATAGAGAAATGCATCGAGGACCAGCTTCGCGAGATCGGCGGCACGCTGCCGACGCTGATCTTTCCCGAGGCCCGCGATCCGCGCGTGATCGAGGCGGCCTCCGGCCTGATCCAGTACGCCAAGGTGGTGCTCGTGTCCGGACGCGACGAGGTCGAGAAAGCGATCGACGAGAGCGATCTCGACCTGCGCGTCGGCCGCAGGCGCTTCTTGCAGTCGGTGGCGTTCGCCAGGCCGGCCGACGAGCCGGAGCTGTGCGAACGGTTCGCCGGCGAGCTGGCGCGCAAGTCGGAGGGTCGCTCCTGGCAGATGGATCGCGCCACAGCTCGCGCGCGGGTCGAGGAGCCGGTCTACTTCGCGATCCTGGCGGTGCGGCTGGGCTACGCCGACGCTGTGCTGGGCGGGCTCAACCACTCCTCGCGCGACTTCTTCCAGCCCTGCCTGCGGCTGCTGGAGCGCGACGGAACCGTCTACGAGATGGGGCTGTTCGCCCTGCCGGACTCGCACGGCGCGGGCTACTTCCACGAGAACCTGGTTATGTTCGCCGACGTGGCGCTCAACCCGGAGCCCGATCCCGAGCGGTTGGCCGAGATCGCGGTCGGCGCCTGCGTCACGATGCGCAACCTGATCCCGGTCTCGATGCTGCCCTCGGTCAACGGGGCCCTGCTCTCCTACTCGACGCGCGGATCGGGCAAGGGTGCCTCGGTGGATCGCGTGCGCCGGGCCGAGCCGCTGATCAACGCCCGGCTCGAGGAGCTGTGCCGGCGCGATCCGATCCACGAGACGATCCACATCGCCACCGAGCTGCAGGTCAGCTGCGCGCTGTCCGAGGACGCGGCGCGCACCAAGCTCGGACCGGCCGCCTACGACAACCCGGCGGTGGGACACAGCAACGTGCTGATCGCGCCCAGCCTCGACACCGGCAACCTGCTCTACCACATCTACGCGACGCGCTTTCCCGCGGCCCGGACCGTGCTGGTGATCGGCGGGCTGAGGAACCAGGCGCTCGATTTCTCCCGCAGCTCCGGCGCGGACGACGTGATCCTCGGCGCCAAGGCGCTGCTGCTGCGCACGTTCCGTTCCGGGCGCTACGTGCACACGCCCGACGACCACTTCTTTCCGCGCTACAGCATCCTCACGATCAACCCGACCAACAACTACACCGAGGTGGGGCTGTGGGCCGGGCGCGAGCTGGTGGCTCGCGAGCGGCTGGGGCACGAGCCCGACCAGCTGGCTCCCGATCCCGCCGACCAGCGCGAGATGCGCCGCGAGGCGGTCGAGTCGTTCCTCGCCAGGCACGGCGTCGAGCCGCGGGAGCTGGAGGCGGTGGTGGGGCGCGGCGGGCTGCTGCTGCCGGTCGAGTCCGGAACCTACCGCGTCGACGACCAGATGGTCGCGCACCTGCTGGCCGGTCGCTGCGGCAAGCACGTGGCCAACCTGGGAGCGGTGCTGGCGCGCGACGTGATCGGCGACGATCGGGACGCGGCGTTCGTGATCGACCCGGCGGTGGTCGACGAGCTGGACGAGACATCCCGCATCACCGGGCTGTCCGAGTCGCAGCAGGAGGCGACCTGGCACGCGCTGGTGCAAAAGTCGGTGGCCAAGCGCTTCGCGGTCGAGCACGGCCGCGAGTACGAGGAGCTGAACCTGATCGTGGCGCACCTGGGGCTCGGCATCTCGGTCGGCGCCCACCGCCGCGGGCGCTGCGTCAAGGTCCGCAACTCGCTGTACGACGGTCCGATGGGGCTGGAGCGCGCCGGGACGCTGCCCGGAATGGATCTGATCGACCTGTGCTTCTCGGGACGTTCCCGCGAGGAGGTGGTGCGGATCCTGACCCAGGAGGGCGGAGTCTTCTCCTACCTGGGCACCAAGGACTTCGCCGAGGTGGAGCGCCGCATGGAAACCGGAGACGAGCGGGCCGAGCTGGTCTTCAGGGCGATGGTGGAGCAGATCGCCGCCGAGATCGCCTCGCTGATTCCCAAGTTCGAGGGCGAGCCGCTGGATCGCCTGATCCTGACCGGAGCGCTGACCAGCTCGAAGCGGATGATCGGGCGGCTGCGCGAGGTGCTGCGGGCGCTGCCGGCCGAGCCGGCGGTCTATCCCGGGGACCTGGAGCTGGAGTCCCTGCGCGACGGCGCGCTGCGGGTGCTGCGCGGAATCGAGGAGGTGCGGGACTACGAGCCGCTGCGCGATCGTCTGTAGCCGCTTTCGCTCTGTTGCCAGTCGCCCGGCGCGGTGTATAACTGGCGGTGTAGCTCACAAGCTCCAAGGGAGGTGTGGAATGGCGCTCGATTGTCCGCGCTGCAGCGTGGGTACTCTCGAGGAGATCGAGCTGGGCGACGTGCTCGTCGACCGCTGCGATACCTGCGGGGGGATCTGGTTCGACAACGGCGAGGTCGAGCAGGTGACCGGCGGCGGCGCGAGAGCTCGCGGGATAGAGGTCTCGATCCCGCCGGTGGAAAACGCCGTCGAGGAGATGGCCTGCCCGCGCTGTCCCGACGTGGCGCTGCGGCGCCACGAGCTGGAGGGGCACGCGGGCTGCTTTGTTCATCGCTGCGTCTCCTGCGCCGGCACCTGGCTCGACCGGGGACAGCTCCGATCCATCGAGGACGAGGGGCTGAAGGAGAAGCTCACCCGCTACTTCGAGTAGGCTCTTCGGGCCACGAGGTCCTCTCCAGCACCACCCGGCGCTTGGGGTACCAGCGCTCGCGCAGGTCGCCGGCCAGGTAGAACGAGCCGGTCGCCAGCACGGTGCCGTCCGCTCCGGCCAGCTCCAGCGCGCGGTCGAGCGCTTCGAGCGGGCGCGGCTCGATCACGGTTTCGATTCCCGCCCCGGCCAGCAGCGACGCTGTCTCGGCCGCGGGAAAGGGCGTCTTGCCGTGGACCCGGGGCTGCGTCGCGACCGCGGCGTCGAAGCGCCCCGCCAGCGGTCGCGCCAGCGCCGGTCCGGCCTTTGTTCCGAGCAGACCGACGAGCGCGACACGCCGACCGGGAGGCGCCGCGCGCAGCGCCCGGTCGACCGCGACCGCCAGCTTGTCGGCGTTGTGCGCCCCGTCCAGCACCGCGCGGGGTGATCCCGGCTGCGAGGGCATCGCCTCCGAGCGACCGGCCAGGCGGGCCCGCGCCAGCCCGCGGCGCACCGCCTCGGGATCGAGGCGCCTGCCCAGGCGGCCGGCCAGCCCCTCGGCCGCGCCGCCGGCCACGCGGCGGTTGTGATCGCCGGCCCCCCCTCGCGGCGGCACCTCCACGATCCCGGCGCCCACCCGCCGCGCCTCGTCGCCGATCACCTCCACCGCC
>JAWOBP010000094.1:0-13864 GCA_046484285.1 Polyangia bacterium
AGGTACGCTACGGCCGCGAGCGTCGCGCCGAGGGTCGGAGCGTTCTGGGAGCGCGGCGAGTGTTGGAGCAGTCGCCGTTCATGCGCCCGCGCAATCCGTCTCGCAGCCCGCGGGTCAAGGTGTTCTGCCGGGATCGCGAGCTGGAGGCCCAGCACCTGGAGATGGAGAAGCTGGCGGCGGGTCTCTACCGCGAGACGTTCGGGGCGTTTCGCCGGGCGGCGCTGATGGGCAGGCGCACCTCGATGGACTGGCCGCCGGGGACCTACCCGCCGTCCTCGCTGTGGCCGGTGGGCGCCCCGGCCGCGCCCTGCTGAGGCGAGCCCGAATCGAGACCGAGGCAAGGACGAAGAGCGCAGGCGAGCCGAAAAGCGGACGCCCGGCGCACCGCTGCGTCTTTGGGAGCGATCATTCACGAAAAAGCGGCAGGCGGGGCGGCGCGGCGAGTGAATTTCGAGTGATCCCTGGGTGAAAAAGTGAAAACGAAGCCGACTGTTCCAGTCTGGCTGCCGAGCGCGCACTGCGAAAACAGCAAGCCGTCGAGAAAGGTCAGAGCCAACTCCAGAATCAACAATGATTACAATTCGATCCGTTTAGCCCCAAACCTGGTTGAGAAACCTGGTTGAGAAGCTCGCCTCGAGCGGGCTCTGGAACCGCTCCGGGTGCGAGCGGACCCGCGGGAAGCTTTGAGCGCGACGGCGATGGCGCGGGACCGATTCCAGCCTGGTTGTGGCATAGTGGAAACGAGGTCATAATTGGTACCCGAGCTGTCCGGACGATGCAGAGTTCGTCCGGAGTTCGTCCGCTCTTTCTCGAGAACAGGAGATTCGATGCGTTCCCCCCGTCTTTGCCTGGCTGCTTCGATTCTGTCTTTCGCCGCGACAGCTGATGCCCGCAACGAGCGGCCCCCCGCACCGGTCCCTCGCATTCCCCACGTGTTCGTGACTGCCGACGAGTTGGCCAATCCGCATCTCTATCATCCGCGTCCGGCCGGCACGTATCGGCCTTCGCCTCCGCCGATGGGGCCGCCACCCGCCGGCGTGTTTCGTCCCGGTGAGTTCGAGCAGATGGACTCGACCATCATCTCGGTGCTCGACTACGGAGATCTGTTTTTGCAGATGTGGGCCGAGATGGTCGGCGCCTACTCGCAGGCCGGTCACACCTGGATCATCGCGGACTCCCAGATGCGGCAGATCCTGGGCTCCGAGCTGGAGGCGCAGGGCGTTCCACCTGGCGCCTACTCCTGGCTGAATTATCCGATCGACAGCATCTGGATTCGGGACTACGGGCCGGAGTTCGTGGTGGAGCCCGACGGGACGCGCCACATCGTCGATGCTCACTACACGGCGCGTCCGCTGGACGATGCGATTCCGAGCTGGATCGCCGCTTCGGACTGGATAGACGCCGACGGAACGCCGCTGGAGATCCACGGCCACGAGCACATGCTGTCCGGCGGAAACATCATGAGCGACGGCGCCGGGACGTGCTTTTTTTCCGAGATAGTCTACAGCTACGAAAAGCCGCTCGGCTGGACCGAAGACGAGGTGGACCAGCTGATGAAAAAGTATCTGGGTTGCGAGCAGATGATCGTGCTCAACCCGATCTGCCTCGACGGCACTGGACACATAGATCTGTTCGCCAAGCTCGTGGGGCCGAGCTCGATCCTGCTGGGCCGCTTTTCGCCAGACACGCACTTCGACGGGACTTTCGCCTCGGAGCAGACCGGCTACTGCTCGGATCCCTACATCGACGATTTTCAGGACCAGGAGGACAACCTGGCGATCATCGAGGCCAGCACCGACCTGGACGGCGACCCGTGGCAGGTGACGCGCGTTCCGATGCCGGAGCCGTACCAGATCGGCGCCTGGTGGATCTACCGTTCATACCTGAACTCCGAGATGTTCAACGACGTGGTGGTGATGCCGTCGTACTACACGCCGCACGGCGAGGAGAGCGCCGAGGACCTTCTCGACCTCGAGGCCGAGGCGATCGGCGCCTACGAGACGGCGGCTACGGGAGCCACGGTGGTACCGGTCGACGCCGATCACATCATTTCGCTGTCGGGGGCGATTCACTGCATCAGCCACGAGATTTCGCACCAGGAGGGCTGGGAGCCGCCGGCGGAGTACTGTGGAGACGGAGTGATCCAGGAGGAGCTGGACGAGCAGTGCGACGGGAGCGAGCTGGGAGGGCAGAGCTGCGAGGATCTGGGGTTCGATGGCGGAGAGCTGGGTTGCGACGAGTACTGTCGCCACGATCTGGAGGAGTGCGAGGAGCTGGACGGGGGGGTGGATGTGGATACCGATACGGGAACCGATTCCGAATCGGACGCGGGGCAGGACGCCGGAGGCGGGAGCGGTTCGGGGTGCGGGTGTCGCGTCTCGGGCACGGGAATCGAATGGGGTGGGATCGTCGGCTGGATCGCTGATCACAAATCGCTTTTTTTTCCGGGCGACATCGGTTAATAATCAATTGACTTGTGTCGAAAACTGAGCCGTTTTTTCGGGCCGGCTTGGAGAGGAAACGAGGCGGAACGTCCGTTTCGAGAGGAGGATCAAGAGATGTCGATGTTAAGAATTGCGTTTTTTGCACTGGTCGCCGTTTTTGCTGCGGGGATATGGTCGTGCTCGGACGACGATGATGGCGGAAGCGGTGACGCTGACACGGATACCGACACCGACACCGACACCGATTCCGACACGGATGGCGACAGCGATACGGACGAAGAGTACGACGGCACGTTGAACGCCGAGATCAAGAGCGCGTCGGTCGAGGTCAAGACCCAGCTGAGTTCCGACCTGTCCATCGGCTGGGAGGTGCGCTGGTGGGCGACCGGGGGCGATGTGGAGAAGGTGCGTATCGAGGAGGCGCGGATCTACCTGGGGGAGGAGACCGACGCTTTCTGGACGAGCCCCAACCCGAGCTCCATCGTGATTTCCGGAGCCAATTTCGACGGCATCGTCGCGGAGAACGAGGAGCAGTTCGTGACTTACCAGTACATGAACAGCCAGCGCGAGGGTTTCCACGAACACTGCGGGGAGACGGTCACTCTCGAGGTCGACGCCGTTTACAATAGCGACAGCACACCGCTGGACACCTTGGTGTACCCCGGTGGCGACAAGGTCGTCTGCCAGGAGGAGAAGGGCGAGTAGCCCGGCGCTTGTTGACAACAAAAGGCACGGTCGAATCCGGAATCCAGGGAAGCCGGTGAGAAGCCGGCGCGGTCCCGCCGCTGTGAGCGGAGAGCCGGCCGTCGATGCAGCCACTGGCGTCTCGTAGACGCTGGGAAGGCGACGGCCAGGCGACGGTGCAGGGAGCACCGAGATCCGCGAGCCAGAAAACCTGACCGGGTTTGCGGTCGGTACAGGCCGACCACCGAAGCCGCTCTTCGAAGGAAAGGGTGGGTTTCTAGATGACTAACTCTCCGAGGATCGACTGTTTTCGGACATTGCGAGCGATGTTGTTCGTGTTGGCCGCTGCCGCGGCGGCGTGCGATCATCCCCAGTCGCCGGATGCGGGCGATCAGCCTGGCACGACAGCGAGCGACGCGGATTCTCTGGTCATGGTCGACGACCTCGGTCGCGAGGTGGAGGTCGCTGGAGACGTGCGGCGAGTCGCTTCGCTCTCTCCGGGATTCACCGAGGCTTTGTTCGAGATGGGCTGCGGCGATCGCGTCGTCTTGAGGGATCTGCGTTCCGACTACCCGGCCGGCGTCGCAAGGATACCTGCCGTCGACGGGCTGCGGCCCGACGCCGGCCGCGTGGCTGCGAGCCGGCCGGATCTGGTGTTGCTCTACGCGGTCGATCACATGCAGGCCAGGGCTTTCGGCAAGGTGGGCCTGAGCGCGGCGGTGTTGGATCCGGGAGGCTACGACGAGGTGGTGGAGCAAATAGCGGATCTCGGAGCGATGGTGGGTTGCGGATCCGGGGCGAGCGATCTGGCGGTCCGGATGCGAGAGACCCGCAGGCGCGTGGCCCGGCTCGCCGCCGAGCACGACGAGCCGCGGGTTTACGTCGAGTTGGACGGCTCGGATCAGGCGAGGCCGTGGACGATTGCCGAGGGATCGTTCGTCGACGAGCTTTTGCGGATCGCCAAAGGACGCAACGTCGTGGAGGGACTGTCCGGGGGCTACGTCCAGGTCAGCGCCGAGGCGGTCATTCGCGCCGATCCCGAGGTCGTGCTGCTGCTCGGTGAAGGAGCGAGCGCCGAGGACTTCGCGCTGCGCACCGGCTGGTCGGACGTGACCGCTGTTCGGGAGGGTCGGGTCATCGATGGGATCGACGCCGACCTGTTGGTTCGCCCCGGCCCCAGGTTGGCCACAGGGCTGGATGTGTTGTTGGCTGCGATTCACGGCGACGGCCTGGAATGAGCAGGCGCTCTCTGCTGCTCGCAGCGAGCGCCGCGGCGTGTCTGGCGATCGCTGCCTATCTCTCTGCTTCGTTGGGCAGTCGGCCCGACGGGGCTGTCCTGGAGTTGGACTGGCCCTGGAGATGGCTGGCGAGCGACGGGCAGACGCTCTCGCGGGTGATCGGTCAGCTGCGTGTACCGCGGGTCGCGGCGGGCGCGCTGGCGGGTGGGGCCCTGGCAGTGGCGGGCCTCTTGCTGCAGGGTGTCACCCGCAACCCGCTGGCCGATCCGTTTCTGCTGGGAGTTTCCGGCGGCGCCGGGTTGGCGGTGGTCGCCCTGCACGCGATTCCCAACGCGATCGATTGCCTGGGCTGGTGGGCGATTCCGGCCGCCGCGTTCGTCGGAGCCCAGGGGGCCACGTTCGTGGTCATAACGGTGGCTCGCGGAGCTACGGGGCGCAGCGCCGTGTTGGGTATGGTGTTGACCGGCGTGATCGTCAACGCGCTGTGCGGGGCGGTGACCACCTTTCTCTTGATCGGTTTTCCACCGCTGCGTTTGAGAATAACCACCATCTGGCTGGCCGGCGGCGTGAGCTATGCCGAGTGGGGAGAGCTGGCGATCGCGTTCGTCGCGATCGTCGCCGCGATTTGCCTGGTACGCCTGCGCGCTTTTCAGCTCAACGCGTTTGCGCTGGGCGAGGAGGGTGCCGGACTGGTCGGGGTCGAATCGAGACGGGTGCTGCTGGAGTCGGCGTGGATGGCGAGCCTGCTGACCGGGGTGGCGGTCTCGCTGTGCGGGTTGGTGGGATACGTGGGGCTGCTGGTGCCGCATGTGGTCAGGAGGCTGGTGGGAGCCGACTTTCGCGCCGCTTTGCCGCTCACGGCTCTGGGCGGCGCGCTGCTGCTGGTCGCTGGAGACACGGCGTCCCGTACGATGATGGCGCCACGCGAGATTCCGGTCGGAGTGCTGGCCGCCATCATCGGTGCGCCGGTCTTGCTGCTGCTCGTTCGTCGCGAGTTGGGAGGGCGTGGGTGAGCCTGCTGCGAGTCCAAAACCTGGTTTGCGGATACGGAAAGCAGCCATTGCTGGGCCCGCTGAACCTGGATCTCGAAAAAGGGGATGCGCTGGTGATCGTCGGGGCGAACGGGGCCGGCAAGAGCACTTTGATGCGCACTCTTTGCGGCGGATTGCCGGCGCTGGAGGGATCGGTTTCGATTCTGGGCGATGACGTGCAACGGCTGAGGCCCCGGCAGCGAGCAAAGCTGGTCGCTATGCTGCCGCAGATTCAACCTCTCGATCCCTCGGTGACCGTCGAGGACCTCGCATTGTTGGGCCGCACCCCGCACCTGGGGAACTGGGGGCGCGTCGGGCTGAAGGACCGGCGCACGGTGGAACGGTCGATCGATCTGTGCGGGTTGACCGGGCTGCGTTCGCGTCAGCTGGGACAAATCAGCGGCGGCGAGCGCCAGCGTGCGAGGTTGGCGATGGTGCTGGCGCAAGAGACTCCGCTGGTCCTGCTCGACGAGCCGACCAATCACTTGGACATGCGCCGGCGCTGGGAGCTCCACGAGATCCTGTCTGCGGTCCGAGCCGAGCGGGGATGTGCGACTACGATAGTCTCTCACTCGCTCGAGGATGCCCGCCGTTTCGGCGAACGGGCGTTGCTGGTGAGCGCGGGAGCTCCTCCGCGGGCTTTCGATGCCGAACAACGCAACGAGTTGCTGGAGGCTCTGCAGGAAGATTCCGGAGTACCGTCCGAGTGGGTATACTGAGGTGCTCCAAGCGATACTGTCGATTCAGTATCGGAAAACGGCTACGGCCGAAGTATCGGTGGGCATCTCCTCTCGCGGCAAGGCGTAGACAGTTCCGCCTTTTTGCAGCGCATGGATTGCGGCCAGATCGAGGAGATCACCATCCCCGGACGACGGTTTGTCGTGAAGGTCCAAGGTGTCGTTTTCCGCATCGAAGCGACCCCAGCGTTGCGTTCCCGTCGTTACGAACAGGTACTTCACCCGGCCGTCGACGGAGGCCGGGACGATTCTCCTCAGGTCATCGGACGCGTTGCTCGTTTCCGCCAGCCGGCGATAGTGCTGGGCTGCGGTTTCGACCTCCTTTTCGAAGTGAGGTTCGACCAGCGTCCAGGCCCGCCTGTGCAGCTCCCAAGGTCCCAGGTCGTCAGGATTGGTCTTCACGGCCGAATCGCAGATTCGCTTGTGATCGGTCACTTCTCTGAAAACGGCGACCAGTTCGTCGAGACCGGCGAGGACCAGCATCACATCTGGACTGCCGATCTCCCTTTTCAATGCATCGTCTATGTCCTGGCAGTAGCGCACCACCTGGATCCCGGTGTCGTCTCCGGCTGCTCCCTGACCGTGATACATCGCGCGGCGCCGGGCCGGCCCGTCCCCGCTTCTCGTTCCGGTGTGGAACTGGACCTGTTTTTGGATCTCGTCGTAGCGGATGGTGTCCTTCACACCGGAAGGGAAGGCTTCCGTGTCCAGCTCTCGCACCTGCTGAAAAGTGCACTCGAGGAGACGCACGCGCTCCAGCGACAGGGCGAGCACGAGAAAGAGCGCATCTTTTTGGAGCAGCGAGATCAGCGGCTTGAGTTGAAAACGGTCGGCTACTACCACCAACTCGTGGAAATGGACGGGCAAGCGATAGCACTGGAAGGTGTCCGGGGAGACGAACACCGCGAGGCCATCGCTTTGATTGCTCCAAAACGGTGTGTTTTCCAGCAGCTCGCGGGCCGGCTTCAGCATCTTCTCGGCGGTGGCGCCTTCACCCAGCTTCTCCCACAGATCCTCGGCCTCGCTCAGAGCGTTCTTGAACCGGATCCGGTTGCGCTTGGTGGCAGCTCCGGTCGGATCGGTCGGGATGTACAGAGACAGTGCGCGCTGACTTCGATTTTCGATCAGCATGTTCAGATCGTCCCAAGTGAGTGTTTCCATGTGTTGACCTCCCATGCGGCGTCGCTGCGAAGGAGCCGAGCCCCAAGTCGTGTCGCGCTCCAGATCGCAGGCCCAACATAGTACCCGCGCTGGAAGTCGCAAATGCCGGCTCGAATGGATCGGGGTCAGGGCTCGCTGTCTTCTTCCCGGCGCTTCGACGTGGTTTCCTTTGCGCCGGTCTCGACTGGTTTTCCAAGTGGGATCGAGCGCCACAGTACTTCGTGGCTGTAGGCACGCCAGCCCCAGCGCGCCCAGCGGATCAGGCTCCAGGCCAGCCACAGAGACCACAGCAGCATGATCAGCTTCCAGATCAGGATCGGCGCGCTGAGCACCCAGGGGCAGGGCAGGGCGCCGTCGACCCTGTCCGTGTACCACCTCAAAGCGGTGTCGCTGCTGCTGCAGCCCGCGACCTGCATGTCGGGCTGGACGGCGAGCCCGGTGTATACCGCCACTACCAGGCAGACCAGCGCCACCGCGGTCCAGACGCCGAAGACGACTTGCAGCATGTTGTGCAGCACGAAGTTGCGCGGTGGGTTGCGACGCCGCCAGGCTAGGGCGAAGAACCAGCCGACCACGATCAGCGAGACCGCAACCGGAACCTGTGTCAGACCGAGCGCGAGCAGCGCCCACTGCCATCCTTTCAGTGGGCTGAGTGGAACCCGTCCCAGAATAACCGCGGCCAACAGGATCGACAGCAGAAATCCCCAGAACAGAACGGCGGGACCCCAGTCGGGGCCGCCGGCCCACAGCAGCCAGCGGTCGCCCGGAAGCTCCAGCACGACCGAGACGTTGGCGGCCGTCCCTCCCAGCGATACCTGGGGAACTCGGTAGAGCGCCGTGATTCCTCCCGGTTGTTGCCAACCGATTTCGATATTCTGAGAGCCGGGCTGGAGCGTCACCTCGACCTGCTTGCCTTGCTGTCGGAAGGGTTGTTTTTCGCCGTTCACCGCCAGCGACTGGATGGAGGCCTTCCCGGGCAGGCCGATCAGCTGCTCTCCCCCCCGGCTGGAGCGCACTCTCAGCGACAACTCGGCGCTGACGAGGCGCATGCCCGGCGAGACTTTCAAGCGAGCCGCGTCCACGGTGGTCGACTGTCCCTCCACTCCCGGCGGACGCAGCAGGTCGAGCCTTAGCTGTTCTCCCGGCCACGGGCGGAACATCGGCTCCAGGCGTCCGTTCTCCACGTGGTGGACCGGCGGCACTCCCCGGTGATCGCACTGCCAGATCGTGCTGCAGCGCAGAACCCACACTTCGGACCAGCGCTTGTCCCGCGGCGCGGCCAATTCGATCTCGGAGGCCTCCGCGAGCGTTGATGACCAGCTCAGTACATCATCGTCTCGACCGAGCGAGACGACCACCGCTTTTGATTCGACTTGGAGATCGGATTCGGTCACGGACTCTCCACTCAGCAGCGGAATCTTGACCATCACCGGCGATCCGGTCGGGCTGATCCGGCGCACCTCGGTGTGTACCAGCCACGGAATGCCCAGGTCGAGCGTGCGTGTCACCTCCAGCCAGGGCGGGTAGGAGCGCTCGTCCAGGGCGTTCTCGCTTGCGCCGCCGGCGGTTTTCTCGTCGGGTCTGACCAGGCGTGAGAGCTGTACCGAGCGCTCGGCGCGGCCGTCGGGCCGCACGCCCTCCACGTTCCAGCCTTCGGCGTCGACCTCGACCCGGTGCGGTGTCTCCCCGAACTCGAGAGTCACGGCGTCGCCGGCGGGAACGGGTCCGGCGATCTCGATCGAGTGCGGACCCGGCTCGAGCCGCACGTGCAAGAAGCCGTCTTCCAGAAGGGCGATTGCAGTGGTCCGGCGACCGTCCACGGACACCTCGCCCGGCACCCAGTTGCGCGCCGGTCCGGGAATGCGCCAGCTGGATTCTTCTCCGGCGTGCACGTCTCCGGCGATACCAATCTCGTCGTCGGCGACGGAGATTTCCAAAAGCGAGGTGCTGACGCAGTCGGGACGGCACTCCGCTGGGCGGGTCAGGCGACCGGCCAGCTCGGTCAGCACGTTCTGCTCCGGAATCTCGGTCGCCCGCGCGGCGCTCGGCGGCAGTTGAACAGCCAGAAGCACGGCTCCCGCGGCCGCTGCGGCGGAGGTCTTGCGCCGCCGGTCGCCGGCGTCGTCCTTCGCGGTTGGCTCCGGTCCGGAGCCCGGTTTGCTCCTGCGGGGCTTCAGACCCCCGGTAATCACCCGCACCGCCAGCAGCACCAGCAGCACTACGCGGAGCAGGGAAAGCAGCAGGTTGGTCGTCGGAGAGATCAGGTAGAGACGAATGTCGTGCTCCTTGTCCACGGGACCGGACCAGTCCAGATCCCAGCTGCGCCAGCGCCAGCGGGGCACTCCGGGGCCCGTCTGCACCACCGCCTTGGGATCCTGCTGCAATGCGCTTCGCCAGAGCCCGAGAGACTCGGCGGAGTAGGAGCCGGCGGTCCGGCCGTCCTTTGCCGCTCCCGCTCGCTTCATCTTTTCGACGGAAGCGACCATCTCGTCCGCGGTGCGCTCGCGCTTGACCGAAGCCTTCTTCTTGGCGGCGCCGGCCTCGCCCTCGATGATGCCCGCGGCCGGCGGCGCGGTCTTCGTTTCGAACGAGACCGTGCGGTCCGCCACCTCGGCGCCTGTCTCCTCGTCGGCCATCGCCGCGAACTGCATCGCGGACGATCTCGCCCTTTCTTGGTCGATCTGCGGATAGAGCCCGGTGCGCACCTGGCTGACCGTGTACGGAACCAGCATCATCACCAGCGCGATCGCTCCGATCCACCAGCAGATCCGGGTGGCGATCCGCAGCTTGCCCTCGGGAATCACCTCGAGCAGGGCGAGAAAGATCAGCAAAGCGATCCAGGCGAAGATCCAGAGGCCGAACGGGTAGTCGGGGCTCTGGTGAAGCAGGGCGAAGGCCACCAGCCCGATCAGTCCGTACCACCAACGCGTCAGTCGGCCGATTGCCAGCGCGACGAGCAGCACGAAGAAGAAGCTGAACAGGTCCCACTCTTCCCACCAGGTTCCGGGCAGCTCGTCGACTCCGCGCGCCGAGAGCAGCGTCCAGCCGGGCGGCAGGTGCAAGGTGGCCCGCAGCGACTGGACGTCCTCCGACCATCCCACCGCGGGAAGGCGCCTCGAGTCGTCTTCCAGGCGCCACTCCGCGACCATCGACAGGTCCTCGTGCCGCAGCTCCACGCCGGGCTCCGAGCTGCCGGGAGAGGATGTTATCAGCTGGTCCTCGCCGTCGACCGCCGCGTGTCCGAGCTCGCCGGGCGGAGCCAGATCGAGACGCCAGGTGCGGTTCAGCTCGCCACTGAAACGGTCGCGGATCGTGTATCCGGCGCCGTCGAGATCCATCCAGATCTCGCGCGCCAGCGAAATGTCATCCGGCGGGGGATTCGGCTCTCCCCGGCGCCTGGTCTCGAACGTCAGCTTCCGCTCGGACGTGAGCAGGAAGGCCGGCAGATCGCTCCACTCCTCGGGAAGGCTGGTGCGCGCCGGATCGATTCCCGGCGCACCGGAGATCACGACCTGCCGCAGCTCCTCGTCGGCCTGCCAGACCCACACCTCCTGCGCCGGCCACTCGATCACCGCCGAGTCGTCGCTGTCCCGCTTGGGCATCGCCAGCGAGCCCGGCGCTCCGTCCGTGAGCGACACGATCTCCACGCGGTGTGTGCCGGCCCGGATCTGAACTCTCAAATGGCCCTCGCCGTCGACTCGCGCCGGCACTCCGGAGACGACCTCCAGCGGCGTGGTCTGATCGAGCAGGACCGGCCCCAGGTCGACCTGGCGGGACCGACCGGCGGCGCGCAGCACGATCCGGGTCTCGACCGTCAGCGGGACTCCGTCCTCGATGCGGCGGAAGACCTCCAGGTTCAGCTGCTCTGTCTCCAGGCCCGCGCCGCCGCCGCCTTGCAGCCAGACCAGGCCGTCGGCGTCGCGTCGCGGGAACGGCACGGGTTCTCCCCCGACTTTCAGATCTATCAGCGCCGTGCTGCTCGGGACGCGGATTCCCTCGGGGAGCTCCGGCCAGAGCAGCTCGCCGTTGATGCGCGCCTCTCCGGGGGAGAGACGGACCGCGGGGCGCCCGTCTTTCTCCAACACGGCCGCCGGCCGGCCGTTCAGCTTCACCGCCTGCGGCCAGTGGGATTCGTCGCCGGGCAGGGCGAAGAGAAGCGTCCGATCGGTCACGACGCGCTGCTCGAAGCTGCCTCCGTCGTCGCGCAGGTCGAGCTCGAGCTCGCCGGGCCAGGCGCAGATCGCCTCGCTGTCGACCACGGGGCAGGCGTGCTCCGGCACGCTGTCCAGCACCCAGGGAACCCAGGGGTGCAAAGCGGGCGGGAGCTCGGAGACGGGGAACGGCTCGGCCGCGGCGGGGCCGGCGAAGCCGATCGTCGCGAGCGCTGCAAAGGCGCACAAGAGCGGAGCTGGTGCGAATCGAAGTCGCATGGCGACCCTCCTCCAGGCAACGGCGTTTAAGAGGCGCGAAACAAAACTGCGACGGGCGAGCCCGCCTCGGTATTTCGCGAGGATCAATCCTCGCTCGATTCGAGCCATTTGGCAAAGGCGGCGAGAGCTCGAGAGCGGTGGCTGATGCGGTTCTTGATCTCATCGCCCAGCTCGGACAGGGTGCGGTCGTAGCCAGCGGGGACGAAGATGGGGTCGTAGCCGAAGCCGTTCGTGCCGGCCGGCCGAAAGGCGATGCTGCCCTCCAGCGTTCCGTGGAAGGTGAGCGGCTCGGAACCGGGAACGACGAAGGCCAGCACGCATTGAAAGCGGGCGGTCCTGGTCTCGCCCGGTGCGCCGAACAGCTCGGTCAGCAATCGCTGATACCTTCCCTCGTCGTCGAGATCTTCGCCCCCGTAACGCGCGGAGCGCACTCCCGGTCTGCCTTCCAGCACATCCACCTCCAGGCCGGAGTCGTCCGCCAACGCCGGCTCGCCTCCGAGCTCGGCGGCCGCCGCAGCCTTGGCGACCGCGTTTTCGGCAAAGGTCTCGCCGTCTTCGGCCAAGCTCAACTGCAGGCCGCGTTGCGCCGCCGAGACGACCGATATCCCCTTGGGCTCCACCAGCGCTCTGATCTCCGCGATCTTGCCGGGGTTGCCGCTCGCGAAGATGATCGATTTCAGATTCATGAGTCCTTCCCGGAAGTCTCGATCAGGGGTGCCAGGTCCACTCCGGCCCGCTCCAGCGTCTCTCGCTGGATGCGGCAGATCTGGCCGACCGCGGAGAGCGACGCGGCGACCATCTCGCAGAGGCGTTCGGAAGCGAAGGTTTCCTTTTCCGCGGTACCCTGCACCTCGACGATGCCGCCCGAGTCGTCGGCGGCGACGTTGAGATCGACCTCGGCGTTGGAATCCTCGCCGTAGTCCAGGTCGACCAGCGTGGTCCCGCCGACGACGCCGGCGCTGACCGCCGCGATCTGGCGCTCGAGCGGTCTCGGCTTGGCCCGCTGACTCTTGACCATCTTCGCCAGCGCGATCGCCAGCGCCACGAATCCGCCGGTGATCGAGGCGGTACGCGTTCCGCCGTCGGCCTGCAGCACGTCGCAATCGACGGTGATCGTGTGCTCTCCGATTCGCGCCGGCCAGACCGCGGCTCGCAGAGAGCGGCCGATCAGGCGCTGAATTTCCTGGGAGCGCCCCGACGGCCAGCGGCCGAACTGCCCCTCTCTGCGACCGCGGCGAGCGTTGGCGCGCGGCAGCATCGCGTACTCGGCGGTGATCCAACCGCGCCCCTTGCCCCGCATCCACTCCTTGACCCCGGGCTCCACGGAGGCGGCGCACACGACGCGCGTGTCACCGAACTCCACCAGCGCCGATCCCTCGGGGTGCTTGAGGAACCCGGGCTCGATGCGTACCGGGCGCAGCTCCAGCTCAGCTCTCTTTTTTCTCCCCATCGTCTCCCTCCTCGCCGGGCTCTGAAAGCTTTGTTGGTAAAACGATCACGAACCGGCTGCCTCTGCCCGCCGATTCGTTCTTCTCGTAGTGGACGTCTCCACCGTGCGCCAGCGCAATCTGGCGCACCATCGGTAGCCCCAGCCCGGTGCCGGAGCTCTTCGTCGAATAGAAAGTCTCGAAGATCTGCTCGCGGTTCTGCTCCGGAACGCCGGGTCCGTCGTCGCTCACCGAGAGGCGCGTCTCTTCTCCCTCGCGCATCGTATCGACCCGGATCTCTCCGGAATCCCCCAGGGCCTCGGTGCTGTTGCGCAGCAGGTTGATCAGCGCGCGCCGGATCTGCCCGGCGTCGATCGGTATCGATTCCAGCCCGGATCCCAGCGAGATCTCCAGCCGGAGATCGCGAGCTTCGATCTCCGGCCGCATGAACCCGACCGCGTCCTCGACCACCTCGTTGAGATTGGTCGTCTCGAGGCTCGGGGCGGGCAGCCGAGCGAATCGCAGGTAGCTCTCCGTGATATCGGTGAGGCGCTCGATCTCCTCCTGGATTGCGCGCAGCAACCCCCTGGCCTCGGCGGGCTCGGGAGCCTCGCTCCCGCTCAGCTCCTCTTCCAGCAGGTCGGCGTTGAGGCCGAGCGAGGAGAGCGGATTGCGGATCTCGTGGGTCACCTGTGCCGCCATCTTGCCGGCC
>JAWOBP010000109.1:0-7587 GCA_046484285.1 Polyangia bacterium
ACGATGAGCAAACCCCAGCGTTGTGAAAAACATCGAGATGAAACGCGCCAAGGTGCGTCAGCAGTGGACGAGCGGAGCGTTTTGAGGACGGAAGCGAACTCACCGTTGGAGACCATTGACCGTTCCTTCTCCTCTGTGGCGCTACGGTTCGTTGAGTCCTCAAAACGTGAGCACGGCCGCGGGTGGCGTGCTCTGGCGCGAGCGACAGCGTTTTTTATCGATGGCTTTTTGCAACTTTGGGGTGGAGTGCTCGTAGGAGTGATTCGTCCCTCCCCCGCTTGATCCGTGCTACCATTTGCCGCGATGAGAATCCGCCCCTCCCAGCTCGCGGTCGGCGCCGGGGCCTTGCTGGTCGTGGTCTCGGCGGTGCTGTTCGCCGTCTTCGTCTATCCCTGGGTCGAGCTGCCCGACGATCCTCCCGAGCGGATCCAGGCGCGCTGGCGGCGCGCGCTGCGAATCGCCGAGAAAGGTCCCGTCTGCGGCGAAAAAGGTGCGGAGCTGCTCCGCGCGCTGGAAAGGATCGAGCCTGTCGCCTTCGAGCTGGACGATCTCGTCTCTGCCAAGCGCGGCGTACCAAAACTCGAGCACGGCGATCTGCCGCCGGCGGCGGCCGCGGCGCTGGACGAGCTGGTCGCCTGGTCGGAGGGCGAGGCGGGCATGCCGCTGGCCGCCCCCTGCGCCGAGGCGATCGACGCGATCGCTGCGTTGCGCCTGGGCCAGATCGCGCTGGCGGTGGGAGGCGGGCCGGGCGGCGCAGGCGAGTCCCGGGCCGCGCTGCGTCTCGCATCCGGGCTGCGCGAATGCGGCGCGCTGTTGACCGCGATGGTCGGAACCAGGCTGGCCGACCTGGCGCTGGAGCAGCACCTCGAGCACGACGCGCCTTCGATCGAGCTGCTGCTCCAGGGGCGACCGAGCGCCGAAGAGGTGCTGCCGGTTGTGGCCCGCGAGCTGGTCTGCAACGTGCGGATGCTGCGCGCCGCCGGCGCGGACGAGCAGGGCCCCTTGCGCCGCGAGCTGTTGTGGATGGAGAAGCTCTACTCAGACGCGCTGCTGGCCGCGGCCGAGCACCCCGAGGATCTGGACGCGCTGGCCGAGGCGGTCGACTGGTCCGACCAGGAGCTGCCAAGAAGCTCGCTGATCGACGGGCTGATGCCGTCCGTGATGAAGGTCCAGATCCTCGAGATGCGGAACGTGATCCGCGGCTACGACGAGCTGGCGGCGAGCGCCCCCTGACCCTCCGCTGTCGTACGGGAAGCGCGCTCGCGGTACCAGTCGGCGTCGTAGGTGTCCAGCACCATCCGCAGCCCGGTCCACAGCTCGTCGTCGGTGCCGTCCTCGTGGCGGCGCAGCCAGAAGCCGATCGCCATCTGGGGAGTCATCGTGGTGCCGTCCCAGCCGCCGCCGTACTGCGGCAGGGCGCCTGCGTAGCGCTTCTGCAGCCACTCGATGCCGTCGACGCCCCGATTCTTTCTCTTGGCGAAGCGCCAGTAGGCCCGCGTCTCGCGCTCGAGCTTCTTCGACTCGGTGAGGTACAGGTAGCTGTCGGCCATCAGGCGGAAGAAACGCGCGAAGACCACGCGGTAGATCTCGCGAGCCGGCACCCCGTCGATCTCCGTCGCCGGGTCGGGCACCAGGTTCTCGTAGCCCCAGCGCACCAGCTCCGGGTTGTAGAAGCCGAACGGCTTGTCCTCGCTCATCCGCTCACCGTAGAGCGGCATCCCGGCCAGCGCCGCGATCGGCCCGTCGTCGCTGTACGACTTCTGCGGTACGCCGATCAGCTCGCCGGCGCACTCCGAGAGGCTGCCGTAGTGCATCACTCCGCCCACGCCGGCGTTGAAGCTGCCGAAGCTGCCCGAGCCGATCTCGATCCGCTCGCCGCCGCCGAACATGTAGCTGTAGGGCCGCTCGAACCAGCACTTTCCCAGCCGGCGCCGCGCCTCGCCGTCGAGCGGCTCGCCCGGCGTCAGCAACGGCTGCTTCTGCTCCTCGCTCTGGGCGCGCAGCGCCTCGAGCAGACCGCTGAAGGCCTCGGCGCCTCCGATCCGGGCGGGCGCGCCTCCTTGCCAGCGCTCGGCCGGCTCTCCGGCCTCGTCCAGCACCTCGGCCGACACGTGGATCGGAGCCTCGGCGCCGAGCGCCAGCGCCATCCCGTCCGACGGCCGGCAGTCGAGCCGCGAGACCGCGCCGTCGCCGTCCACCAGGTAGAGGCGCCCCAGGAAGACGCCGCCCTCCAGCGAGTCGATCTCGAGCTTGAGCACCTCCACGCCGTACTCGGCCAGGATGTTCTCCAGCAGGTCGTGCGTCAGCGGGCGGCTGAAGCTCTGCCTGCCCAGGCGCAGCCTGATCGCGTTGCCCTCGGCGCTGCCGACCACGATCGGCAGCGCGCGGAGATCGCCCGACCGCTCGGCGACCAGCACCAGCACCCCGCCCATCGGCTGGGGCCGTACGTCGACCACCTCGCAGGGAATCATCCCCTCGGACGGCTCGACAGAAGCCGCCGGCCCCGCCGCGCCCGAAGCGATCTCGGCCGAGGCCGCCTCGCCGCCCCCACCAGACGCAGACCCGCAGCCGAGCAGGATCACGGCCGCACAGCAAGCAACAAAATCTCTCATCCCCACGCTCTTTCGATGCCTACCGTTCCTGTCGATAGTAGCGTGAAGAACCCGGTCCTTGCAATTCGCTATCTCTACCTATTTCAAGTAGCACATGACGTGTCTCCCCCATCTTTTTTTTCGATTTTGCAGGTTTCCTGGCTGTTACAATCCGAGCAATCGGAAACCTCACGAAATCCCGGGCCACCACCGCTTCCGACCTGTGATGATACGTTGCCTATCCGGTCTGATCCGTATCTGTCGTTTGTTTCTTTTGATACACTGCTGGCAGAATCGGCCCCAACGTTGCGAAAACATCGAGATGAAACGCGCCAAGGTGCGTCAACCGTGGAAGAGCGGAACGATCGAGCCGGGGAACCGCCGGTGATCACCCGGGAAACCGGTCCCGCGACCCGTGCAACCGGTCCAAAACGGCCGTTTTTTGTCATTTTGTCAAAATCTGAAGGCAAGGAAACACTGTCCGGGTTTCCTGCGTCTCCCGGTCCACTATTAGCACGTCAGGCCTCCAAGATCGGGTAGAGCCTCCGCAACTTGACCCGTGCGTCTACAAACTGAAGACCCTGAAGCGCGGGTGCCAGACACGCTGAAGCGCGGCGGGGGTAGATAATCAGTTGATTGGAAAGTTCCGTTCCCGGCGGTTTTTCGCGCTGGGCCAAACTTTTTTGCAACCGAGCGGAGCCAGCGTCCGATGTAAGGGGCATGGGACATCCAGTCAGAATCTATCAGCCGGGGATCGTCTACTCGATGGTCTCCAACATCGTCGATCGCCAGTTCATGTTCAAGCCGGACCACCATCCGCAAGAACCGCTTCTGTCGCTCGAGAGCCCGCCCGAGGCCTTGTCGCCGGACAACAGCAGCAGCCCTACCAGCTCGCTTTGCCTGCGCGTGCCGGTCTTGGCGTAGATCTGCTCGAGGTGGACGCGCACCGTGTTGGAAGCAATCGCGAGCTCGTCTCCTATCTCGGCGACGCTCCTGCCGGCGGCCAGCAGCGACGCGACCCTGGCCTCGGCGCGGCACCTGTCTTCAGCTTTGGCCCGAAGGGATCACAGGTTTCGGGCCGTGAGGTAGGCATCCTCGATCGCCGTCTGGGCGTTGCCGACCTGCCTTGCGTCGCCGACCGTCCAGACCGGGAGCCTGCCCCCGAGCTGCTCGGACAGCTCGGTGATGCTCTGCATCCCGGTGGAGACGACGATCAGGTCCACATCCTCGAAGACAATCTGCTCGCCATCCCGCTCGGCCAGGACACGATTTCCCTCGATGCTCTGGATGTGGGTGTGATCGCTGAATGAAGTGCCACTCTTCTTCATCATCTCCAGCGACAGGGCTTTGGCGATAGCTTCCATGTCCTCGCCGAAGTCGGTGGTGCGCTTGACTATCGTGATGCGGTTGCCCAGCGGTATCAGAGCTGTCGCTACATCCACTCCGATCAGGCCCCCGCCGATGATCAGCACGTGCTTGTCGCGGGGCAGATCCTCGTCGGCGAGCAGATCCGCTACGCGGTACTCTTCCAGTCCCCTGATGCGCGGGACCTTGGGCCTGGCTCCCGTTGCAGCGATCACCCCGTCGTAGCCATCGAGATCGCCGGCCCTCACGTCTTTTTTCTTCAGCTTCACGCCGCTTTGCTCGCCCACCTCGCGGTAGTAGGGCACCAACCTCTTCAGCGACTGCTTGTGAGGTGTGCGCCAGGCCAGATCGAACTGCCCGCCGACGCGTTCTCTTTCGAACAAGTCTACGCTGTGTCCCCGCTCGCTGAGGGTCAAGGCGGCCTGCAGTCCGGCCAGCCCCGCGCCCACGACGGCGAAACGACGGCTCGTCTCGGCGCGCTCGTCGATATTCTGCTCCCGCCCGACGCGCGGGTTGACCAGGCACTGCAACCCACGTCCCGACTTGACGCCGCCCAGGCAACCCTCGGCACAGGCCAGGCAAGGTCGCACCGGCCCATCGACCTGACCGAGACGCTTGCCCACGAAGTCCGGGTCGGCGACCAGGCCCCGCCCCACGGCCAAGTAGGCGTCGGGGAAGCGCTCCTCGAGCTGCGCGGCCTGCTCCAGATCGTCGATGCGGCCCACGACCACCACCTTGACCCCGGACTCCCGCTCGACCCGCTCGGCGAAATCCCAGGTCTTCCCCCTCGGAACGAACATGTGTTGAAAGTACCAGGGCGGCGTGCTGCAGACCGTGCCGGCCGAGACGTGCACGGCCTCGATGTCGCGCTCGGCCAGTTTCTTGGCCAGCTCGACCGTTTCTTCGATCTGGATTCCGTCGGGTGTCATCTCCGAGCCGCTGACTCTCACCAGCAGCGGGAGATCGATCGCCTCGCGCACGGCATCCACGACCCGCAACGGAAATCGGGAGCGGTTCTCGAAGTCTCCTCCATATAAATCGTCGCGGTCATTGACCGCCGACGAGAGGAACTGGGCCAGCAGGTAACCGTGGCCCAACTGCAGCTCCACCGCGTCGAAACCCACCTCCGAGGCGAGTCGAGCCGCCGAGGTGAACAGCCCGACCACGGATTCCATCTCGGCCTCGCCCATCCTTTCCGGCCTGGCGCCTCCTTTTTCGCAGGCGCGGTCCGTGGAGGAGACGAACCTGTTTTTCGGGATCTTCGGGTTGGCCATGCGGCCGGGGTGATTGAGGTGTGCCACCGCTGCCGCGCCTCCGTCGTGGATCGTGCTCACCAGCCGCTCCAGGCCCGACTTCTTGTCGGGAGCGTCGATCCCGATTTGAGTGGGCAGCTCGCGCAGGCCTGGATGGAGGTAGAGCGGCTCAGGCGTCACCGCGCCCACGTGACGGATGCGTTCGCGGTAGAAGGCAAGATGTCGCTCGGTGACGGTGCCCTCTTTGTTTCCGTACCCTGTCTTGATAGGCGCGAACAGATAACGATTTCGCAGTTTCAACATCAAAAACCTCCTCCTTTTTTCTCCTCGCTGATCATCGGTAACCCCGCGGCGCGGCACTCCAGCACTCCGTCGCAGCAGCGAACCGCCTCGTGGCCGGCCTCGCGCAGCAAAGATACGGCGCGGTCTGCTAGCCGTGAGTACGGTCCGCGGCAGAACGCCACGATCAGCCGGTTGGGCGGCAGCTCCTCTAGTCTCCGCTCCAGCTGATCGAGCGGTATCGAGAGGGCGCCTGGCAGATGGCCGGAGCGGAACTCCTCGCTGGGACGCACGTCTATCACCAGCACGCGATCCTCGGAGAGCAGGCCGGGGAGGCGATCCGCTCTCACAGCCTTGTCCTTGGCCTGTTCGCGCTCGCGGCTGTCGGCTTCGATCCGTTTTTCGACGAACTCCCTGAAGACCAGCCAGAAATTCTCCACGTTCTCGTCGGTCAACGAATAGATCGCGCGGCGGTCCAGCTTGACCCTGCGAACGAGACCTGCCGTTCTGAGGCGTTGCAGGTGATGCGAGATGTTCTTTGCGGGCAGACCGCAGACGCGCGCCAGCGACTCTACGGTGCGCGGCCCCTGCACGAGCGAGTCGATTATCTCGAGCCGCACCGGCTCGGCCAAGCTCTTCGCAACCTCGGCCAGGCGCTCGTAGGCCCCCAGGTCCTTGAGCTGTTCCACTTTTCGAGCTCTGGCCATCTGTCGCGCCTTCCGGTTATCAACCAATATACCAAAGTACGTTGGCATATTTAGCGTCACAGCGGCGCACTGTCAACCGTCGGCTTGGCTCTGCTCAGGATCGGGCGGTGTCGCCCCAGAAGTCGTAGAAATTGTACCATTGTTCCGGTCGCAGACGGATTTGCTCGGAGAGCGCTCGGGCGAAGCGCCGGGCTGTGATCTGGTCGCCGTCCCGGCTGTCGGGCGCGATGTCGTCTCCCAGCGGACCGATCGCCACGGTCCTGTAGCTCTGCATTCCGGTGGAGAAAGCCAGGCCCAGGCACAACGGCGCTCCCGAAGAGCGAGCCAGGGCGAACGGCAGCGCCGGGACCCGCACCGGGGAGCCCAGCAGATCGACCTCGAGAGAGCGAGCGCCTTTCCAGGGGCGATCGCCGGCCAGAATCACGGTCTCCCCCCTTTGCAGCGCCAGCTTGAGCTCCAGCGCCAAGCCGGGCCCGCTTCGGGCGTCGTGGACATCCAGGTGCGCGGCTCTCCTCTTGGCGGCGTCCATCGCCCACCGCACCTCGGCGGAGCGCACCTCGTCGGTGACCAGGTGGGCGCGAGCACCGGTGCGGCCCAGGAAGTTGACCGCCAGATGCCAGTTGCCCGCGTGAGCCGAGAGCAGAACCAGACCTCGATTGCGATCGAGCGCGGCGCGCAGGCGCCGAGTGCCGGTGAAATCGATATCGAACCGCTGCGGACCGAACGTTCCCAGGTAGATGTTGTCGAGGATCGCCCGCGAGTAGGCGGCCGCTTGCCGCAACGCGAACAGCAGCGGGCTCGGCTTTACGCGGCCCGATTCCAGCCGCGCCCGGTAGCTTTTCGACGCGCGGCGCACGTCCGGGCGGGTCAGCACGTACCAGCAGACCGGCAGCAGGGCCAGCGCGTAGACGAGCCGCCTCGGAAGCAAGCCGAGCAGGCGGCAAAAGACGCGCACCCCGAGGCGCGATCCGAAGTCACGGGCAGGCATCGCGCCGCTCGCTCTAGTGCCTCGTCAACCTCTCCCGTTCGGGTGAGAGCGGCCCCTGGCCACGATCCCGGCGTCAGACACAAAGGCCCGGGTGTCAGACACCAAGAACAAACAACAGCAGTATTCGCCGGCCGAAGCATATCCGGCCGGGCTGCTGCCTGACATCTCGGCTGTTCCCGCCCCGAATCGGTCGCCTGCGGCCGGTTCTCGCCCCGGCTCGCCCCCCGATCTCGTCCGTTTTCTTCTGGAAACCGAGCTTCGGGCGCACCCCGGCGCCCGGCGCCGTCTTGCGCGGCGTCACTCCCCCCTTCGCCCCTGACGAATCAGCCTGGCCCGGCTAGACGTACCCGCTCCAGTACCGGTGCTTGGGCCTGTAGGGCTCGATGATCGGCGGCCTGAACGTG
>JAWOBP010000210.1:0-3110 GCA_046484285.1 Polyangia bacterium
GGATCGAGGTCCAGTTGCGGACGCGGAAGTCCTCGACGCCGGTCTTCTGCTTCCAGCAGCGGATGCCCTCCTCGATGCCCCAGCGGCGCATGTACGCCGCCACGATCGCCGCGGCCTGCCCGGCGCTGCGGATGTCTTTGTTGGTGAGCAACACCATGTCCTCGTCGCGCAGGCCGGTGACGGCGATCATCCAGTGGCGGCCGGGGAGGTCCGGGAGCCGGACCGGGTGGGGCGACTTGCGTGGAGACCGGGCTGCGAGTGGCTTTTCTTGAACAATCCATCAATTCGCCCAAGATAACAACCGATCTGTCAGAAACCGTCCCGCCCTGGCGTCATCATCTTTGCGGGTGATCGGTTTGATGCTTACGTTTTTCTACGAGGAGCTGGACAGGTGGGCGGTACAAATTGCACGACGGCGTTTTCTCCGCTTCTCTCCCTGGACGCTACCGGGGAGCTGATGCGGCGGGGTTTTGCTCTGGTTGCGGCGCGGCTCTCGGGTCTGGCCGTGCCCGAGCGGCCCGCTTGTCTGGTGGCGGCGGTCGACCCGCTCGGCGGCGGGCAGGTTAGCTGGGGGTGGCTCGATGATCCGGCTCCAGGCGCTCCGGCCGAGCTCGGGGTCGGCAGGCACGACTCGTCCGGGCTCTGCCTGACCTCGGACGAGGGGCTCTCGCTGCGCCAGGCTTTGATGATCTTTGGCCTCACCCACGACGGCTGCCGGATGATCCGGCTGTTGGACCTGCGCTCCGTGCTGGGCATGTACGACTTCGAGGGCACCCCCCACCTCTCGGTGCTGAGCGACGGACCTTTGCGGATGCGGTTGGCCAACTCCCTGCTGTTCGCCGTGCCGTCCGAGGAGCTGCTGCGCGGCGGCAGGATCGCCGGCTACGACGAGATCCGCTGGCCGGAGCCGCGGCGCTGGGTCCCGAGCTCGCCGCCCGAAAGGTACGTCTCCTCCGTTTCGAGAAGCACGCGCAGCACCACGATGGTCTCGCTGCGGCGCTCGCGCGCCGGAAGGTCGCGGCGCGACAGGGAGCAGAGCCCGCGCGCAGGGAGGCTGCTGTTCGAGGGGCCCGAAGGCGCGGCCGAGATCGAGGTCGACCGGGTCTCCCTGCGCACCGGAGTGATGGTGGGCCGCTACCCGCGCTGCGAGCTGAGCGGGAACAACGCCCCGATGTCCCGCTACATCTCCCGCGTGCACGCCGTGCTGCTGGCAGTCGGCCAGCGCCCGCGCATCTTCGACCCGGGCTCGACCAACGGAATCGTCGTCGACGACCGTCCGATCACCTCGCTGGACCTGCCCGGCGACCGCCCCAGCAGCTTCGAGCTGAGCGACGACGAGACACTGACCTGGCGGCCGGGTTAGAATCGGTCGAGCGGCGCCGGATCGCCGGGGCCGGTGAGAGACGGCGCAGCGCGCCGGAGGTGGACGATGAGCTGGCTGGGAAAGATCATCGGAGGAGCGATCGGATTCGCCGCCGGGGGCCCGGTCGGAGCAGCGATCGGGGTCGGAGTGGGTCACGGCGTGGACAGCCTGGCCGGCCGGGGCGGCGGCTCGGGCAAGACCGGAGTGGGCTCGTCCCAGGGGCCGGACGAAATCGATGTCGAGGCGTCGTACCAGAAGGACGAGACCGGGCTCGCGTTCGGGCTCGCGGTCAAAGAGCCGGTTCCGGACGGGGCGCTCGGAGTGATTCGGGTTGTGGACGGCTCGGGCAGAATCCTCGGCGGCAGGGCTCCGTTCGTCAGCGAGCACGGCGAGTTCTTCGTCTCTGCGCCGGTGGTGGACGGTATCTGCCGGGTGTACGTGCCGCTCGGAGCGGTGCGCTACGACAAGGCCGGAGCTTTCGCAATGGTGTTCGAGGTCGTCGTGCTGAACGACGGCGGCGTTCCGAAGCCGATCGGCGGCAGTGTCTTCCAGCTGGATTTTCCCAGCCCGATTCCGTGGAGCAAGGTGGCCTGGCTCTCTCCGCTGATCGGGTTGTGCATGGAGGTGGTGCGCGCCGACGGCAGGATGATGCCCGACGAGGTGCGGCTGGTGCGCCGCTACTTCGAGGAGGTGTTCGAGCTGGACTCCGAACAGGTGCGAGAGCTGAAGCGCGAGATGAAGAAGACCGCCGCGGTCGACCTGGAGACGCTGGTGACGGACGCGATGCGCCGCCTCTCGACCCTCGATCCGCTCGAGATCCTGGCGATCCTGGCGGACATCGCCAAGTGCGACGGCGAGGCTCACCCCTCGGAGGTGGATCTGATCCGCAAAGTGGCGATGGCGATGGGAGCCGACAGCCGGACCTGGGAGCAGATGGCCGCCGAGCTGGGCCTGGGCGGAGATCGCCGGGAGGCGAGCGGGACCGCCGGGTCGGGGATGAGCCTCGCCCGCGCCTACGAGATCCTGGGCCTGGAGCAGAGCGCTTCTACGGCCGAGGTGCAGGCCGCCTACCGCAAGCTCGTATCTGAGTACCACCCGGACCGGGTCGCCTCGTTGCCAAAGGAGTTCCAGGATGTGGCGCACCTCAAGATGACCGAGATCAACGCGGCCTACGGCAAGATACGGGGGAGGTTGACGAGGCACTAGCTTTCCGGTTGCGGACAGGAGGTGGACGATGGAGGCGGTTGTGATCCTGGGAGTCTCGATCCCCGCCTTTATCCTGATACTCGCCGGGTACAAGCTGCTCAAGGCCCTGGCTTCCAGCCTGCTCGACGAGGCCGGGGAGAGCGAGCCACGCCGCGAGCAGAGCGCCACGCCCTGGCCCTGGGTGCTGCTCTCTGTGCTGGCGATTCTGGGCGCGATCGCGGGGGTGTGCTACGTGTTCCACGCCCTGTCGTGAGCCGCAACGCGCAGCCGCCTGTCAGAAGAGCCCCGCCGCGTGCGTCCAACCAACAGCGGCGTTCGAATTCCCCGCCCGGCAACAGGAGGTTAGCGAGATGCTCGTGCTGTTCACGGTCTACGCGATACTGGGAGCCCTGTTCTCCGCGCTGATCTTCTTCAGCAGCGGCGACGACGATTCCAACATCCACCTCGTCCATGTTCACCTCTGGATAGCCCTGTTCTGGCCGTTTTTCGCCTACGTCCTGCTGCGAGTGCTGCTCTCGGACCCGGACGAGGAGGAGGGGTA
>JAWOBP010000145.1:0-7096 GCA_046484285.1 Polyangia bacterium
GCGAGACGTTCGGGGCGTTTCGCCGGGCGGCGCTGATGGGCAGGCGCACCTCGATGGACTGGCCGCCGGGCACCTACCCGCCGTCCTCGCTGTGGCCGGTGGGCGCCCCGGCCGCGCCCTGCTGAGGCGAGCCCGAATCGAGACCAATCAGCTCGATCCCACCGCCTCGAGCGGGCCCGGCGTCTCCGAGTGCGCCGGATCCGCGATCCGGTTCTCTCCGTCGACCAGCACCACGCTCGGCCGATGATCGGAAAGCTCGCTTTCGTCGAGCTCGGCGAAGGTGGCGATGATCGCCAGATCGCCGGGGCTGTTGAGGTGCGCGGCCGCGCCGTTTACACAGATCACCCCCGAGCCGGGCGGTCCCTCGAGCGCGTAGGTCTCGATCCGGCTGCCGCGCGTGATGTTCCAGACATGCACCAGCTCGTGGGGCAGGATGTCCGCGGCCCGCATCAGGTCCGCGTCGATCGTGACGCTGCCCTCGTAGTCGAGGTCGGCGTGGGTGAGTGTGCATCGGTGAATCTTGGACTTGAACATCGTCCGTCGCATCGGGCTTTCCTCCTGGTGGCGTGCCGTTCCGCGGGGGCGGATACAGCCGCCGAAAAAAGCTCCCCCGAACGCCCGGATCCATACACCCCGGCGCCGGCCCGTGCAAGCTCCGCCGCGGGGCAATGTCGAAAGACGTTTCGAATGTGTCGATTGACAAGTCGCGGCCGTCGCTCATAGATTTACCTCTCGCCGGCCCGGGGAACGACCCTGGAGGAAGAAAAAAGTGTGATGGAACAAAAACGTCTCGACCGTGAAGACCTGGAGATCATCCTCCAGACGTTCAGAGAGTTCTCCGAGCGGGAGATGCCGCTTGACAAGCGCCTCGAATGGGATCGCGAGGACGTCTGCCCCGAGCAGGTCGTACGCGCGATGCTGGGCCCCGACGTGGGCCTGCACCTGGTCTTCATCCCCGAGGAGCACGGCGGAATGGGCGGCGGCGCCTACGACGTCTACCGCCTCAGCTGCGAGTTCGCCAAGGTCGACCTGGGCCTGGCGACCGCGATGCTCGCGATCGCGCTGGGAATCGATCCGATCCGCGTCGGCGCCACGCCGAAGCAGCGCGAGAAGTGGATGACCAAGCTGGCCGAGGAGGGGCTGATCGTGGCCTACGGCGTCACCGAGCCCGAGGCCGGCTCCAACGTGGAGAACCTCAAGACCCGGGCCGAGCGGATCACCGACGAGTCGGGCGAGGTCACCCACTACCGGCTCGAGGGCGTCAAGCAGTTCATCTCCAACGGAGCGATCGCCGACCTCTACACGATCCTGGCCAAGGCGCCGGACGGCCCCACCTTCTTCGTGGTGGAGCGCGGCACCGAGGGGCTCGAGCCCGGCGAGAACGAGGAGAAGCACGGCATCCGGCTCTCCAACACCTCGCAGGTGATCCTGGAGGACGCCGTGATTCCGGCCGACAACATCGTCGGAGAGTGCGAGGGCCGCGGGATCAAGCAGTCCAACGAGGTCTTCGGCTACACGCGCCTGATGGTGGCCGCGTTCGGGCTGGGGGGTGGACTGTCGGCGCTGGAAAAGGCGATCGCCTACTCCAAGGAGCGCAAGCAGTTCGGCAGCTACCTGCGCGAGCTGCAGGGCTACACCCACAAGCTGCTGGTGCCGCACAGCGTGCGTCTCGCCGCGGCCAAGGCCTACATCGAGCACGTCGCCGACCTGCTCGACGCCAGCGACGAGGACCGCCAGGTCGAGGGCTCGATCGCCAAGCTGTTCGCCACCGAGGCGGGCAACGCCGCGGCCGAGGCTGCGATCCAAGCGCTGGGCGGCTACGGCTACTGCGCCGAGTACGAGGTCGAGAAGATCAAGCGCGACGTGCGCATCTTGCCGATCTACGAGGGCACCTCGGAGATCCAGCAGAGCATCATCGGCGTGTTCCGCATGCGCCTCAGCGTCAAGAGCAAGGGCCGCTTCTACGACGGCATCGCCGACGAGCTGGCCGGCCTGGAGAGAGTGGGAGGCCCGGCCGTGGCCCACGCGGGGCGCCTCCTTTCACACTGCTCGGTGCAGGCCTTCCGCCGCAAGCTGTCTCGCAAGCAGCACGCCCTGTTCGAGCTGGGCTGGGCGATGGCCGAGGTCGAGACCGCCGCGGCCCTGGTACGAGCCGCGGCTCGCGACGAGAACAACGAGCTGCTCGCGGCGCAGTCGCGACTGTGGGCGGCCGAGGTTGCGATCTCGGTGCCGAGCCGCATGCTGCGGCTGTTCGTCGGCGCCGGCGTGCTCGACGAGGAGGCGACCCGCGAGCTGATCGAGCGCGCCGATTTGCCCGGCGCGGCGGCGCTGCAAGCCGGCACGCTGGCGGACATGGACGCGGTCGCGGAGGCGATTACGGCCGACTGATGGTTTCTCGCGAGGGAGAAAGCTGTTAGAGGACGAAAGATGAGGGTCTTGCTCACCGGCGGAGCTGGATTCATCGGGTCGCACCTGGCCGAGAGCCTGCTGGCGGGCGGTCACGAGGTCGTCTGCCTCGACAACTTCAACGATTTCTACGACCCGGCGATCAAGAAAAAGAACATCGAGACTGCGTTGTCCCAGCCCGGCTACACGCTGGTCACCGGCGACATCCTCGATCGCGATCTGCTCGATCGGCTCTTCGAGGACGGAGACGGATTCCAGGCGGTGGCCCATCTCGCGGCCTACGCGGGCGTGCGGCCCTCGATCGAGCGGCCCGAGATCTACCAGCGCGTCAACATCGAGGGTACGCTCAATCTGCTGGAGCGCTGCCGGATCTACCAGGTGCCGCGCTTCGTGTTCGCCTCCTCGTCTTCGGTCTACGGCGGGCGCACTGACGTGCCGTTTCGCGAGAGCGACGACGTGATGCGGCCGATCTCGCCCTACGCCGCCTCCAAGGTCGCCGGCGAGGCGCTCTGCCACACCTATCACCACCTGTTCGGGATCGATGTGCACGTGCTGCGCTTCTTCACCGTCTACGGCCCGCGGCAGCGGCCCGAGATGGCGATTCACCTTTTCGCCAACCACCTGCGGCGCGGCGAGCCGGTGCGCCTCTTCGGCGACGGTCGTGCCAGCCGCGACTACACCTGCATCGACGACATCACGGCCGGCGTGGTCGCGTCGGTGGAGCGCTGCTCCGGGTTCGAGGTGATCAACCTGGGCGGATCCAGGACGACCTCGCTGCTGCGATTGGTGGAGGTGATCGGTGAGCGACTGGGTGTCGAGCCGGTGATCGATCACGACGAGGTCCAACCCGGCGACGTGCCGATCACTTACGCGGACGTGACCCGCGCGCGCAGACTGCTCGGCTACGAGCCGAAGGTCGACATCGAGACCGGCATCGATCGCTTCTGCAGCTGGCTGGAGCGCGCCTGCCCGCAGGGCTGCGAAGACGGCGGCGGCGTCACCTAGGCGGCTCGAGTTGAGCGCGCGCCCGGAGAGCTCGTATCTCAAAAGCCGTTTCGGCGCGGCCAGCGCACAGCTCAGGTACCTGCCGCGCGCGGCCGGGCTGGTCTGGCGTGCCTCGCCGGGCTGGACGCTGACCTGGCTGGTTCTGTTGGTGATCGACGGCCTGCTGCCGGTCGCGGTGGTGCTGCTCACGCGCGAGGCGGTCGACGCGGTGGTCGCCGCCGCGCGCGACGGCGGGAGCTGGGAGTCCGCGCGCGCCGCGGCTCTGCCGGCCGCGCTGCTGGGCGGCGCGATGCTGGCCTCCGAGATCGTGCGCGCGCTGACCGCCTGGATCCGCTCGCACCAGGCCGAGGTGATGCAGGATCACGTCGCCGACCTGATCCACGAGCGCTCCGCGACGGTCGACCTGGCCTTCTACGAGACGCCGGAGTACTTCGACAGGCTCCACCGCGCGCGCAACGAGGCCTGGTACCGGCCGCGCAGGCTGGTGGAGAACGCCGGAATGCTGGTCCGCAGCGCGATCACCTTGCTGGCGATGGCCGGGGTGCTGCTCGGGTTCAGCCCCTGGGTGCCGCTGATCCTGTTGGCCAGCACGGCTCCCGCGCTGATCGTGGTGCTGCGGCACGCCGCGCGCCAGCACCGCTGGCGGCTGCGCAACACCGAGGACGAGCGCAAGGCCTGGTACTACGACGCCGAGCTGACCGAGCCGCACGCCGCGGCCGAGGTGCGCGCCTTCGACTTGGGCGGCTGGTTCCGGCATCGCTTCGTCGAGGTTCGCGCCCGCCTGCGCCGCGAGCGGCTGGCGCTTTTGAGATCCCAGAGCGTCTCGGAGCTGATCGCGGCGCTGCTGGCGCTGCTGGCGACCGCCGGCTGCATGGCCTGGATGGGCTGGCGCACGGTGCGCGGAGAGCTGACGCTGGGCGAGCTGGCGCTGTTCTACGCAGCGTTTCGCCAGGGCCAGCAGATGATGCGCGGCCTGCTGGGCAACGTGGGCGACATCTACCGCAACCTGCTGTTCCTCGGCGACGTGTTCGCCTTCCTCGACCTCGAGCCGTCGGTGACCAGCCCGGCCCGGCCGCGCCCGGCGCCCGACGAGCTGCGAAGCGGAATGGCGCTCGAGGGCGTCACCTTCGCCTATCCCGGCTCGCACCGGCCGGTGCTGGAGGATTTCGACCTGGAGGTGCCGGCCGGGCTGATCACGGCCGTGGTAGGACCCAACGGCTCGGGCAAGAGCACGCTGATCAAGCTGCTGGCGCGGCTCTACGACCCGGACGCGGGGCGGGTCAGCATGGACGGCGTCGACCTCCGCCGGCTCGAGATCGGAGAGCTGCGGCGGCGGATCACCGCCATGTTCCAGTCGCCGGTGCGCTACAGCGTCCCGGTCGAGCGCGGGATCTCGTTCGGCGACCTGCCGGCCGAGCCGGGCCCGGACGACGTGGCACGCGCCGCCCGGGCCGCCGGCGCCGAGCGGTTCATCTCCGAGCTTCCGCGCGGCTACCGGACGCTGCTGGGCAAGTGGTTCGACGGCGGCACCGAGCTGAGCGACGGCGAGTGGCAACGCCTGGCGCTGGCGCGCGCCTTTCTCCGCCGCGCACAGGTCGTGCTGCTAGACGAGCCGACCTCGGCGATGGATTCCTGGGCCGAGGCCGAGTGGATGGAGCGGCTCCGCGAGCTTGTGCTCGGACGCACCGCGCTGATCATCACTCACCGTTTCACCACCGCGATGCGCGCCGATCGGATCTGCGTGATGGAGGGCGGATCAGTGATCGAGAGCGGTACCCACGCCGAGCTGGTGAAAAGGGGCGGGCGCTACGCCGACTCCTGGGGTCGCCAGCGGCCGTAGCTGCTCGCGGCCGGCCATGCTCGACATGTCGGTGCTTGTATACTGTTTCCCAGTCCGCGCGGAGACGCGCCCTTGTTTTTTTGCAATGATTTTGGCGGCACTGCTGGTCACGCTCGCCGGTTGCGACGACACGGGGGGCGATGACACGGACGTCGTGTTCATCATCGACAACTCTTCCGGCGGCCCGAACAGCACGCTGTGCGCGGCGATCCACGACTGGATCAAAGCCTGCGCTCAGACGCCGGACGACTGGATGGAGACCTTCGTCGATCTCGACCGGTTCTACGTCTTCGGGCACTTCCGATTGTCGCTGAACAACGAGCAGCCTCAATCCTCGAGCCCGCTTCCGCGGGCCGGGTTTCCGTAGTTCCCCATAGTTACTCACGCTCAGCCCCACTATGCCCACATCCTGAACGAGACGGCACGTCATTCTGATTGATCAAGCAGGTACCTCCCGAAATGTCCGCGATTCAAGTACCCGAAATTGTTCGCGTCTGATCAGTGGCCCGAAAGCTGCATTAACAGCCGGCAGTGAACGAGAAAAAGCAGTGAACGAGAAAAAGGAGAAAACTATGAGAACCTATATGCGCAAGACCACCCAGCTCGGGGAGCTGACTGCGGCCACCTTCGATGAAGCCGGGCACGGATCCCGGAGAAATTCTACGCCTGGCAGCGCAGGCCGTTGCGGACATACTGCGGTGCGGGCGGATGACGTCGGTTGTGCTGTGGCCGGCAAGAGCGTGGGCGAACGAGAGCGACGTCCGTTGACGACGGTCGAACCAGGAACGAACGGCAAGATCTCGGGACTCGTGATATTTGTCATTTCGTTTCTCCTCGTCGCCTCTTTCGCGGCGGCCAAAGTGGCTTCCGGCGATGACTCCGGGCCGAATCTCGAGGCCGACAAACTGCTCCGAAGCGCTGAAATCATCGGCCGTCAGGCCGAGGACGAAAACAGTTTGACAAAGGGCCGCCAAGCCATGGTTCTGCTTCACCAGGCGGTCACGCTGGCGCCCGATTACCGGCACGCTTGGGAACAGTACCGGCGGGGTCTCACGGATCTGCGGTCGCGTTTCGGTCACTCTCTGGTGATGAGCAACGCCAAGATCCGCCACAATATCGAACTCTGCGATCAGGCCTTGGCAAGGCTGCGTTGACCGACCCTCCCAATTAGGTTTGGGCTTGAACGGATCGAATTGAAATCAGCAGCCAAACCGGAACAGCCGGCTTCGTTCGACCTTTTCGGCCGGGAATCGGCCGGGATTCCGCTCGCCGCGCCGCCCCGCCTGCCGCTTTTCCGTGAATGATCGCTCGAAAAGGCGCAGCGGTGCGCCGGACGCGCGCGACTCGGCTCGCCGGCGCCCTGCTGCGACAGGCCCTCTTTCGATCTCGCCCCGAAGCCGGCTCGCCTCAGCAGGGCGCGGCCGGGGCTCCCACCGGCCAGTCCATCGAGGTGCGCCTGCCCATCAGCGCCGCCCGGCGAAACGCCCCGAACGTCTCGCGGTAGAGACCCGCCGCCAGCTTCTCCATCTCCAGGTGCTGGGCCTCCAGCTCGCAATCCCGGCAGAACACCTTGACCCGCGGGCTGCGAGACGGATTGCGCGGTCGCATCAGCGGCGACTGCTCCAACACTCGGCACTAGTGCCTCGTCAACCCTACGATTTCGGGTACGGGGCGAGAGATCATCGGCGAGGCCAAGGAACGACGACGAAGGACTGGCGGTGCCAATTCGAGGAGGAGTGACGCAGGGATCGTCGATGAGGGCCGGCCCGACCCGGCATTGTGGGGTTGACTCGGCACTAGTAGCACGTCCACGCTTCAAGATCGGGTCTCAAGCTCGGGTGTCAG
>JAWOBP010000085.1:0-32282 GCA_046484285.1 Polyangia bacterium
CAGAAGCGGGTTGTCCGGGTGGTGGTCCGGCTTGAACATGAACTGGCGGTCGACGATGTTGGAGACCATCGAGTAGACGATCCCCGGCTGATAGATTCTGATTGGATGTCCCATGCACCTTACATCGGACGCTGGCCCCGATCGGTTGCAAAAAAGTTGGACCCCTGCGCGAAAAACCGCCGGGAACGGAAAATTCCAATCAACTGCTTATCGACTCACGCCGCGCTTCAGCGTGTCTGACACCCGCGCTTCAGGGTCTTCAGTTTGTAGACGCACGGGTCAAGCTGCGGAGGCTCTACCCGATCTTGGAGGCCTGACGTGCTACTAGGGTGGGCAGCGATCCAGGTGAGTGCTGGCATGGCCCACACCCGCGCGGTTATCGAGACCGGCGAGGTCAGGTGTTGGGGAAGGAATGACGGTCAGCTCGGATACGGTGACGATTTCGGAGACGAAGAGTATATCGGCGACGACGAGACACCGGCCTCGGCCGGAGATGTGCCGGTGATGTGAGCACACCGGCCGCTTGGATCCTGTTGCAGGGGTAAAGAACCCGTCCATTCTTCTGTTCGGGCCGAAAAGACCGGCGCATGCCCGCTTCGAGTCGGGGTATCGCGATCGAGCGCCGCTCATCAGGCCTCCGGCTCGAAACGCTTTCCCCACAGCGCGGAATGCTCATCCCGGCCCGGGGTTGGCTTGTGCGGCGAGAAGAGGTAAAAGCGAGCCGGGTATAGTGGAACAAAAGGTAAACCAAAGATGACTATCAGGCCTGCCAAGCGAGTGAGCTCGATTCCCAAATCCGCGATTCACGAGATGACGCGCAGATCCCGCCAGATCGACGACGTGGCGTTTCTCTCCTGGGCCAAGCCGACTTCCGCCGCTCCGGAGCACATCCGCCGGGCCGCGTCCGAGGCGATCGAAAAGGGTCTGACCGACGGCTACTCGGTCAACGCCGGTCTGCCGGAGCTGCGCGAGGAGATCGCGGCCAAGCTGCGTCGCGACAACGGGATCGAGGCCGAGACCTCGCAGCTGATGGTGACCGTGGGCGCGATCGAGGGATTGACCTCGGCGCTGCTCGCGGTGGTCGATCCCGGCGACGAGGTGATTCTGCCATCGCCGACCTACTCGACGCACGTCAACCAGGTGCGGCTCGCTTCGGCGGTTCCGGTCTTCGCGCCTTGCGACGAGAAGCAGGGCTTCCGCCTGGACACAGAAGCGATCCGCGAGGCGATCACTCCACGAACCCGAGCCGTGCTCTACTGCTCGCCTTGCAACCCGACCGGTACGGTCTACGCCGAGGAGGATCTGCGCGAGCTGGCCGCGATCGCGCTGGAGAACGACCTGATGGTGATCACCGACGAGGCCTACGAGTACTTCGTCTTCGACGGCCTGCGGCACTTCAGCATCGGTTCGATTCCGGAGATGCGGCACAATGCAATCAGCTGCTTCACCTTCACCAAGTCGTACGCGATGACCGGTTGGCGGATCGGATACCTCCACGCCGACGAATCCTGGATCGCCCAGATCAGCAAGCCGCACATCGCCTGCGCGATCTGCGCGCCGGTCGCCTCCCAGTATGCGGCGCTCGCCGCGCTGCATGGTCCGCAGGACTGCATAGCCGAGTTCGGCGAGCACTACCGCTCGGCGCGCGACCTGATGTGCGAGCGTCTCGACCGCCTGTCCGAGGTCTTCGACTACCGAAAGCCCGGAGGCTCCTACCTGATGTTCCCGCGGATCCGCGCCAAGGGCGGAGACGATTCCGGGGCCTTTTGCGTGAAGCTGCTCGAGGAAGCGCATGTCTCGACCACGCCCGGCGCCGACTTTGGCAGCACGGGAGAGGGGCATCTGCGCATGTCGTTTTGCGTTTCGGAGGAGATGATCAACACTGCCTTCGATCGGATGGAACGTTACTTCAAAGCTTCGGGGGGATAGATGAGAGCTCTGACGGCCGGCGCGATCTGCGCCGCGGTGGCCGCGGCCGCGGTGCTCTGTGTCGCTTTTGCAGCCGACGGGGACGACGAGCCGCGGCGGAAAGGCGAGGGGGCCGAGATGGACGAGACCTCGATTCGGGTGCTCTACGACAATCGGGCGGACGTTCCGCGGCTGCGCTACGGCTGGGGGCTGGCCTGCCTGGTGCGCAAGGGCGAGACGAGCCTGCTGTTCGACACCGGCTCGGATGGTGGGGCGCTTTTGAGCAACATGGAGCTTTTGCAGATCGATCCGAGCGAGATCGACGGCGTGGTGCTTTCGCACGCCCACTGGGATCACGTCGGCGGCCTGCCGGCGCTGCTGAAGGCCGACTCCGACCTGGATGTTCACATGCTCGAGTCGTTTCCAGGCAAGCTGAAGCGAAGCGCCGAGCGTGCGGGCGCCCGCGTGGTCGAGCACGGTCCGCTGCTGGCCGCCGGCGGGGCTCTCGAAGAGATGAGAATCGCCCCGGGCCTCTATACCACCGGTGAGCTGGCCGGATCGATCAGCGAGCAGGCGCTCGTGATCGAGACCGACGAGGGCCCGGTGATGGTGACCGGCTGCAGTCACCCGGGGATCGGCGAGATGGTCGAGAAGGTGAGTGAGGTTTTCGGCGCGCTGCGCTTGGTGCTGGGAGGGTTTCACCTCTTTCGCGACGGTCCGGCCGAGATTCGCCGCGTGATCGAGGTCTTCCAGCGTGCCGGTGTGGAGCGGGCCGCACCGATCCACTGCACCGGCAAGCGGGGGATCGGGATGTTCGCCGAGGTCTACGGCGAGCGCTTCGTCGAGGTCGGGACCGGAACGCTGATCGAGCTGTAGCTACCCGGGCTCGGAGCCGGGCTCCCCGCCCGGCTCGGGAGGCGGGCGCGAGCTCTCCCTTGGATCGAGCTGTTCGCGCAGGGATCGAACCTCGCCGAGCAGCTGCTCGATCTGGTCTTCGAGCCTCTCGGTGTTGTCCATCGTCATCTCGTCGACGAAGACCGCGTTGGCCAGCGAAAGGCCGAGGATGCCGCCGACCAGCACCGCCCCGACGAAGTAGACGCGCGCCACGAGCGCGATCAGGTCGCTGTCGGCGCGCCGGGCCAGCAGGTCGGGGATCTCGTACCAGCCCTCGACGGTGAAGACCTTGAAGGTGGTGTAGATAGACAAGAGCGGATTGCCGAAGTGCTCCGGCGCCCAGCGCCCGAACAGCATCGAGCCGCCGATCGCCAGCACCGCGTTGACGATCAGAATCGCGATGAAGACGCCCACCGAGGCCTTCAGCGCGCGTCGGATGCCGATCAGCATGTGCTCGCGGTTGGGGATGAACTTCAAGAGCCTGAAGAGGCGGAACAGCCGGCCGAGCCGCAGGGTGAGAAAGACGGCGAACGCCTGGGTGTCGACGATTCCCAGCGGCTTGATCAGCACCGGCAGACTGAGCGCCACGATCGTGAAGTCGAAGCGGTTCCAGCCCGACGACCAGTAGCCGCGCCAGCCGTCGCGCTGGATCTTGAGCGCCGCTTCGATCACGAAAAACACCGCGCAGGCGTAGTCGACCCACTCGCAGAACCGGCACGCCGGCTCGCCTTCCCCCAGCGACGCCGCACCCAGCAGCGCGGCGGCGTTGATCAGAATCGCCGCGATCACCACCGGCTCCGAAACGAGAAAATCGCGACCCGCGCGCATCGATCGCCCTCCGAGCCGTGAAGTTAAGCCAACCCGCCCCGATTGCCAAGCCGTCGGCGAGGGCGCCGGCGGAGAGCTACTCGAAGTTGGTTCGGTACTCCAGGAGCAGGTCACCGATCTCGACCAGCTCCGGGTCGTCGCCCAGAGCGTCGGCGGCGGTCAGCACCTGCTGGCGGGTTTCGTCGATGATCTCGAGGATCTGCGGGTACTTGCTCGGGGTGTACATCAGCGACTGGATCTCCTCGAGCGCCAGGGCGTAGTCGACGATCGCGTCGCCCTTCCTCATGTCGGTTCCCGTGCCGAGCAGCAGGTCGTCGACCGTGGCCGTGACCGAATCCGAGCGAGGCTGGTAGGTGATCGGATCCTTGTGCGATCGTGCGCCGATCTGCATCGCGTAGTTGCCTCCCTGCAGCTCGTCGGCGACGCGCACGTCCGGAATCATCGCGACGTGATCGGGAGCCGCGGCTCCGCAGCCGAAGGTGTAGTAGTTGAGGAACTCCCAGACGCGGATCTCGGTGGTCACGAAGTCGCCCAGCCAGATCTGCCAGCGGGCCACCACCGGGGAGGCCATCGAGTTGGAATCGTCCGCCGAGAGCCAGTAGGTGTGCTGGGCCTCGGGGTCGCAGCTCAGCTCCTCGGTGACGGAAAATTGGGCAGCAGCGGAAACAGCTCGCGGCGGTGGAACTCGATCAGGCGCTCGACGTGCGCCTCGACCAGCTCGCGCTCCCGGCCTCTGGAGTACTCCCGCATCTCGCGCAGAGCGCCTCCGCCGTCGCGCTCCCGGCTGCCGAGCAGCACGCCGCCCACGGAGCCGATGTAGTCGTCCTCCACCTCGGCGTCGCACAGCACCGACCAGGTCAGCGCCCAACCGCTGGCCGTGCGGGCCGGATCGTAGCCGCCTCCGCCCAGCACCAGCATCGGAACGTCGAGCTCGCGGATCCGTTCGGCCGCGTCGGCCATTCCGTTGTTGGTCAGGCGCAGCGCGGCGAGCGGATCTCCGGAGAGCACGTCCATCCCGATCTCGAGCACCAGCACGTCCGGGCGATGGGCGCGCAGCACCGGCATCACCACCGCGTCGATCACGGACATGAAGGCGTCGTCGTCCGCGCCGGGCAGCAGCGGCAGGTTGACGTTGGTGCCGCGCGCGGCTCCCTCGCCGAGCACCTTTTCGCTTCCGCTCCAGGGGTAGAGCGTCTTGCCGCTTTGGTGCGTCGAGACGACCAGAACGCGCGGGTCGGCGAGAAAGGCGGCCTCGGTTCCGTTGCCGTGGTGCACGTCGAGGTCGACGCAGGCCACCTTGGCGCCGCGCTCGGCCAGTTCCATGCAGCTCAGCACCACGTCGTTGACGTAGCAGAACCCTTCGGCGTTGGACGGTCCGGCGTGGTGGAAACCGCCCAGCGGGTTCAGCAGCGCGCGATAGCTCCCGTCCAGCAGCAGGCGGGCTCCCCCGAGCGAGGCGCCGGCCGCCAGCCGGGCCAGCTCGTAGACTCCGCGGAAGGCCGGGCAGTCCTCGCCTCCCAGACCGTGGCTCAGCATCTCGACCGAGATCTCGCCGCGCCCGGCCCGTTCGATCAGGTCCAGGTACTCCGGCAGGTGAAACCGCTCCAGCTCCTCGCGCGAGGCCGGCTCGGCCGGCAGCAGGTCGCACCAGCTCTCGTCGAGCAGGCCTTCGCCGGCCAGCACGTCCATCAGCTGCGCGGCGCGCTCGGGACGAAAGGGATGCCCGGGAGGGTAGGTCAGCTCTTCGTCGAGATCGAAGGTGATGATGCCGTATCTACTCGCGGCGCGGGTCAACTCCGCTGTTCCTTGCCGTAGTCGTAGCCGCGGTCGAAGGCGCGCAGGTTGAGATCCTCCGTGCCGCCGGGCACCGAGTCGACCACCGCCTTGCGCATCGCGTCCACCTCGACCAGATCGGTGACCGCGGTGAAGAAGCCGAGCATTACCATGTTGAACACGATCCTCCGCCCGAACTCCTCTTCGGCGATGCGCGTGCCGGGGATGCCGAACTTCTTTGCCTTGGCAGGTACGCGGTCGTCCGGGGAGACGAGCTCGTTTTCGTAGACGAGCACCGACTCGTCCTTCATCTCGTGGACGAACTTGTCCAGCGCCGACTGGCTGAACGCCACGAACACGTCCGACTCCCGGATGTAGGGAAAGGCGATCTGGTCGTCCGAGATCATCACCTGCGCGGAGCACTCGCTGCCGCGGGCTTCCGGGCCGAAGGACTGCACGAGCGTCGCCCAGCGATCCTCGAAGATCGAGACCGCCTTGCCGACGATCATCCCGCCCATGATCACGCCCTGTCCGCCGAGACCGCAGATCCTGATGTCTTGCTTGCTCATTTCGTCCCCTCGTACGGCACGAAGGCGTCGCCGAGCACGGTCTCCATCCTCTCGTAGTATCTCTCGCGGAAGGAGGGAAGCTGGCGCTCGACGAACTCGCCGACCACGATCTCCGACTGGAAGGAGAGCTCCACGTCGGCGGTGTTGGCCCCGTTCTCGATTCGCGACTTGTCCTTGAAGTACTGCATCATCATCACGCCGTCGCCCAGCTTGTTGCGCCGTTGGTAGAGCGTGGGGCAGGGCGTGATCACCTCGATGAAGCTGAAGCCCTTGCCCTGCAGGGCCTTTTTCATCGTGCGCGTCAGCTGCCGCACGTGGTAGGCGGTCCAGCGCGCCACCAGGTTGGCGCCGCACGAGTCGACAAGGTTGGGCAGGTTGAAAGTGTTCTCGAAAGCGCCGTAGGGCGTGGTCGAGGCACGCGCGGTCAGCGGTGTGGTGGGAGTCACCTGTCCGCCGGTCATTCCGTAGGTGAAGTTGTTGATGCAGATCACTGTCATGTCGATGTTGCGGCGAGCCGCGTGGATCAGGTGGTTGCCGCCGATCGCCGCCAGGTCGCCGTCGCCGGAGTAGACCACGACCTTCGAGGTCGGCCGGCTCAGCGCCAGCCCGGTTGCGAACGGAATCGCGCGACCGTGGGTGGTGTGGAACGAGTCGACCGCGACGTAGCCGGCCACCCGTCCCGAGCAGCCGATTCCGCTGACCACGTGCAGGTGATCGAGGTCGATCCCGGTCCGCTCCACGGCGCGCGCGAAGCAGTTGACCGTGGTTCCGATTCCACAGCCGGGGCACCAGATGTGCGGGATGCGCTCGGTGCGCAGCAGCTTCTCGACCGGGTTGTTCGGGGTCTCCTCGCTCATGAGACCACCTCCTTGATCTTCTCGACGATCACTTCCGGCTCGATGATCGCTCCCCCGGCGTGACCGACCAGGTGCACGGGCACGCGCTTGCAGGTGGCGCGCTCGACCTCGTGGACGATCTGACCGAGATTCATCTCGGCGACGATGATCGCCTTGGTCGAGTCGGCGATCTCCTCGATCAGCTCGTCGTTGAACGGCCAGAGCGTGATCAGCCGCAGCAGGCCGACCTTCAGCCCCTGCTGGCGGGCGAGCTGCACGGCGTAGGCCGCGACGCGCGCGGTGATGCCGTACGAGATCACGGTCACGTCCGAGCCGTCCGTCTCGTCCTTGTCGCAAAGCGTGATCTCGTCGACGTGATCGAGCACCTTGGACTTGAGGCGCCGCACCAGCACGTCCTGGGCGTCGGCGTTCATCGAAGGGTAGCCGCGTTCGTCGTGCGTCAGGCCGGTGCTGTGGATGCGATGACCCATTCCGACCCTCACCATCTCGGGCTGATCGCCTTGGTAGACACGGTAGGGCAGGTAGTCTCCCGGTGCGCGCTCGGTCATCCTGCGCTCCACCAGCTCGATCTCGTCGGCCGGCGGAATCTCGACCTTGCCCAGCATGTGGCCGACCGTCTCGTCCATCATGAAGAACACCGGGCAGCGGTAGCGCTCGGCCAGGTTGAAGCAGGTGATCGCGAAATCGAAGCACTCCTGCGGCGAGCTTGGCGCCAGCGCGATCACCTCGTAGTCGCCGTGGGAGCCCCAGCGCGACTGCATCACGTCCTGTTGGGAAGGCAGCGTCGGCAGCCCGGTGGAGGGTCCGCCGCGCTGTACGTCGACGAAGACGGCGGGGCACTCGGTGATCGCCGAGAGACCCACGTGCTCCATCATCAGCGACAGGCCGGGCCCGGAGGTGACCGTCATCGCCTTGGCCCCGCCCCAGGTCGCGCCCTGGAAGCAGATCGAGGAGGCGATCTCGTCCTCCATCTGGATGAACATGCCGCCGATCTTGGGGAAGCGGCGTGCGATGTGCTCGACGACCTCGGTCGACGGCGTGATCGGGTAGCCGGCGACGAAACGACAGCCCGCGGCGATCGCTCCCTCGGCGCATGCCTCGTTGCCGTCGATGAAGTGCATGCCGGTGTCGACTACGGCGGAATCGGCCTTCATCGCTCAGCCTCCCTTCTTCTTGCGGCGCAATCGCACGCCGAAGATCGCGAAGTCCGGGCAGTACATTCCACACAGATCGCAGCCGGTGCACTTCTCGGGGTACACCATCTCCGGCAGGTGGTAGCCCTTGTGGTTGAGTCGGCCGCCCATGGCCAGGCACTCGACGGGGCAGAAAGCGACGCAGTAGGAGCAGCCCTTGCAGCGCTCTTCGTTGAGGTAGATTCTCCCCTTCAAGGGAGGGGACGCCTGCTCGGTCTCGTTCTCACTCGACATTCGAAGCTCCTTTTCGGCGCGCCCGTTTTCACGGGCGGACACTAGTCGGGATGAATCGCACCGTCAAGCTGCGAGAGGTCGCGATCGCCTGCGCGGCGAGGCGGAGTATCGGCTTTATTATCGCGGCGCGGCGATCTATGCTCTCACCGACTGGGGAGGAGAGAGGGTACGACATGCGCGATAGTTTTCTGGAGTTGCTGAGGCGCGCCTCCACGGATCTGCCGGGCGACGTCGTGGCCGCGCTGCGACGGGGCGTCCGCCGGGAGCCGGCCGGTTCCTCCGGGCGCTCCGCGCTGGGAGATGTGCTGCGCAACAGCGAGCTGGCCCGCGAGACCTCGCGGCCGATCTGCCAGGATACCGGCACCAACATCTGGTACGTCTACCACCCGCAGGAGATCTCGCAGCGCGAGCTGACCCGCGAGATCGCGGCCGCGACGAAGCAGGCGACCAGGAAGGCCTACCTGCGGCCCAACGCCGTCCACCCGATCTCGGGCAAAAACTCGGGCGACAACACCGGGCTGGGGCATCCGGTGATTCACTTTCGCCAGTGGAAGCGCAAGTCTCTGGTGGCCGACGTGATGCTCAAGGGCGGCGGCTCGGAGAACGTCTCGACGCAGTACTCGCTGCCCGCCTCCGGGATCGGCGCCGGCCGCGACATCGAGGGCATCCGGCGGGTGGTGATCGACGCGGTCTTCCGCGCGCAGGGCAAGGGCTGCGGGCCGGGCGTGATCGGGGTCGGCGTGGGCGGCGACCGCGCCACCAGCACGATCGAGGCCAAGGAGCAGCTGCTGCGGCTGCTCGATGACCGCAACCCGGATCGCGAGCTGGACCGCCTCGAGCGGCGGCTGCTGCGCGAGTGCAACGAGCTGGGGATCGGGCCGATGGGGTTCGGCGGCGCCACCACCGCGCTGGCGGTCAAGATCGGAGTGCGTCACCGCTTGCCGGCCTCGTATTTCGTCTCGATTGCCTACATGTGCTGGGCCTGCCGCCGGGCCAGCCTGGAGCTGCGCGGCGATCGAGCCAGCTTCTCGCAGGTCTCGCAGATCGCGCGGCGCTACCGGCTGCCCGATTCGACGGGAAAGAAGGGCGCCGCCAAGGGGAAGGAAGGGGGCCGCCGATGATCCGCATCGATTTACCGGTTGGGGAGAGAGCGATTCGCGAGCTGAAGGTGGGCGACGAGGTGTCGCTGCACGGCACGGTGGTCACCGCCCGCGACGCGGCCCACAAGCTGATGATCGAGCAGTGGCCCGAGTTCGTGCGGCCGCTGCTGGAAGGCGGCGCGATCTACCACTGCGGCCCGGTGATGAGAAAGACAAAGAAGGGCTGGGTCGCCGTCGCCGCCGGACCCACGACCTCGATTCGCGAGGAGCCTTACGAGGCGGCGGTGATGGAGCACTACGGGGTGCGCGCGGTGATCGGCAAGGGCGGGATGGGCGCCGGAACGCTGGCGGCCTGCGAGAAGGTCGGAGCGGTCTACCTGCACGCGGTCGGCGGCGCCGCTCCCCTGATCGCCGATTCGATCGTGAGCACCAGGGACGTGCACCTGCTCGAGGAGCTGGGCGTTCCCGAGGCGTTCTGGGAGTTCGAGGTCGACGGGTTCAAGGCGGTGGTGACGATGGACTCGCGGGGGCGCAGCCTGCACGATCGGGTCGAGGCAGAGAGCCGCAAGCGGCGCGACGACCTGCTGGGGCTGTGAGCGTGGCGGCCGACACCCCGGATGCGCCGCGCGTGATCACGCACGACGGCTACCGCGCCAACGAGCGGCCGATGGCGGTCATCTCCGCGGGCGAGCGTTTCGACATCATTCACATAGAAGATTCCTACCACGCGGCCGGGGTCGACACGCGCACCCCGGTCCGGCACGGATACACGGTCCGCTGCCGAGGAGGAGCCCGCTTCCAGCTGGTGCTGACCGACGGCCAGGGCTGGAACGTGAAGCGCCTGCCCGGACCGGTGCTGGTCAGAGACGAATAACGGAAGTTCTTTTCCGGCAGGCGGAGAACGGTTCGAGCGCCAGGCCTTGCGGGGATTCTTTGCCAGAGGGATACTCGTACCGTACCGTGGTCGCGAGCATGTTTGGTTTCCCAGGTGGACGGCTTCGAGACGGCTCGGCGGTTGGGATGATCACTATCTCTGCCGCCCCGGCCCTGGTCGTCTGCGCGGTGCTGAGCTTCGCCCCGGGGACTCCGGTCGGTATGAACAATCTCGACGCGGGCGCGGCTCCCGACGCCGGTGTGGATGTCGACGCCGGCGTTTCCGGCCCCGGCGAGGTGGTGCGGCTGGTCGCGGCGGGCGACGTGCAGCTCGGCCGCGGGATCGGAGAGGCCGCGAAGGCTTGCGGCGATCCGCGCGCCCCGTTCGCCGCGGTGCGCGACGTGCTCTCCGGGGCCGATATCGCGGTCGCCAACCTGGAGTCGCAGCTGTTTCCCTGGTGCCGCCCGGTGGCTCCCGACTCGCTGCGCCTGTGCGCCGATCCACGCGCGGTGGAGGGCTTGGTGGACGCCGGAATCGACGTGGTCTCGGTCGCCAACAACCACGCCCTGGATTTCGGGCCGCGGGCGCTAGAGCACAGCGTGCGCTTCTTGCGCCACCGCGGCATCGCCGTGGCCGGCCCCGGGCTGAGGACGCCGGTGCTGGAACGCGGCGGAACGCGCGTGGCGTTCGTGGCGTTTTCTCCGGTGGACCGCATCCTGCTGCCGCGCGAGATGGCGGCCGCCGTCGCGGCGGCCCGTCGGCGGGCGGATTTGGTCGTGGCGCTGGTGCATTGGGGCGAGGAGTACCAAGAGCGACCCTCGGTGCGGCAGAGGCGGCTCGCCGGCTTTCTGGCGGGCGAGGGGGTCGATCTGATCGTCGGCTCCCACCCGCACGTGGTCCAGCCCCTGGAGCGCGAGCGAGGAGCGATCGTCTTCTACTCGCTGGGCAACTTCGTTTTCGACCAGCAGTGGTCGGAGGAAACCTCGCGCGGAGCGCTGGCCGAGGTGGAGCTGAGCGGAGCCGCCGGGATAGTGCGAGCGCAGCTGGTCCGGCTGCGCCTGGAACAGCCCGGCTACCCGCGGATCCAGAACAATACAGATGATCTTACTACAGATGGCCTGATGGCCTTACCAGATGGCCTTACACCAGATGGCCTTACAGATGGCCTTACCCCCTGAACGGATCGCGTTGAGATCGTTGGGGTTTTCAAAAAAATGCAACTCGAGGGGCCGAGCGGCCGATATCAGTTGTGAGCAGCGCCGAATGGGACGGCGCGCCGCAAGCCGGGAGGACCGCGATGAGATTCTGGAGCCCCGACAAAGCATACTTCGTCACGAACCGCTGCGAGCAGGAGCGCCTCTTCCTGCTGCCCCGCCCAAGAGTGCTGCAGCTGATCGGCGCCTGGCTGGCCAAGAGCCTCGAGGAGCACGGCGACGGGATCGAGCTTTTCGCCTTTATCTTTTTGTCCAACCACTTCCACCTGCTCTTGCGCGACACCAAGGGACAGCTGGCCGAGTTCATGTACTACTTCCAGCTCAACCTGGCCAAGTCGGTCAATGAGCTGCTGGGCCGCCGCGGCCACTTCTTCTCCAGCAAGTACGACGCGGCGCCGGTGCTGACCGACGAGGACTTCGAGAACCGCTGGGCCTACATCGCGACCAACGCGGTCAAGGCCGGCCTGGTGGCGCGGGCGTCGTCGGGGCCGTTCTTCTCCTCGCTGGAGATGGCGCTCGACGGCCGGCCGCGCTCTTTCGAGTGGACGGACCGCACCGCGCTTCACAACCGGAGCCGTCGGGGCCAGCGGGTTCGTCGCGAGGAGGTGACGCGGAAGTACTCGCTCGAGCTCGCAATTCCTCCGCAGTGGCGCGGGCTGAGCAAGCGCGCGAGGCGGGAGCGGATCGAAGGCCTAGTCAAGGCCAACGAGGTACGCTACGGCCGCGAGCGTCGCGCCGAGGGCAGGAGCGTGCTGGGAGGGAGGCGCATCCTGGAGCAGTCGCCGCTGATGCGGCCGCGCAATCCTTCTCGCAGCCCGCGGGTGAAGGTGTTCTGCCGCGACCGGGAGCTGGAGGCGGCGCACCTGGAGATGGAGAAGCAGACCGCGGGCCTGTACCGCGAGGAGCTCGGAGCGTTTCTCAAAGCGGCGCTGATGGGCAGGCGCGCCTCGGCGGACTGGCCGCCGGGGACGTACCCTCCGTCCTCGCTGTGGCCGGTGGGCGCCCCGGCGGCGCCCTGCTGAGGCGAGCCCGAATCGAGACCGAGGCAAGGACGAAGAGCGCAGGCGAGCCGAAAAGCGGACGCCCGGCGCACCGCTGCGTCTTTTGGAGCGATCATTGGCGAAAAAGGCCGCCGGCGGGTCGGCGCGGCGCGTGAAAACTAGTGCCGAGTCAACCTCTCCCGTTCGGGTGAGAGCGGCCCCTGCCTGCGTATCCCGGCGTCACTCCTCCTCGACGTGGCGCTGCCACGCCTTCGTCGTCCTTCCTTAACTACTGTCGAGCACGCCCTGTAGAAACACCCGGGAAACACCGAGCCGTCATGAAAGAAAGAAGATATCGCCAAATTCGATAGTGATTTCAATTTGATCCGTCTATCCCTAACTTGTCATTTTTGGCGGGGCCAACAGGCTTACAGGACGCAGCGGCCGCCGATCGAAGCGGAGACGGTCGAGGGCGATTCCTTGTTTCGCTTGGCTGTACGGAACGCGGAGTCGTAGAAGTCGGTCCAGTTGCCTCCCCTCACGACTCGGTCGACTCCCGTGTCCGGGCCGTCGGGGTCGGTGCAGTCGCCGACGCCGCAGCCTCCCAGCTCCTCTCCGTACCAGTCTACTACCCACTCCGAGACGTTGCCGCTCATGTTGAGCAGCCCGAAGCTGGTGGCGGGCTTGGTTCCCACCTCGTCGGTGTGTCCCAGACCGCAGCCGGTGCCGCCGTCGTTCATCACGGCCTTGGAGCAGCTCGGCAGCGGCGAGTTGCCCCAGGGGTAGATCCAGTAGGAGGCGCTCGCTCCGTCGTGGTCTCCGCGGTAGGCGCGCTCCCACTGCGACTCGGTGGGCAGGTTTCCGCCGGTGTACTCACAGAACTCCTGCAGCCCTTCCCAGTCGATGCAGTTGATCGGGTGGTCCTCCCTGCCGGAGACGCCGTAGTTGCATACGCCGCCGGTGTCGACGTGGGCCGGGTTGCAGGCGTCGTCCTCGACGCACTGCTCGTACATCGCGACGGTGACCTCGGTGTCCATGATCCAGAAGTCGCTGAGCAGCACCTCGTGGCGTTGCTCGTCGTAGTCGCAGTTGCTGTCCAGGCCGTAGTCGCAGCCGAGCGTGAAGTTGCCGCCCGAGATCTGAACCCAGCTCATTCCCGGCAGCGCGAACGGCTCGCAGACGTTGTCCGAGTTGCAGGTAAAACCGTTTTCGCACTCGCCGCAGTTGACGCCCAGGACCCAACCGCACTCGGCCTCGGCGCAGGCGTCGACACAGGTGCCGGTCTCGTCGCAGCCGTAGTTCCAGCCGTACTCCGAGCAGTCGCCGCAGTCGATCCCCATCGACTCACCGCACTCGACCTCGGCGCAGGCGTCGACGCAGGTGTTGCTCTCGTCGCAGGCCCAGCTCTCGCCGTGCTCGGAGCAGCCGCCGCAGTCGATGCCCAGGTACTCCCCGCACTCGACCTCGGCGCAGGCGTCGACACAGGTGCCGGTCTCGTCGCAGCCCCAGTCCTCGCCGTACTCGGAGCAGTCGCCGCACTCGATTCCCATCGAGTTGCCGCACTCCAGGTCCTCGCAGGCGTCGACGCAGGCGTGATCGTCGCAGAGCCAGGTCTCGCCGTGCTCGGAGCAGTCCCCGCAGTCCATCCCGAGCACGTACCCGCACTCGGTGTCGGCGCAGGCGTCGACGCAGGTGCCCGTCTCATCGCAGAGCCAGGTCTCGCCGTAGTCCGAGCAGTCGCCGCAGTCCACTCCGTGGGCGTACCCGCACTCGGCGCTGGCGCAGGCGTCCTCGCACTGGTAGGAGTCGTTGCACCATTGGCCGTCGTCGCACTCGCCGCAGGCGAAGCCGCTGACGTATCCGCATTCGCGTCCCAGGCACGGCTGGGCGACGTGGTCCGCGTCGCAGCCCTTCACGTCGAAGCCGTCCGCATTGTAGTAGACGGTCAGCTTGCCGCGCTCGTTGTCGCGAATCACGCGGATTTGCATTTCGTGCCAGCCGCCCACGCGAGGCGAGCAAACGCCGATCAGGTAGTATGACTGAGCGATCTGCCTGATGTGGTCGGCGATCTCGGCAAAGGCATCCTCCAGCTCGTTGTGGTTCTCGGCCCACGCAAAGCCGTCCTTGCCCAGGTCGATCAGCTCCTCCTTGTCCACGTCGCCCCCCAGCCCGACGGTGAAGACGTTGGCCTCGGTGCTTTCGACCGCGGCCTGGGCCTGCGACTTGGTGCTGGCCATCGCTTCGTCGGTGCCGTCGGTGAAGAGCACCAGCGAGTTGGTGTGCAGCACGTCGGGATCGGAGGCCGCTTCGAGGTCCTGGAGACCCTTGATCAGTGAGCCGTACAGGTCGGTGGTGCCCATCCCGTCGCTGGACGCCAGCTGATCGAGCGCCTCGTCGAGCAGGCTGTCGTCGGTAGTGAAGTCCTGGACCGCGCCGAAGTAGCTCGGTCCGGCGAACTGGTAGATCGCCACGTGGTGGCCGTCGGCCAGCAGGCGTCCCACCAGCTGGCGGGCCGCTTGTATCATGGGAACCAGATTTTCGTTTTGCACGATCGAGTCGGACATGTCGAGCAGGACCAGGGTGAACAGCTCGAACTCGACTTCCTGGGTCAGAACCGAGGTGGTCGTCCCCTCGGATTGGAGCTCCTCGCCGTCGAGCAAGAGGCGGATGTTGTCGTCGGTCAAATCAGCGATTGGATCGCCGTTGCAGGCGGTGGCCTGGAAGACGGTGCGCACTCCGGCCGGAGCGACCTCGTCGGTCTGCAACTCGGCCAGTTGGATGCAGTCGTCGAGCTTTTTCGGCCCGCAGGCGGTGATCAAAACTGCTGCGACGATCACCAGGGGAGCATGGCGGCCGCGAGGTTGTGAGATTGGGTACTCCATGGCGATCTCCTTCGCAATCGAGCAATCAATCGAACTTGGTTCGATACTGCGCCAGCAGGGCGTCGACCTCGTCGAGCTCGGGATCTCCGCCGAGCGCGGTCGAGGCGGTCTGCACCTGATCGCGAGCGCTGTCGATTATATCGAGAATCTCGGAATAGTTGGACTGCGAGTACATCAGCGTCTGGATTTTTTCCAGCGCCAGCGCATAGGCCACGATCGCGTCGCCCTTGTACATCTCGATGCTGGTCCCGCCCAGCAGGCTCGAGACCGTGGACAGGGAGGAATCGCTGCGGGGCTCCCAGGTCTCGGGGTCCTTGTGATGCGCGATGCACTCGATCTGCTCGTCGCCGCTGACCGGGATGTCGCCGCACAACGAGACGATCTGGTGGAAGATCATCGCGTCGTTGGGCGCCAGGTGCTGCGGGTCCACCTCTCCGGGGTTGGTCGAGGACTGCTCGCCGTGGAACTCCTCGATGTACCAGCCGACCGGCAGGGTCAGCTCCACGCGCACGTCGGCCGCGGCGATCTCCAGGTTGGCGACGAAGCGGATCGGATCACCGAATTGGCGCTCGGCCTCCTCGGCGGTGTCGATGAACAGGTAGGCGCCCTTGCCGGCGTCGGTCACATCGTCCATCAGCGTGTCGTCGTAACCGTTGCCGGTGCCGATTCCGGCCAGGTAGATCCCCTCGTCCTCGGAGTCGCCGGCCATGTCGCTGATCAGCTCGGTCGCCTGCACTCCGGCGTTGGCCTGGCCGTCGCTGATCAGCACGACGCGGCTCATCCGTCCGGGGGCGACGTTCTCCTGGGCCTGCTGGTAGGCGACCTGCAGCCCGGCGTAGAGGTTGGTGGAGCCGCCGGCGGTGATACCGTCGATCACGCTGGTCAGGGTCGGATCGTCCGGACCGGAGACAGCGTGCGAGTCGAGCAGCACCGCGGAGCTGTTGCTCCACTTGACTATCGAAACGGTGTCGCCGTCCTCGAGGTTGTGGGCGATCGCGTTGCAGACCGCCTTGAGGCGCTGGATCGGCGAGCCGCCCATCGAGCCGGAGGTGTCCAGCGAGAGCGTCAGGTTGAGCGGCCGGCGCTCCTCGTTGGTGATGTTCTCGGAGCGAACGCCGATCTGCATCGAGTAGGAGCCGCTCTCGTCCTCGTCCGAGAGCCTCAGGTCCGGAACCACGTTGAGGTGGTTGGCGGCGGCCGCGGCGTAGGTGAAATCGTAGTAGTTGAGGAACTCCCAGATCCTGATTTCGGTGGTCACGAGGCTGCTCTGTTCGATCTGCCAACGGGCGATCACGGGAGAAGCGGCGGAGTTCGAGTCGTCGGCGGACAGCCAGTAGGTGTACTGGGCGTCCGGGTCGCAGCTCAGATCCTCCGAGTCCGTATCGCCGGTGTCCGTGTCCGCCTCGGAGCCGCTGTCGGTGTCCGAATCCGAATCGGTGTCGGTGTCCGAATCCGAATCAGTGTCGGTGTCGGCATCGGAGTCGGAGTCGGTATCGGCATCGGCATCGGAATCGCTGTCGCTGTCCGCGTCGGTGTCGGCGTCCGAGCCGGTGTCTGCGTCGCTGTCGCTGTCTGCGTCGGTGTCGGAATCGGAGTCGGTGTCGGTGTCCCCGTCGGTGTCGGTGTCCCCGTCGGCCGCGCCGCTGTCGCCGGCCCCGTCGTCGTCACCTGAGGTGCTGGAGCTATCACCGCAGGCGGAAATGACCAATACCATTGCTGTGATGGCGACAAAAACAATTGAAAATCGATGCGATTTCATGGCTCCCTCCTTGGGCCCCGAGTTGGCGTGGCGTTTTTCTTTCAGCGCACAGTGCAGCAACTTTCGTGCCGGTTGTCCGTGCCGGAGGCAAAACAATTCAAGAATTTGAAATAACTTGTGTTTGCCGCAAGTAGGTCGGGTTCTGGAAGCGGGCGGTTGTGCCATCAATTGTGGCACACATGAAATGAATGCCCGGGATTCGAGCCGGGGTGGACCGGATTCCCGCGGTGGGGAAATCTGGTGTACAATCGGAGACGAGACGAGACGGGAGGTCGAGATGAGACCAGACGAGGTGTCTTTCGAGCGGGCTGATAGGGGGAGATCGGCGGGACCTGGATGAACCTTGCAGTCGATGATCGGAGTGGCTGGCGGTATTGCTGTATGAACTGCGGCAGTCTGCTCAACCCGGCCGGGGTGGTTACGCTGGTGGGCGTCTTCGGCGGGGCGCAGATGCTGATCGGGTTTCACCCGGAGCCCGGCAACTACGAGCTGTTCGCTCCGCCCGAGGCGCGTTTCGAGCATGGGAATCGATGGGATTTCTATTGTCCCGTGTGTCGCGCGAGCTTGCAGTCGGAGAGCAACCCCGACCTGTGCGAGCTGATCCAGTACGAGGGCGACGAGCGAAAGAGGCTGTTCTTTTCCAGAATCGCCGGGGAGCACGCCACGTTCGTGGTCGGAGACGAGAGATCGGCCGGGAGAGCCGAGCGGCACGGGGAGCACGCCGACAAGTACGACACTACTGTCGATATGATAATCATTGAATAGTACGGGCTTGGCTTGATGATTACATCAAGAGTAAAAAGTTAGAATCAAGCACCCATTCGACGGCGTTCGGTTTCAGTGTGCCTGACACGTTTCTATCGTCCCTTTTTATTTCGTTTTTTTCCTTTTCGGGGCCTGTGCTTGGCCTTGGCGGAATCTTCGTTTGTTTTCGTGTCTTCGCGCCTCGATGCTTCCTCGGCTCGCGGCGGGCGTCCCTCTTCGGTCGGCCGGCGCTTGGCAGCGACCCAGGCCAGCAGCACGATGCCCGCGGCCAGCGGGACGATCGAGAGGTACTGTCCCATCGTCAGGAACGACTCGGAGCCGTCGAGGCTCTGGTACTCCTTGACGAACTCGACGAAAAATCTTCCCGTGAAGTAGATGGTCAAGAACAGCCCGGCCAGCAGGCCCAGGGGGCGCTTCTCGCGCCCGGCCGCCCGGTCGGCAATCCACAACGAGAACAGTACTCCCATCCCGAGCAAGAATTCGTAGAGTTGGGAGGGGTGGCGTGCCACGGCTCCTCCGTCGTAGCGCACGAAGCGTACCGCCCAGGGCAGGTCGGTCTCGCGGCCGACGATCTCGGAGTTGAGAAAGTTGCCCAGCCGGACCGCCGCTGCTCCGACGGCGGAGGGCATCGAGAAGCGGTCGAGCACCTCCAGGATCCTGACCTTGTAAACCAAGGCGAACAGAACCAGCGCCGCCACCAGGCCGATCGTGGCGCCGTGGCTGGCCAGCCCCCCTTCCCAGACCTTGAGGATGCTGACCGGATCGGCCAGGTACTTGGAGGGCTCGTAGAAGAAGACGTGCCCCAGGCGCGATCCCACCAGCACGGCTATCACGCCCCAGATCAGGAAGCGATCGGCCAGATCGGGCGAGTGGCCGCCGCGGATCATCTGCCAGCGCCACAGCAAGAACCCGATGTAGAGCATCCCGGCGAAGAGCACGCCGTAGTAGCGGATCTGCAGCGGCCCGACCTGCTTGTCCGCCAGCGCGGCGCCCAGGGCGATCGTTATCACCGCGATCGCACCCAATCGGAGCAGCAGTGATCTGGTCCCGCGATCGGACTGGCGATGACCGGAGACGGCCGACAGCGCGAACACCGCGCCGATCACGGCGATCACCCAGGCCGCGGAGAATTCGCCGGTGTTCCACAAGATGGGGTCGAAATCGTAGATCAAGCCGTGCTCCACCTTTTTACCCTCCACGCTCGGCTCGCCGGAGGCGAGCGCGGACAGAGAGTGTCACTCATCGGTCGCGAGGGCAAGACCCGGCGAGGACGGAGGGACGACAGATCAGTGCTGGCTTTGCGTGCGGTAGTGGTCCTTGTCGATCCCGTACCTCTTGAGCTTGCGCAGCAGCGTGCGCCGGCTGATTCCCGACGCCTCGGCAGCCTCGCCGACGCGACCGCTGCTGGCCTCCAGCGCGGCGCGCAGGTAGCTCTCCTCGACTCGCGTGACCGCCTCCTCGGTGGCGTCGCTGAGCGGCTGGTCCAGGTCGGGCCGCCACACGTTGCTGAGCGGGTCGCGATCGTCGCTCGGCGTCGACGCGGTGGAAACCGGCTCCACGAGGCGTTCGAAGTGCTCCCTGCCCAGCTTTTCGTGCCCGTGGGTCAAGATCAAGCGCTCGGTGAAGTTCTGCAGCTGGCGCACGTTGCCCGGCCAGGAGTACTCGTGCAGCGCGTCGAAGAACTCGTCGGTCACCTCGGGTCGGGGCACGCCGTGCTGCGAGCAGACCTCCTTGGAGAAATGACTGTAGAGCAGCAGGATGTCCTCGGGGCGCTCCTTGAGCGGGGGCACCACGATCCGAACCACGTCGAGACGGTAGAGGAGATCCTCGCGAAAGGTTCCGGTCGCAACCGCCTCGTCGAGCTGAATGTTGGTGGCCGCGATCACGCGCACGTCGACCGGTATCTCCGTGTCGCCGCCCACCGGTCGCACGGTTCCGTTCTGCAGGACCCTCAGCAGGCGGTGCTGAGCGGGGGGCGGGATGTCGCCGATCTCGTCGAGCAGCAGAGTACCGCCGTCCGCGTGGCGGAACAGGCCGGCTTTCTCCTCGGCGGCGCCGGTGAACGCACCGCGGGTGTGCCCGAACAGCTCCGAGTCGATCAGCTCGCCGGGCACGGCGCCGCAGTTGAGCGCCACGAAGCGACCGGAGCGACCGGAGCGGCGGTGGAAGGCGCGCGCCATCAGCTCTTTGCCGGTTCCGGTCTCGCCCAGGATCAGCACCGTGGCGTCGGCCACTGCCGTGCGCACGCACAGCTCGAAGATGTCCCACATCTTCTGGCTGCGGCTGAGCATGCCCTCGAACTCCCAGCTGGAGGCGATCTCCTCCCGGTACTCCAGCAGGCGGGGCAGGTATTTCTGCTCGTCGATGATGTCCCTGAGGCGCTGCGCCAGGATCGCGGGATCGTCGTCGAGGACGATGTCCTTGACTCCCTGCTTGAAGACGAAGCGCACGGTCTCCAGGTCGGGCTCGGTCAGCCAGGCGACCGCGTCGGTGAACGGCACCTCCCGCCTCAGGCGCCGGATCAGCGGCCCCAGGTCGCGTATTTCCACTCCAGAGGTCGCCGGGCGGACGACGCAGGCCCGCGCTCGGGCCCGACGGGCTCCGCGGACCAGCTCGTCCGGGCTTTCGAAGAAGCGGGCGTCGAAGCCGTGTCCGTCGAGAGCGCGTTCCAGCTCGCGGCTGCCCAGCACGAGCACTCGCGGTTGTTCATCGTCGGTCATGAGAAGAAATCATACTCCAGAAAAAAAAATGGGACAGGTGTGTCTCAAACCATGCTCCATTCATGAGACACGCCAGACCCGCATTTGTCAAGACCCGCCCTTTGTCGATATGAATGAACAATGATCGAGGGAGTTGTGGAGGTTGGCACGAGACATGCAACACCATATGAGCGGAAGAAACGGCAAGCGAAATAGAGCCGCCACCGTGAGGCTGGCGAGAGCAAAGAGGGAAAACGATCGATATGCGCGAATTGGAGAGGAATCGCAGGGCAGAGGGCACGGAGAGAGGCGGACTCTATCGCGTCGGGATCGTGGGAGCCACCGGCAACACCGGTGTCGAGCTCGCCGGAGACCTGGTTCGCCATCCCGATCTGGAGCTGGTGTTCGGAACCTCGCGCGATCGGGCCGGAGAGCGGCTCGACGCGGTGGATCCGGTCGCGCCTCCGATCGAGCTCGTCCACCCGGACGATGCGAGCCGAGAGCGGATCGATCTCGTGTTTCTCTGCCTTCCCCACGGTGCGTCCGCTCCCGAGGCGGAGCGCTGGTTCGAGCGCGGCACGCCCGTGATCGATCTGTCCGGCGATCTGAGGCTGCGCGACGAGGATACGCACGCCCGCATCTACGGAACCGAGCGTTCCGAGCAGCTGATGGAGGCGACCGTCTACGGTCTGCCGGAACTGGAGCGCGAGGCGATCCGATCGACGCGGGTGGTGGCGAACCCGGGCTGCTACGCGACCGCGGTGGAGCTGGCGCTTCTGCCGCTGGCCGAGGCCGGGCTGCTCGGAGACGGAGCCTACGTGGACGCCAAGTCCGGCGTCTCCGGCGCCGGAAGGAAGACCACGGCCACGACCCACTTCTGCTCGGCCAACGAGGACGTGCGACCGTACAAGGTGGGCCGCCTCCACCGGCACGTGCCGGAGATGGAGCAGGTCCTGGCCGGCGCCGCGCCGAGCGGTTCCGGGCCCGTCGTCTTCGTGCCGCACCTGGTGCCGCTCGAGCGCGGGATCCTGGCGACCTGCGCGGTGCGCGGAACCGGCCTGAGCGAGGACCAGGCGCGAAATCTCTACGCGGAGCGCTACGCCGGCGAGCCGCTGGTGAGCTTTCCTCCGCCCGGGGAGCAGGCCCGCATCCGCTCCGCTGCGCGCACGGACCGCGCGGTGATCTCCACAGCGGGCGTCGAGGGCCTCGACCTGGTCGTGATCGCCTGCGCGATCGACAACCTCGGCAAGGGCGCCGCCGGGCAGGCGGTGCAGAACATGAACCTGATGCTGGGTCTCCCCGAGGACCGAGGCCTGCGGGGCTGAGGTCCAAGCCGAAACAGACGAACGAGACAGCGAACAGAGACGGAAGGATTGGGAAAATGCATTCAGCGAGAGTCGACAGTATCGTGATCAAGGTCGGCGGCAGCCGCCTGGAGAGCGAGGGCGATCTGGACCACCTGGCCGGCTACGTGCAGGAGCTGCGCGAGTCGGGGCGCGGCGTGATCGTCGTGCACGGCGGCGGTCCGGAGATCAGCAGGCTCCACGAGGCGATGAGCGTGCCGTTCGAGAAGCGCGACGGGCTGCGCGTGACCACCGATCGCGGCATGGAGCTGACCTCGATGGCCCTGTGCGGCGCGGTCAACACCCGCGTGGTGGCGCACCTGGTGGCCCGCGGGCTGCCCGCGCTGGGTCTTTCCGGGCTGGATCGCGGTATGATCCGTGCGGAGCTCAAGGGCGAGGAGGTCTGGGGACGCGTGGGGACGGCTCCGCGGGTCGATACCGATCTCGTCGAGTCGCTGCTGGCCGACGGGTCGATTCCGGTCGTGTCGCCCGTATCTCTCGGGCCGGACGGCAGCGCGGTCAACGTCAACGCCGACGAGGCCGCCCACGCCCTGGCCGAGAGCCTGGCGGCGGATTCGCTGGAGCTGGTCAGCGACGTGGAGGGCGTGCGGATCGACGAAGAGACCGTGGCGCGGCGCCTTTCTTCGGACGAGACGGACGAGCTGATCGCCTCGCGCGTGGTGCGTGGCGGAATGGTCCCCAAGCTGCGCGCGGCGGTCGCGGCGCTGGACGCCGGAGTGGGCCGCGTGCGGATCGGAGACCTGGCCGGAATGATTGCGAACACCGCCACGGAGGTGACGGCTGCACCATGACTGGTAGATATCGAAATTACCGCGACGGTGGACACGAGATGCTGGAGTTGGCCGACCGCGTGCTGGCTCCCACTTACGGCAGACCGCCGTGCCTGATGGTCGACGGGCGTGGAGCGCGGCTGCGCGACGCGGCCGGCCGCGAGCTGCTCGATATGAGCAGCGGAATCGCCGTGCTGGCGCTGGGCCACCGCTCCGAGACGGTCGCGGGCGCCCTGCGCGAGGCCGCCGATCGGCTGGTCCACGTCTCGAATCTCTATCACACGGCGCCGCCGATCGAGCTGGCGCGCCGGCTGGTGGATCTGTCTTTCGCCGATCGCGTCTTTTTCGCCAACTCGGGAAGCGAGGCGGTGGAGGCCGCGATCAAGTTCGCGCGGCTGGCGGGCGGTTCCGAGCGCAGGGAGATGGTCGCGTTTTCGGGGTCGTTTCACGGGCGCACCCTGGGAGCGCTGGCCGCGACCGACCGGCCCGCCTACCGCGAGCCGTTCGAGCCGCTGCCCGCGGGGTTCCGCTTCGCGCCGTGGAACGACGCTGCGGCGACGGAGCTGATCGACGAGCGGACCGCGGCGGCGATCGTCGAGCCGATCCAGGGCGAGCAGGGTGTGCGGGTCGCCGACGAAAGCTGGCTGGCCGCCTTGCGCCGCCGCTGCGACGAGGTCGGCGCGCTGTTGATCTTCGACGAGATCCAGTGCGGCCTGGGGCGCAGCGGAAACCTGTGGGCTCACGAGACCAGCGGGGTGCGCCCGGACATGATGACCCTGGCCAAGCCGCTGGGCGGTGGACTACCGATCGGCGCGCTGCTGATCACAGAGCGGGTCGCGCGGCCGATCACCCCGGGCGTCCACGGTACGACCTTCGGCGCCAACCCGCTGGTGGCCGCCGTGGCGGTCGAGGTGCTGGAGCGGATCATCGCGGACGGGTTCCTCGCGGCGGTCCGCGACAAGGGAGCGGAGCTAAGGAGCCGGATCGCAGAGCTGGACCATCCGCTGGTCGAGGAGATCCGCGGCCGGGGATTGATGCTGGGAGTCAGGGTCGACGCAGAGCCAAAGGCGGTGGTCGACGCCGCCTACGAGGAAGGATTGCTGGTGGTGCCCAGCGCCCAGAACGTGGTGCGGGTGCTGCCGCCGCTCGACGTGGCCGGCGAGGATATCGCGCGCTGCGCGGAGCTGCTGGGTCGCGCGCTGGAGCGCGTCGGCGAGGGAAAAGAGTCATGATTGTGAGAAAGTATCGCAGAATCGAAGGATCGCCAGGGAGGCTGCCCGGAATCACCCCGCGCCCGGCGCGGGTGGAGGAGGCCGGACAGATCGCCGTGCTGCTGCGCGATTGCGCTCCGCAGTGCCTGCCCGTGGAGCGAAACGTGATCGAGCGTCGAATCGGAGAGTACCGCGTGCTGCGCGCCTTCGGCAGGGTGATCGGAGCCGCGGCGCTGCATCCCCTCGACGACGGCGGCGAGCGCTGCGAGCTGCGCAGCGTGGCCGTGGACCCGGAGTGGAAGGGCAGGGGGCTCGGATCGCGGCTGGTCGACTGGGCGACCGAATGTGCCACGCGCGAGGGGTTCGAGCTGCTGTGCGTCACCTGCCGGCCGCGCTTTTTCGCGCACGCCGGCTTTTCGCGCACCGAGCGCGCTCGCGTGCCGGAGAAGGCGGCCAGGGCGCATTGGCCGGTGGACGAGGAGCGTGTGGCGATGGCCTGGGACGGCCCGCGCGGCGACGAGGAAGACGGACGTGATGAAGGAAGAATCAAAAAGAGCGCCTGAGAGCGCGGGCGAGACGATCGCCGACGGAGGCCCGCTGAGCGTGCCGGGAGTGCGCGGAGCGGCGGTGGAGACAGGGGTCAAGCCGAGCGGCGAGCCCGACCTGGCCGTGGTCGACGCCGGGCGGGAGATGAGCGCCGCGGGCGTCTTCACCCGCAACCGGCTGCCGGCCGCGCCGGTGCTGCTCTGCCGGAATCGACTCCGCGATCGCCCCGCGGCCCGTTGCATCGTGATCAACAGCGGCAACGCCAACGCGATGACGGGCGAGCGCGGCGAGGCGGACGCGCGGGCGATGGCCGAGCGGCTGGAGCGGAGCTGCGCTGCGCCGGCGCTGGTGCTTTCCACCGGCGTGATCGGGGTACCGCTGCCGCTGGAGTCGGTGCTGGACGGCATCGATCGCGCCTGCAAAGGACTCGAGACGGGCGCCGGGGAGCAAGTGGCGCGGGCGATGATGACGACCGACACGCGGCCCAAGCGCGCGGCGTTGCGCTTCGATATCTCTGCGGGCTCGGAGCGTCCGGCCCGCTCCTTCACCGTGGGCGGAGTGGCCAAGGGCTCGGGAATGATCCACCCCGACATGGCGACCATGCTGGCGCTGGTCGTGACCGACGCGCCGCTGGGCCCGGACGCGACGCGAGAGGTGCTGCGCGCCGCGGTGGACCGCAGCTTCAACTCGATCACGGTCGACGGCGACACCAGCACCAACGACACGGTGCTGCTGCTGGCCGGCGATAGCGGCGAGGAGCCGCTCGCCGGCCGGGACAGGCAGCGCGCGGCCGCGGCGATCGAGGAGGTGATGCGCCGCCTGGCCAGGCAGATCCTGCTCGACGGCGAGGGTGTCGAGCGGATCGCCGAGATCCGGGTGCACGGCGCGGCCGACGACGAGCAGGCACGCCGCGTGGCCGCGAAGATCGCCTGCTCCTCCCTGGTCAAGACCGCGCTGGCGGGCGGCGATCCCAACTGGGGCAGGATCCTGGCCGCCGCGGCCAACGCCGGCGTCGAGCTGGAGCCGGGCGAGCTGGTCCTGACGCTCGGCGGGCACGAGGTCTTCGGCGGGGGCGGGCCGCGCCAGGTGGACCAGCGCGCGCTGGACGAGACCTTCGCTCGTTCGGAAATCGAGATCGACCTGTCGATCGGAGCCGGGCCGGGTCGGGCCGAGATGTCCACCGGCGATCTGACCAAGCGCTACGTCGAGATCAACTCCGAGTACACCACGTAGACCGTCGCGGGCACCTCGACAACGTCGGAAATCAGTCGGGCGTCTGGCCGGAGGGCAGCTCCAGCCCGTAGCCCTGCTTCCTGTCGGCGCGCTTGAGCAGGAAGGAGAGCACGATCGAGATCGCGCCGAGGAAGACCAGCATCAGGATCGGGGTCGTGTAGTCGAAGAACACCTGGTCGGCCTGGCTCAGGATCTCGGCCTCCTTTTTCGTGATCAGGCCCTGCTCGACGCCGGCCCTGATCTGCTCGGCCGAGCCCTTGATGTGCTCGCTGAGCACGGCGAGCTTGTCGCGCAGCGTCGCCGCGCTCTGCTCCAGCTCCACCGCTTCGGGATTGACGATGTCGAGCACCTTGCCGATTCCGTAGAAGAAGGCGCCCAGACCCCAGTTCTGCAAGGTGAACATCGTGGCGTAGGCGGTGCCCAGCCGGTTCTCGGGCACGATCTTGGCGACCGAGGGCCACATCGCCGACGGCACCAGCGAGAAGGCGACGCCCAGGGCCAGCAGGCCCGCGTAGCCGAGGTAGACGTTGTTCATGACGGACAGCGACAGGTGGGCGAAGATCAGCAGCGCCGAGCCGATCATCATTATGCTGGCGGCCTTGCCCTTCTTGTCGATCAAGAAGCCGAAAAAGGGAGTCATGATCAGCGTGCCGAACGGGATCAGGCCCGCCACCTTGGGACCGTTTCGCAGCCAGGCGGTGACCTTCTCCCCGAACGAGGCGTCGCTCAGGTCGGGCAGCATCTTGGAAAAGCCGAACTTGTTGACCAGCAGGTCGGGGGCGTACTGGATGAAGGGAAACACCGCCGAATAGAAGGTGACGCACAAGAGGGCGACGAAGATGAACGACGGGTTGCGGAGCAGCTTGACCAGGTCGGAGATCCTGAACTGCTCCTCTTCGGCGGGCTCCTCCGCAGAGGCCTCGGCGATCTTCTTGCGGTCTCTATCCAGCTTGGCGTCGAAGGCCAGGTGCGCGATGTAGGCGATCACTCCGATCCCGATCAGCACGGCGGCGAATCGTACCGCCGGCGCGGGCGAGGGATCTCCCTCGGAGAAGGCGTGCGCGATGTCGGCGGAGAACATGATTCCGATCATCGAGCCGAGCCGTCCGAAACCGACGTTGACCCCCATTGCCAGGGCCAGCTCGTGTCCCTTGAACCACTTGACCACGGTCTTGGAGACCAGCACGCAGGTCACCTCGAGGCCGATCCCGAAGGCGATTCGACCGGCGATCATCGCGTTGCGGCGATCCTCGAGATCCTCGCCGAAGACCGCCTCGGCACCCATCGTCGCGATCACGCCTCCCAGCACGGCCATTCCGCCGAAGATGAAGATGCAGACCCGCGGGCCGAAGCGGTCGAGGATCATGCCGCCTATGATGATCGCGCCGAACATGTTGGCGATCGTGGTCAGCCCGATGATCGCCCCGAAGTCGGCGTTGGAGAATCCCCACGTCTCGCGCATCATTGTCTGCAAGGGGGACATGAAGTCCTGGAACCAGTAGGTGGCGAACATCAGCGCGCTGACCATGACGAGCACCAGCCAGCGCATCGCGCGGTAGTCGTTGATTGCTCGTTTGATTTCGTTCATTGGCCTCTTGTCTTTCCGCGGGTCGCGTTCGAGGCGCGAATCCGCCGATTCTCGGGGTCGATTTTCAACGCAGCCTACCGGTAATCGGCCGGAGAGGACAGGTCTTTTCACGGAGATCGGCCCGGCCGGCAAAAGCGTCGCGGCGCTAGTGCCTCGTCAACCCGACGATTTCGGGTACGGGGCGAGAGATCATCGGCGAGGCCAAGGAACGACGACGAAGGACTGGCGGTGCCAATTCGAGGAGGAGTGACGCAGGGATCGTCGATGAGGGCCGGCCCGACCCGACATTGTGGGGTTGACGAGGCACTAGTCCTCGGAGAAAGACTCGGCGGGCTCGAGCGGCTCGCTGGCGGCGGGCGGGCCGCCTCCCTCGGGAGCGACCTTGTCCGGGAAGCGCTCCATGCGCCGCGGCACGATCGGATCGTTGAGCAGTCTCGAGACGGAGCGCTCCAGCAGCTCGACGAGCTGATCGTGGAGGGTCGCGGCCGGGTCGGTCTCCGGGGAGGACTCCCCCTCCGACTCGCGGGCGCCGTCCTCGTTCCAGCGGGTCTTTCCGGCCGCGGACGTCTCGGCGATTTCCGCGCCGTAGGCGTCGATCGCGGTCAGCGTCAGCTCCCAGCTCAGCGCGGTGGTCGCGCGGCCGCTGCTCCACCAGTCGCGGATCTCGAGCAGCCAGACGTAGTCGGGCTTCAGCTCCCGCGCGCGCTCGAGCAGCTCGCCGCGATCCTCGCCGGGCTCGCTGTCGACGAGCGGCGCCTCGAACCCGGCCCGGCGCAGCGATTCGGCGATCGCCTCGCCGATCGCGTCGGCCAGCGGAGACCCGTCGCCGGTGGTCAGGTCGGCCATCCGCGATCCCGCGACGCGCAGCGCGCCGACGACCGCGGGGGAGCGGCCGCCGTCCAGCACCTGCTCGCGCATGTCGACCACGGCCACCGCCACCGAGCAGCGGCCGGAGTAGTCGAGCTCGGGGTCGATCGTCTCGTAGGGCACGCTCCGATCGACGCAGCCCGACGCGAGCAGCGCCGCCAGCGAGACGAGCAGCGCCGCGGTTGCGGTCCCTCGCGAGCATTTCTCGGACATCGTCATCTCCTCTTGTACGCCGCCGATGGTATCCCCCGAAGAAAGCAACGGTCAACAGCCCAAGCAGCTACCCTACGCGGAAAGCCGCGCCCGAAGCGGTCGAGAGCTCGGTTTTCTCCAGAACCAGCCACCTGTGCTGCAAGAGCGCTGTATTTTTGCATACCTAGAAAAGATGAAAAACAAGCCTTGTATTTCGGATTCGGGCTTGTTACTATTTTGGTCATGCAGACGAATTCTCCTGGTCGCGGGGTATCTGATCACCGGCAGACCGTCTTGCTGGTGGACGATGACCCGTCCATCCAGCGAGTGGTCGGACGCGACCTGCGCGTGAGGGGAGGATTCGATGTCTTCGGAGCCGCGACTGCGGAAGAGGCGCTGGAGCAGAGCGACTCGTCCAAGGACGCGGTTCTTCTGGATCTACATCTCAGGGGTCGCGACGACGCTTCTGGAGTCGAATTGCTGGGTGAGATTCGCCGGAAGGGATACGATCGCCCGATTTCGGTGCTCACCGGAGACAAGAATCCCGAGCTATTGTTGAGCTGCGTGGAGGCCGGAGCCGACGGCTACCTGATCAAGCCCTGCGATGCCATCAGTCGCGAGATGCGACGCATGCTCGACGACACACCTGGTCCGCTGCCCGAAGGAGAGGGGGTTGGAGATTCCGGGAGGGCGACTCTGGTCTCCCAAGGGGTGAAGGGCGGCTTGTTGGAGCTCGTTGACAACTGGTTGAAGATGGGCTTTCCCGATCTGCAAGACATGGCGCAAGCTCGGGGGTGCAGCAATACAGTTGTTTCCAACAGCTTCGGAAGAGTAAAGAAAAAGCTCGGTTTGAAGACTACGTACGCCCTCTCATCGTACCTTACTGCTTTGAGGATGATGGGGGTAGGGAGGAGGTAAAGTATCGAGAGAAAGAAAAAGAAAGAAAACAGGTTTGCCAAAAGAACAAAAAAAGGAGGAGAGAATGAATAATTATATGAAAGTTTCTGTGGCAGTATTTTGTTTGATTTTCATTTTGTTTTTTTCACTAGTTTTGTTGGCTGCACAGGCGAGAACCCTTGCGTGGGAATTTGACAATGTTGATGAGGATTGCACGGGTGATCATGACGGTAGTTGCAATTTCGAAACAAAGTCGAAATATTGGAAGAACAGAATGGATGATTATTGGTCTACATCCACCTATGACGGATATATTTTGGCATGTGAGACTGCAGATTCTGATGAGTGGTTTAATGGTTTAGATCATAATTATGATAATTTGGATGATGGTGATGCTACAAGTCTATGGGGACATGGTGGCAAAGTCCACGACTATTGGTCCAATGAAGATCACTGGTATTTTCGACTTTCTAGCGAACATATCGATACTGATAATGATTTCAAATGTTTTTCCAATACGGGTTGGTTTGAAGTTGGTGACAATGATGCTGAGCATTCTCATTTCTTTTCGTGCCATAGTGCTCAATGGGATTTAGTATGGGATAACAGGCCTTATGAAGCAATAAGCGGGAGATTACATCATTTTGGAGGTTTTCACGGAGAAGCAAGGACAAGCTATTGGACAGAAAATACTGTTGAAGACTTTGTTGATGAAGCTATGCCAAATGGGAGTTCTGTTTCTTATGCATGGATTCACAACTTCCAGGAGTGGAACGGGGGGACGGGCAATACCGATATATGTCCGGTGGCTATAGTTCATGGGGAAGACCAAGCTGATGCTCAAGCAAGAACAAATTATGAGAACTACGGAGAATCATATTATATAGATGATCCGCCTGCAAATGATTTTTACACGAAGTACTTGTTTTATTGCAACTGCAACCCATGGAACGGTGGCAAGTTGACATGCAACTAGATGGAAATTGCAAAAATATAGTTCCCAAAAGAAAGGAAAAGTGATATGTGCCAAAGAAACGATTTTTTGATATTGAATATTTTGTTTCTTGTTTCGGCTGTGGCGGCTGTGGCTGCGGGTTGCGGCAAACATGGTTATGAAATGGAAAAAAATAACAATTCGGAAGCATTGGCCGAGAGCAGTAGCTTGCGATATGAGCAGATTCGTAGCAAACTGGAAAGTGTATTGCCTTTTTGGGATGAGGGAATAAACACACTTCCAGGAAACATTTCTAAGGAACCATACATAGAAAAATGGAATGACTTCCTCAATTACGTTACAGATAATAACTATGCTTTTGAAAAGATGGTTGGAGAAAAAGAGGTGTACTCGGACGAGTTTGGTGAAGAACAAGTTTTTTTCGATTCTGAACGAGGTTATTGGTGCTATATGAAAGATGTACCAAACATTGACATAGATATTTTGGATACTTATTTTAGTAATAGTGAAGCATTGAATGAGGCAGTAAATACATACGAACAGATTGGGTTGCCAATTTTAGAAAGAGAAGTAGCTATAGCAACTGGAATAGCCGGTGCAATGATTGGATCAAGCAATGAGATTGTTCAAGAGCCGCGTGTTGAAGCAAGAGAGGTTGTTTTCAGAAGGGTAATCAACGGTATAACTGTAGAAGGATCAAGTATGAAAATCGATTATTCATTGCAGGGGGAAATGTTTTATATGCTGTTAGAATGGCCCGCATTTTCTCTAGATGAACAGAAGGAAGTAAAGGAAAGAAAAGACGCCGCAGATGAGATTGCCTCAATTCTGAGCAGTGAATCATACGGGATGTTTTCCTATGGACAAATGTGGTCAGAAATTGTATATAGAAATAACATAGATAATCAACAATATGACCCAGTTTTGAAGGTTTCTATTGAGGAAAACGGTCAAGATAATACGGTAGAGTCATTAAATATCAGTTATTCTTTGACTGAGGGATTAATGGGTTTTGAAATAAATGGGTTATGAGATTGGATTATAAGTTTGGTTTTGCAAAATGAAGAAGGCAAGAGCATTTTTGGGTTGAGAAAAATGGGTTGAAAAACAAGGAGATCGGATATATTAATAGGGGAATTGGGGATAATGATGCTAAGGACGAAGAAGTGTATTGTTGTGGTTATTGCAATTGCAGGATGGGTCTGCTGCTCACCGGAAGGAGAAGAAAATGGATCAGAAGCTAGCGATGAGCAATATGGGCAGGATATAGAAGGACCAGAAGTCAACGGCGACTACGATAGACCGAGAATATATTTTGAAAGAAGGATAAAGAAAGAAGAATTGTCAAATACGTCAGTAGAAATTTTATTGAATGACAATTCGTCGAAAGGCGCTTGCAGCTCGAGCTTCCGTGCAGTGGAATGTATTATTGACAGGGGATATGCATGCTTACTAGAAGAGACGGACGGCAGCACGAGTTTCTATATACTATTGTTAGGTGATGCGAAAATGGATAAATACAACGAAGAGGGTTGGGATATTTCATGGTTTATGGAGTATTCGAGGCCATGGGACGAAGGAACTTCCGTTTCGAATGATATGACTTGGTTTTTTGAAAAAAAATATTGGCACGAATCGAAAACAATGGCTGAGTTTCACAGTTTCAGCATTACGGGGCCTAGCATAAAGATGAGAAGAGAAAATGAAAGTCATGAGAACGGAGGTATTGAGAGGAAGGTGGTGTATCCATTGCCAGATCCACACAATATCCACAATAACGATCCTCACAATGTCAACATGGAAGGAAAGTTGGTTTTGCACAAGGGCACTGTGATCGAACAGGGAGGAATTTCCATCTTTGCAGAAAGTAGTTTTAGGGGGCTGGATCATGCCGGAAACGACGTACATGTAACTATGAAAATGTGTGTGGAGTGAAGTGAGATGTACAAAAATATTATTACTTTTATTTATGCAATAGTGGTTGCTGGTTCAACTGCATACTGTTCGCAGGACAGTGAATGCGGTGAGGTGATCTACGACGACCAAGCTGGGGTGTACGTGGTCGTAAACGAGGAGACGGGAAGGAAGTGGGTCAGGTGTCCGGCCAACCAACAGTGGGATCCCGACGAG